>NZ_CEEDMM010000043.1:88523-256925 GCF_979255995.1 Agrococcus sp. AC640b
CTCGACACCACCGCGGGCAGCCCCGCCTCGGCGACGATCGCGAGCGCGCGCCGCACGCCACCGAGCGGCTGCGCCTTCACGACGAGCACGTCGGCCGCGCCTGCGGCGACGACCGCCATCGGGTCCTCGGCCTTGCGCACCGACTCGTCCGCGGCGACCGGCACGTCGAGACGATGGATGCGGGCGCGCAGCTCGGCGAGCTCCGGCACGGTCGCGCACGGCTGCTCCACGTACTCGAGATCGAGCGACTCGAGGGCGCGCACCGCCGACTCCGCCTCGTCGACGTTCCAGCCGCCGTTCGCGTCGATGCGGATGCGAGCGTCCGGCAGCAGCGTGCGCACCTCGCGCACGCGGGCGACGTCGTCGTCGAGCGTCTGCCCACGCTCTGCGACCTTCACCTTCACGGTGCGGCAGCCGTCGTAGCGGGCGAGCACGCCTGCGACGTCCTCCGGGGGCACGGCGGGCAGCGTCGCGTTCACCGGGATGCGGTCGCGCAGCGCAGGCGGGCGCGGCAGCCACGCATCCTCGATCGCCGCGGCGAGCCACGTCGAGGCCTCCTCGGCCTCGTACTCGAGGAACGGGCTCCACTCCGCCCAGCCCTCGGGTCCGCGCACGAAGGCCGCCTCGCGCTCGGTCACGCCGCGGAACCGCGTCGCGAGCGGCAGGCGCACGACGTGGAGGGACTCGAGCAGCGCATCGATGGGCGGGAGCATCGCGACCATCCTGGCGCAGCGCACGTCTCCCGTCACCCCGCGACGCGCCTGGCGGCACGACCGGAGCGCGTGTGTGGCGCGTTCGCGGCTGCACGTCAGCCTCGGCGTGCATGCGTACGGCACACTGGTCGCATGACGACGACCGAGATGCCGTGGGTGACCGAGACGCGGCTCGCCCCCGGGCAGCAGCTGAAGCGCAGCCCCGTGTACGGCATCATCGCCGCCGTCGGTGCCGCGCTCGGCGGCCTCATCTTCCTCGTGTCCATCGTGCTGCTGTTCACGCCGCTCGGCGGCCTCCTCATCACGGGCCTGCCCGTGTGGGGCATCCTCACGCTGGGGACCGTCGGCTGCGCCATCGCCGCCCTCGTGCGGCGCGGCCGCCTCAACGTCATCCTGGGCGCGGGCTCCCTCGCGCTCGTCGTGCTCACGAACCCGCTCATCCCGCTCATCGTCGTGCTCGCGCTGGGCATGTGAGCGTCGCTGAGGCGATCCACGCACGGGCACGCGGCCTCGGTCGCCTGTCGCTGCTGATCGTGCCCGTCGGCGTCGTGGGGCAGGTCGTGTCGTTCCTGCAGCAGGTCACGCACCTGTTCGCGCCGGCTCCGGGCGAGCGGCCGGTCGTCATCGGGCTGCTCGTGGCCGTGACGGTGCTGGGGGTCGCGGGCGTCGGCTGCGGACTGCTCGCAGCGTCGTCGCCGAACGGACGCCGCACGGGCGCGCTCGGGGCGTCGCTCGGCGGCGCGACCCTCATCCTCTTCCTCGTCGCGAGCGCGTTCGTGTGGCGGTCGCTCGCGATCTTCTGACGCGCGCGGCGCGTGACGCGGCACGCGGTGCGTCCAGCGGCGGTCGGGGGACGTCTGGAACACTGCACGTCATGGCCGCGCCGATGCCCGACTTCGTGCAGCCGGACGCTGCTGCGTCGAGCGGCCGGCGGCGCAGGAGCATCGGGATCGCCGTCGTCACGGCGGTCGCGCTCGTGGCTGCCGCGCTCGCGATCGGCCTCCCCGCGCTGCAGCGGGATGCGGCCGAGCAGCTCCCGCGGCTCGTCGACGACTACGTCGCGGCGGTCGAGGCAGGCGACGCGGAGGCGGCCGCGGCGCTGCACACGCCGGATGGGGGCGGGGCCGATCTGGCGCTGCTGGGCGTCGCGCGCCCGACCATCCCAGCCGTGCTCGACTGCGCCGACCCGGAGGTCGACGGCGACGTCGCCGACGTGACCTGCGTCGTCGTCGCAGGTGGTCCGGCGGATCGATCCTCGCAGGAGGGCTCGATGACGATCGGCCTCGCACGCGACGGCGACTGGGAGATCGTCGAGGGTCTCGAGCGCCGGGCATCCACGTTCCTCGCCGGCGGCGAGGTCGCCGCCGTCGGAGGCGTCGCGATCCCCGGCGGGTCCGGCGTCACGGGCGGGCCGCTGCTGCTGCCCGGGTTCTACGACGTCGACGTCGCGACCTCCCCGCTCGTGGAGGTCGTGGGCGACGCGGGCATGGTCGTCGGCCCTTCGGGTGCCTCGTTGCTCGTGGGGCGCATGCCGGCTGCCGAGGTGGTCGAGGATGCCGGCGCCGCCGCGCTCGCAGCCGTCGAGGCGTGCGTCGCGGCCGGCGGCGCGGCGGGGGAGTGCACTGCGGTCAGGCTCGCACCGGGTGCGACGCTCGAGGCGTCCCCGGTCGAGGCCGGACCGACGGTCGGCTGGCAGGGCACCGCGTTCGTGCAGCCGGTGCTCGTCGGCGAGGCGGGCGCCGCGCCGCAGGTCGAGGTCGTCGTGCGCGTGCGGTTCACGCCCGATCTCGTGAGCTACGAGCTCGAGATCGAGAGCGCATCGGCGGTGGCTCCGTGAGCGAGCGCATGCCCGACTTCACGATGCCCTCGGACGACGAGGTCGAGCGGGCGCGTGCGCTCGCCGACGACGAGGCACGTGAGCGAGACGCTCGCGTCGAGGCGCTCGCGCTCGAGCATGCGCACGTGCCCGCACCCGCGGTGCGCCGGGCGAACGCCTCCGGGGGCGACGCGCAGCAGCCGCGCCGCGCCCTCGCCCGCATCCTCGCCCTCGGGCGCAACCCGCTCGCGACGTTCATCGCGGGCGCCGCGCTCGTCGCCGCCACGTTCGTCGCCGTGCCCGCCATCCAGCGGCAGGCGGATGCGGGCTCGATGGCCGACCTGGAGCGCGTCGTCGCCGAGCACGTCGCCGCCGTCGAGTCGGGCGACTTCGCGCAGGCGAGCAGCATGGTGCAGCCCGACGCGGAGTACGCGGAGGCCGGGCTGCTCGACGCCGCCGAGCCGACGAGCCTTGCGACGTTCGACTGCGCCGAGCCGCGCGTCGACGACGACCGCGCCACCGTGTCGTGCGGCGTCGCGCTGCCCTCGTTCAGCCAGGGCTCGCCCATCCGCCTCGAGCTCGTGCGCGACGGAGGGTGGCGCCTCGACCGCGGCCTCGCGGTCGCTTCGCCGCTGTGGGTGTCGGTCGCCCGCGTCGAGGCGGTCGGCGGCGTCGAGGCGCCGGAGGGGTTCGCGCAGAGCGAGGATCCCGTCTGGCTGTACCCGGCCGAGTACGAGCTGGGCGTCGTGGCGCCCGTGGGGATGGAGGTCGAGGACACGGCCTTGCTGGTCACCGGCGACGGTGCGATGTGGTTCGGGGGCGTGACGCCGTCCGAGGCGCTCGCGGAGGACGCGCGCGAGGCGGCGGTCGCCTACGTCGACGCATGCGCTGCGACCCCGGCGTCCGGCTGCCCCGACAGCGAGCCGCTCGGCGCAGGCGAGCGCTACGAGGCGACGCTCGACGGCTCCACCTACTTCGGCGACCGGCAGTCGCTCACGTTCGGCGTGAGCGTGCGCGTCGTCGGCGGCTCGCCGGCGAGCTGGCGGCTGCAGGTGACCGTCACGTTCGCGGCCGACCTGCAGTCGTACGAGCTCGTCGCGAGGCCGGAGGGCGGGTTCTGAGCCGACGCTCGGCGAGCCGCGTGGGTGCCCCGGCGTAGGCTTATGGCGTGACCGTCTCCGAGCTGTTCGACCCGAGCGCATGGGTCGTCTCGCCCGAGTCCGAGGGGTTCGCCGACATCACGTCGCACCGCTCGCACGACGGCCGCATCGCCCGCATCGCCTTCGATCGGCCTGAGGTGCGCAACGCCTTCCGGCCGAGCACGGTCGACGAGCTGTACCGCGCCCTCGAGGCCGCACGCGTCGACTCGAAGGTCGGCGTCGTGCTGCTCACCGGCAACGGCCCGAGCCCGAAGGACGGCGGCTGGGCCTTCTGCTCCGGAGGCGACCAGCGCATCCGCGGGCGCGACGGCTACCGGTACGCAGACGGCGACTCGGCCGCGTCGATCGACCCCGCACGCGCCGGCAGGCTGCACATCCTCGAGGTGCAGCGCCTCATCCGCTTCATGCCGAAGGTCGTCATCGCCGTCGTGCCCGGATGGGCGGCAGGCGGCGGCCACTCGCTGCACGTCGTGTGCGACCTCACGATCGCCAGCGCCGAGCACGCGCGCTTCAAGCAGACCGACGCCGACGTCGGCTCGTTCGACGCCGGCTACGGCAGCGCGTACATGGCGAGGCAGACGGGGCAGAAGTTCGCACGCGAGGTGTTCTTCCTGGCCCGCGAGTACTCGGCCGACCGTGCGCTCGCCGCGGGCGCAATCAACGCGTCCGTGCCGCATGCCGAGCTCGAGGCGACGGCCATCGACTGGGCGCGCGAGATCCTCGGCAAGAGCCCCACCGCCATCCGCATGCTCAAGTACGCCTTCAACGCCGTCGACGACGGCCTCGTGGGCCAGCAGCTGTTCGCGGGCGAGGCCACGCGCCTCGCGTACGGCACCGACGAGGCCGTCGAGGGCCGCGACGCGTTCCTCGAGAAGCGCGACCCGGACTGGTCGCCGTTCCCGTGGGCGTACTGATGCTCCGCCGGCAGTCGGGGGCGCGCTGATGCCCGAGATCGTCGCGACCAGCGGCTCGTCCGGCGTGCCCAAGCAGGTGCTGCTCTCCGACGACGCCATCGCCGCCTCCACGGCAGCCGCCAACGAGGCGCTCGGCGGAGCCGGCCAGTGGGTGCTGTCGCTGCCCGAGTCGTTCATCGCCGGCCGCAACGTCATCTGGCGCAACGCCGCATCGGGGGCCGACCTCGTGCGCACCGAGGGCTCCTTCACCGCCGAGGCCTTCGTCGCCGCCGTCGAGTCGCTGGAGCACGACCGCCGCTACACCTCGCTCGTGCCCGCGCAGCTCGCCAGGCTCGTCGACGCCGCACAGCTCGACCGGTCGTTCGCGGCGCCGATCCGCAGGCTCGACCGCATCCTGCTGGGCGGGCAGCGCGCGCCGCTCGGCCTCATCGAACGCGCCTCGCGACTGGGGTGGAAGGTCACGCGCACGTACGGCATGACCGAGACGTGCGGCGGCTGCGTGTGGGACGGCAGGCCGCTGGGCGACACGAAGGTGCGGCTCACCGACCAGATCGAGATCTCGGGTCCGCACCTGGCAGACGGCTACTCCGACGCCGAGCTGACCGCGCGGCGCTTCGTCGAGGACGCGCGCGGCACCCGCTGGTTCCGCACCGGCGACGCCGGATCGCTCATCGGCGGGCAGCTGCAGGTGTCGGGCCGCATCGACGACGTCATCGTCTCGGGCGGCGTCAACGTGTCGCTCGCCGCCGTCGAGCACGTCGTGCAGGTGTTCGCGCCCGACGCCGTCGTCGTCTCTGGCCCGGACGCCGAGTGGGGCGAGGTGCCCGTCGTCGTCACGACGCTGCGACCCGACCTGGCCGAGATGCGGCAGGCCGTGCAGCACGCGCTCGGCAAGCCCGCGCGCCCCAACCACGTCGTCACGGTGTCGGTCATCCCCACGACCCACACCGGCAAGCCCGACCGCAAGCGCCTGGCTCGGCTCGTCGCGAGTCGCATGCGGCAGCGCAGGTCGTGGTGGCGGTCGACGCCCAGCGCCCCGCGCCCCCGCTGACGCGCCTCGCCCGCCGACCCTGCACGTGAGCGGGGTCTCCCGTGCCGCGTGCAGCCGAGGTCCCTCCCAGGTGTCGGTTCGGCGCAGCCGTCCACCGCGGCGGCCCGGTGGGCTGCAGCCCGTACGGCCGCGCGCCGGGCGTCGCGTGGCCGGTGGACGACGTCGATGCGGCGTTCCGATGCCTGCTGCGGTGCGCGACGGAGGAGGAGCTGGTGGTGGTCGCGGATTCGCTGCTGCACCTGCGCCTCGCGACGCGCGACGAGCTCGCGTCGTGGTCGCGCGATGCCCCGTCGACGGTGCAGGCCCTCCTCGAGCGCGTCGATGCCGCGGAGTCGGGGCTCGAGAGCATCGTGCGGCTTCGCCTGCGAGCGCGCCGCATCCGCGTGCGCACGCAGGTCCGCATCGGGCGGCACCGCGTCGACATCCTCGTCGGCGAGCGACTCGTCATCGAGTGCGACGGCGCCGAGCATCACGCCGACTGGCGTGCGCAGGCGGCCGATCGGGAGCGCGACCGCGAGCTCACGGCAGCCGGATACCTCGTGGTGAGGCTCACCGCCGCGCAGATCGTGCACGGATGGGATGCCGTCCAGCAGGACCTGCTCGCCATCATCCGTCGAGGCGACCACCGGGTGTCGCGCGGAACCCGCACGTGAGGAGGCTCTCGCGTGCGAGGGGCCGATGCGGTGGCCGTGGCGTGCAGGTTCGGCGGCGTGCGTGCCGCTCCCGAGCCGTGGCCCCACCCCTGCCCGGGTCGGGGCCCTCGGCTCGCGCAGCGCTCGTGCGGCTACGCTCGACGCCGTGGCGAAGACGAGACAGGCCCAGGGAGGCCGCAAGCAGGTCGAGCGCTCGCGCGAGCGCTCCGGCAACCCGGCCAGGCGCGGCACGGCCGTGCGGCAGGCGAAGCGACCCCCGACCCTCGGCGACTGGATCGCCGCCACGAGACCGCGCACGCTCACGATGGCGATCGCGCCCGTCGCGGTCGGCGTCGGTGCCGCCTTCAACGCCGAGGGCTACCACCTCGGCATCGCACTGCTCGCGCTCGCCGTCGCGCTGCTGCTGCAGATGGGCGTCAACGTCGCCAACGACTACTCCGACGGCATCCGCGGCACCGACCGCGACCGTCAGGGCCCTGCGCGCATCACGAGCTCGACCGCCGTCGACCCGAAGACGGTGCGCACCGTCGCGCTCGTGCTGCTCGGCCTCGGTGCCGCAGCCGGCGTCGCGCTCGCGATCGTGTCGCAGCAGTGGTGGCTGCTCGCGGTCGGCGCCGCATGCGTCGTGCTCGCCTGGTTCTACACCGGCGGCACGCACCCGTACGGCTACTACGGGCTCGGCGAGGTCGTCGTGTTCGTCGTCTTCGGCCTCGTGGCGGTCAACGGCACCGTGTACGCGACGCTCGGTCGGTGGACGGAGGACTCGCTCGTGCTCGGCGCTGCGATGGGCTGCTTCGCCGCCGCGACGATGCTCGTCAACAACATCCGCGACATCGACTCGGATCGCGCCTCCGGCAAGCGCAGCCTGCCGACGCTCATCGGCCGCGTCCCCGCCAAGGTGCTCTACGGCGTGCTCATGCTCGCACCGTTCGGCATCCTCGCCATCTACGCGCTCGCGCTCGCGTACGGCCCGTTCGTGCTGCTGGTGCTCGTCGTCGCGGCTCCCGCCGTCGTCATCGTCGCCATGGGGCGCACGACGCGCGACTACGTGACGGCGCTCGGCCTCACGTCGCTCGCGACGCTGCTCTACGGGCTCGGCACCGCCGTGGCCCTGTGGGGCGGCATCACGGGCTTCACCTTCTAGTCGCGCGAGGGGCTCGCCGCCTCAGCGTTCGGTGCGCTCGTCGGATGCGTCGGCGGGTTCGGCAGCGGCAGGCTCGCCGGAGGCCGTCGGCGACGACGCGTCAGCGTCGGCGTCGGCCGTGCGGTGACGATCGGCGTCGTCGGGTGCCGCGCTCGCGTCGGCACCCTCGGCGTCGATCGCGCGGTCCTCGGCGTCCTCGTCGGCGTTCGAGGCGTCCTCGCCCCGCATGCGGGCGATCTCGGCCGCCGCCGCCACCTTCTGCCTGCGCAGGAAGATGGAGCTCGCGGCGAACGCGAACAGCAGCGCGACGACGAGCGCGACGTACCACGGGACCTGCGCGGCGACGAGGATGGCGAAGGGCACGACGAACAGCGCACCCCTGAGCAGGGCGTAGACGAGGATGGCACGCACCCACCCAGCGTACGCGCGCGGCGGAACCTGCGTCGGCGCATGGGCTCGACGCGTACCATCATCGGCATGGCGCGCTTCTACATCATCGGCGGCATCCTCGCCGTCGCGATGGCGGTGTACGCGATCGTCGACCTCACGATCACCGACGACCGTCGCATCCGCAGGCTCAACCGCGTGCTGTGGGCCGTGCTCATCGTGCTCGTGCCCGTCATCGGTCCGCTGGGCTGGCTGCTGTGGGGCAAGGCGCCGCGCTCCGCTGCACCGCCCGAGGGTCCGGAGGACTCGCCCGCGTTCCGCACCCAGATGGGCACGTGGGTGAGCGCAGACGAGTCCGACCGCCGCATCTCGGAGCTCGAGGCGCAGCTCGCGGCGCTCGACGACGAGGCGCAGGCCGAGCGCACCCGCGACGGCGAGCCCGAGGCCGACGCAGGCAGCGCAGAGGCGGAGGGCGACGACGAGCCTCCGACCGCCGACAGCACGCTGCCCGCAGCCGACGACCGCGACGACGACGACACGCGCCGTGGCTGACGGCGGCTCCGCCGCCTATGCCGACCGACTGCTCGCGGCGCTCGCCGACGCAGGCGTGCACGACGTCGTCGTCTGCCCGGGGTCGCGCTCGCAGGCGCTCGCACTCGCAGCGGCTCGTCTCGCTCGCGACGCCAGGCTGACGCTGCACGTGCGCATCGACGAGCGCTCCGCCGGGTTCCTCGCCATCGGCATCGCGCGCGAGACGCGCACGCCCGTCGCGATCGTCGTCACGAGCGGCACCGCCGTCGCCGAGCTGCACCCCGCGATGCTCGAGGCGCACCACGCCGACCTCCCGGTCATCGCGATCACCGCCGACCGTCCTCCGGAGCTGCAGGGCATCCGCTCCAACCAGACCGCAGCGCAGCCCGGCATCTTCGGTGCCGGCGCGCGCGCGGTCGTCGAGGCGATCGCCGACGCCGATGCGACGCCCGAGGCCGACGCCGTGCGCGCGGTGACGGAGGCGCTCGGCGCTCACGGCATGCGAGAGCCGGGGCCCGTGCAGCTCAACGTCGCGCTGCGCGACCCGCTCTCGGGTGGCCACGTCACCCAGCACACGGCCGTCGAGGCCGTCGCCGCGGTGCCGCGCCCGACGCACCTCATCGCACCCGAGCCCGGCACGGTCGTCGTCGCGGGCGCCGACGCCACGCCCGCGGCATCGGCGCTCGCGATCGGGCTGGGCGCGCCGCTCGTCGCCGAGCCGTCGTCGAACGCGCGCTTCGGCCCCAACCTCGTCGTGCCCGACGTGCTCGCGACCGACCTCGCCGCCGAGGTGCGACGCGTCGTCGTCGTCGGCCACCCCACGCTCACGCGCCTCGTCGTGGGCCTCATGCGCCGCGACGACGTCGAGACGGTCGTCGCCGGACGCCGCGGGCTCGACAACGTGCGCGGCACGGTCGTCGAAGGCGACCTCGTCGCCGACGGCGAGCCCGGCGAGTGGGCACGGGCGTGGGTGGGCAGGTGGGTGCACGCGTCGAGGCGCATCCTCGACGCCGACGCCGCCCCCATCCCCGGTGCCGACCTGTCGCGCGAGCACTACGCGCGCGCCGTGCTCGAGGACGCCCGACGCCCTGTGACGCGCACGATGCTCGCGAGGGCCGTGTGGGAGCACACGTGGCCCCACGACCGACTCGTGCTCGGCGCATCCAGGCTCATCCGCGTGCTCGACCGCAGCGTCGGCGGCAAGCCCGTGACCGTGCACGCCAACCGCGGCCTCGCCGGCATCGACGGCACCGTGTCGACGGCGATCGGCGTCGCGCTCGCCCACGACCGGGCGGGCGGTCGCGGTGTGACGCGTGCGCTCATGGGCGACCTCACGCTGCTGCACGACGTGGGCGGGCTGCACGTGCCCGCCGACGAGCCGAGGCCGCGTCTGCAGCTCGTCGTCGGCAACGACGGCGGTGGCACGATCTTCGACGACCTCGAGGTCGCGGGCACCGCCGACCCCGCCGACTTCGCCCGGGTGCAGCGCACGCCGCAGACCGTCGACCTCGCGGCGCTCGCCGCCGCCTACGGCTGGCAGCACGTGCTCGTCGACGACCGTGCAGGCCTCGAGCGGGCGCTCACGGCCGCGGCGACGTGCCTCATCGAGGTGCGACTGGCGCCGTAGCCTCCGCCTGCGCCGCGCACCCGCGTGACTAGGCTCACGCCATGAGCGCCATCCCCGCAGCCGTCCGTCATCCGCGTCGCGGCATCCGCCTCGCCGAGATCGACACGCGATCGACGCCCGGCTTCGACGGCGACAAGGCGGCAGGGCAGGCGATGCTCGCCGAGCGCGCCGTGCACCTCGCGCAGCTGCAGGAGCGGCTCTTCGCAGCGTCGTCGGCGGGCGGCGCCACCAGCAGCGTGCTCCTGCTGCTGCAGGGCATGGACACCGCAGGCAAGGGTGGGCTCGTGCGCCACGTCGTCGGCGCCGTCGACCCGCAGGGCGTGCGCATCACCTCGTTCAAGCGGCCGACGCCCGCCGAGCGTCGCCACGACTTCCTGTGGCGCATCGAGCGCGCGCTGCCGCAACCTGGCCAGATCGGGGTCTTCGACCGCTCGCACTACGAGGACGTGCTCATCCACCGCGTGCGCGGGCTCTCGAAGCCTGAGACGATCGAGCAGCGCTACGGCCGCATCGTCGACTTCGAGCGGCAGCTGGGCGAGCAGGGCATCCACCTCGTGAAGGTCATGCCGCACATCTCCTACGGCGAGCAGGGCGCGAGGCTGCTGGAGCGCCTGGATCGTGCCGACAAGCACTGGAAGTACAACCCGGGCGACGTCGACGAGCGCACGCTGTGGGACGAGTACCAGCGGGCGTACAAGATCGCGATCGACCGCACGGCGCGTGCGTCGGCCCCGTGGCACGTCGTGCCTGCCGATCGCAAGTGGTACGCGCGGCTGGCGGTGCAGGAGCTGCTCATCGAGGCGCTCGAGGCCATCGACCCGCAGTGGCCGACGGCCGACTACGACGTCGACGCCGAGCGCGAGCGGCTCGTCGCCCTCGGCGGCATCCCCGAGGATGCGCTGGCCGCGTCGGCCGCGGCGTCGGTCGTCGACGACGTGGAAGGGGCGGCCGTCGACGCCGCGATCGGCGAGGGGGAGTCGACGTCGCCGAAGGGGTCGCAGCAGCGCATGGGCGGTGCCGAGCAGGGCAAGGCCAAGGATGGCGGCAAGGGCAAGGGCAAGAAGAAGGGCAAGAACAAGAAGAAGGGCAAGGGCAAGAGCAAGGGCAAGGGCAAGAGCAAGGGCAAGGGCAAGAGCAAGAGCAAGAGCAAGGGCAAGAGCAGCGGCAAGAAGGGCGAGGTCGCGGGCGTCGGCACGCCCACGAGCGCGGCCACGGGCTCGACGCGCACGGGCGGCTCGAAGGGCTCCGAGCGCGGCACGGCCCTGTGATGCTCGAGCTGCGCCCGGGCTGCGAGTGCTGCGACGCCGACCTGCCGCCGGCTGCCGTCGCGTTCATCTGCACATTCGAGTGCACGTGGTGCCCGGCGTGCGCCGACGCCTTCGCGCACGTGTGCCCGAACTGCGGCGGTGACCTCGTGCGCCGTCCGATCCGCCCGGCCGGCCTGCTGGCGGCGAACCCGCCGTCGACGGTCCGCGTCGTCGCGGCAGGCTGCACCGACCGCGTCCCCCTCGAGGCGCCGCTGCGCTGACCCCGACCCCCTCTCGGTTGCGTTTCGCAGGCGATCCGGGGTGGTCGAGGGAAGATACCCCTCGGACCACCCTGATCGCCTGCGAAACGCAATCGGGCGGGCGGATGGGCGCGTCAGGCGCGCACGTCGTGGCCCGATGCGCGCAGGGCTGCGAGGGCGCGATCGCGGTCGTCCTCGCCCACCAGCACGAGATCCGCCGTCGCGGTGCCGACGACGAACACCGCGAGGCCCGCGGCAGACAGCGGTGCGGCGATCGACGCCGTCATGCCAGGCGCGTCGAGGCCGTGGGCCGTGCCGCCCGTCCACAGCGCGATCCATCGCTCGACGTCCGCGTCGATCGCGGCGCGGATCGTCGTCGTCCCGTCGGGAGCCCGCACGAGCGCGACGACGCCCGACGCGTCGACGGCGGCGAGCGGGTCGGCGTCGTGCTCGACGACGAGGGCGAACGGCAGCGCCTCGACGACCTGCGGCACGATCCCGAGGGTCACGGACGGCGAGACGGCTGCGACCGCGGGAGGGCGCACGGCGGCGGCATCGAGCATCCGTCGACCCTAGCCCTGCGCAGACCCGCCGACCCGCGGCCAGCCCAGGTGCGTTTCGCAGGCGATCCGGGGTGGCGGAGGGAAGATGCCCCTCTGACCTCCCGGATCGCCTGCGAAACGCATCGGTGCTCGGGCGGCGCCTGCTACTCGAGCACCGGCCTCGGCGGCAGCGGATCGCCGAACGCGTCGACGATGGGGCGCAGCTTGATCGCCGTCTCGGCGAGCTCGTCGGCCGGCTCCGACTCCGCGACGATGCCCGCACCCGCGAACGCGCGGATGCCGCCGTCGGCCGCGACCTGCGCACCGCGCAGCGCGATGGCCCACTCGCCGCCTCCCGACGCATCCACCCAGCCGACGGGGCCCGCGTAGCGGCCGCGGTCGATGCCCTCGAGCGCACCCAGCAGCGCGAGCGCGTCCGCACGGGGCGTGCCGGCGACGGCAGCGGTCGGATGCAGTGCCTGCAGCGCATCGAGCACGGAGCCGTCGAGCGTGCCCGTGATGTCGGTCGCCAGATGCCACAGGTTCGGCAGGCGCAGCGGGTACGGCCCGCTCGTGGCGAGGTCGTGCGAGATGGGACGCAGCGACTCGAGCGCCGACTCGGCGGCGAGCCGGTGCTCGCCGACGTCCTTCGGATGCTCCGCGAGCGCCTCCGCCGCCTCGCCGTCGAGCTCGGGCGTCGCACCGCGTGCGGCGGTGCCTGCGAGCACACGCGTGAAGCAGTGGCCGTCGCGCGCGGCGACGAGCATCTCGGGGCTCGCGCCCAGCAGCCCGTCGACGGCGTACGTGATGGCGTCGGGGTAGCGGCGCCGCAACCCCAGCAGTGCGCTGCGCTGATCGGCGCCGGCAGGCAGCACCCCGACGAGGTCGCGGGCGAGCACGACCTTCTCGAGGTCGCCGGCGCGGATGGCGGCGACGGCCTCGCCGACGATCGCCTCGTAGCGTGCGGCGTCGATCGCGCCGGGAGCGAGCACCACGCGCACGTCGTCGATCTCGCGCTGCGGCAGCGGCTCCGGCAGCGGCTCGTCGTCGACGGCGATGCGCGTGATCCACGCGTCGTCGCCGCGGCGACCGTGCACGATGCGCGGCACGATGAGCACGCTGGTGGCGGCCGAGTCGTCGGCGAACGCGAAGGTGCCGAAGGCGACGAGTCCCGTGCCGTGCGCGTCGACCTCGTCGACGACGTCGGCTGCGGCGACGAGGTCAGCCCACTGGGCGGCGGCATCCGCGATGCGGCCCGCTCCGGACACCGTGATGCGCACCGACTCGCCCACGCCGACGAGCCCATCTCCCGATCGCACGAAGGCCAGCGGTGCGCCGGCATCCGCATGGGCGATGAGTCGACCGTGGGCGGCGCGCGTCGTCACGACGCGCAGTCGTCGCTGGGTCCGCACGGTGCCCAGCCTACGCTCGCCCGGCTCCGGATCCCACGCGGCTGACGAGCAGGATGCGCGCCACCGTAGGATGGACGTCGTGGGGGCAGCGGACCTGGGCAAGGACCCGAGCGAGGTCGCGGGCATGTTCGACGCGACCGCGAGGCGCTACGACCTCATGAACGGGCTGTTCACGCTCGGCAACGACCGCCTGTGGCGGCTGCAGATGACGCGTGCCGTCGCGCCGCAGCCCGGCGAGCGCATCCTCGACGTCGCAGCGGGCACCGGCACGTCGTCGGCGCCGATGGCGAAGGCGGGCGCGCTCGTGACGGCGCTCGACTTCAGTCGGGGCATGATCGACGAGGGGCGCAGGCGCTACCCGGAGATCGAGTTCGTGCACGGCGACGCGCAGGACCTGCCGTTCGACGCCGACACGTTCGACGCCGTCACCATCTCGTTCGGCTTCCGCAACGTGCAGGACCCGAAGGCGGCGCTGTCGGAGTTCTTCCGCGTGCTGAAGCCCGGCGGCCGCCTGCTCGTGTGCGAGGCGTCGAAGCCGCCGCTGCGCATCGCGCGCGTCGGCCACGCGGCGTTCCTGCGCACGGTGCCGCTCGTCGGCAGGCTCGCCTCGAGCAACCCCGACTCGTACCGGTACCTCGTGGAGTCGATCGCGGCGTGGCCCGATCAGCAGACCCTCTCGCGGTGGATCCGCGGCGCGGGCTTCACGCGTGTCGCCCACCGCGACCTGACGATGGGCGCTGTCGCATTGCACCGCGGCCGCAAGCCCACGGAGCAGACGATCCGCATGGCGACGATGCAGCGCGCGACGCCAGAGGAGACGACGGCGTGAGCGGCCTCGCCGCCTCGCTCGGGATCGCGCTCGACGAGGCCTCCGGCGCCGAGCGCGACCTCGTCGACGCCCTCGAGGCGGGGCTGCGGCGCGTCGAGGCCGCCCTCGATCGCGACGTCGCCCTGACGGATCCCGTGGCCGACTCGATGGCGCGCTACCTGAAGGATGCGGGCGGCAAGCGCACGCGACCCATGCTCGTCATGCTCGCCGCGCAGCTGGGCGACGGCGTGACCGACGACGTCGTGTCGGCTGCGGAGGTCGTCGAGATCACGCATCTCGCGAGCCTCTACCACGACGACGTCATGGATCGCGCGTCGATGCGTCGCGGCGTGCCCGCGGTGCACGAGGTGTGGACGAACTCGATCGCGATCCTCGCGGGCGACCTGCTCTTCGCCCGCGCGGGCGCCGTGGGCGCGCGCCTCGGCACCGAGTTCGCCGCGATCCACGCGAACACGTTCGAGCGCATGTGCCTCGGCCAGCTGCACGAGACGCTCGGGCCCCAGGGCACCGACCCCGTGGAGCACTACATCCGCGTCCTCGCAGACAAGACGGGGTCGCTCATCGCCTCCGCCGCCGAGCTCGGCGCGCTCATGGCGGGCGCCGACGCGGCGTACCGGCAGCCGCTGCGCGACTTCGGCGAGCGCATCGGCGTCGCGTTCCAGCTCGTCGACGACGTGCTCGACCTGTCGGCGTCGACCGAGACGGGCAAGCTGGCCGGCACCGACCTGCGCGCCGGCGTCGTGACGTTGCCGTTGCTGCGCCTGCGTGCCGCTGCCGAGACCGACGCCGACGCCGCTGCGCTGCTGGCCGACATCGAGCGCAAGGGCGACGACTTCCCGGATGTCGTCTCGAGGCTGCGCGAGCATCCCGCGACCCTCGACACCCTCGCGGAGGCCGAGCGCTGGCGCGACGGCGCGCACGAGGCGCTCACGGCACTGCCTGCCGGGGCCGTGCGCGACGCGCTCGACGCCTTCGCGGCCTCGCTCGTCACCCGCACCCGCTGACCACAGGCGCGTGACCGCGCGACCCACGAGAGGATCATCGTGCCCGATGCACTGAGAGTCGCCGTCGTCGGCGCAGGCCCGGCAGGCATCTACGCCGCCGACATCCTGAAGAAGGCCGCCGTGGAGCGTGGCAGCGACGTGTCGATCGATCTGTTCGAGCAGCTGCCGGCGCCGTACGGGCTCGTCCGCTACGGCGTCGCCCCCGACCACCCGCGCATCAAGGGCATCATCTCGGCATTGCGCGAGGTGCTGGAGTCGGGCGTCGTGCGCTTCTTCGGCAACGTGCGCTTCGGCGAGGACGTCACGCTCGACGACCTGCGGCGGCACTACCACGCCGTCATCTTCGCGACGGGTGCCGTGAAGGATGCACCGCTCGACATCCCCGGCGTCGATCTGCCCGGCTCCTACGGCGCCGCGGACTTCGTGTCGTGGTTCGACGGCCACCCCGACGTGCCGCGCACCTGGCCGCTCGAGGCGCAGGGCGTCGCGGTGCTCGGCGTCGGCAACGTCGCGCTCGACGTGGCACGCATGCTCGCGAAGCATCCCGAGGACCTCATGCCCACCGAGGTGCCTGCCAACGTCGTCGAGGGGCTCGAGGCGTCGCCGGTGACCGACGTGCACGTCTTCGGGCGCCGCGGCCCGCTCGACGTGAAGTTCACGCCGCTCGAGCTGCGCGAGCTCGGCGAGCTGCGCGACGTCGACATGATGCTGTACGACGAGGACTTCGGGGTCGACCCCGACGAGGACGCGAGGAAGGCGAACAAGCAGATCCTCGTGATCTCGCGCGTGCTCGAGCAGTGGCGCACGCGCGAGACGGGCGAGGCGTCGCGACGGCTGCACCTGCACTTCTGGTCGCGTCCCGTGGCGATCGTCGGCGACGACGGCGTCACCGCGTTGCGCATCGAGCGCACGCGCCCCGACGGCGAGGGCGGCATCGAGGGCACCGGCGAGCTGCGCGAGGTGCCGGTGCAGGCCGTGTACCGAGCGGTGGGCTACTTCTCGTCGCCGCTCACGGGCGTGCCGTTCGACGAGCTGCGCGGCGTGATCCCCAACGAGGCGGGCCGCGTGATGGACGGCATCCGTCCGCTGCCGGGCGTGTACGCCACGGGGTGGATCAAGCGCGGCCCCGTCGGCCTCATCGGCCACACGAAGTCGGATGCGAAGGAGACGGTCGAGCAGCTGCTCGCCGACGAGCTGTCGTGGTGGACGCCCGAGGACGCGAGCGCCGACGCGATCCCGGCGCTGCTCGCCGAGCGCGGCGTCGACTGGACCGACATCGCCGGCTGGATCCGGCTCGACGAGCACGAGATCAGCCTGGGTGAGCCGCACGGGCGTGCTCGCGTCAAGGTCGTGCCGCGCGAGACCATGGTCGAGATCTCTCGCGCCGGGCAGCACGCGGAGCGCTGACGCGCTCCACGCGCCCGGTCAGCCGGTCGCCTCGAGGTGCAGCAGCGCGAGCTGCTCCGGCAGCAGCGCGGGCGCGCGCATGCCGACGTGCGCGAGGGCGGCGCCCGTGAGCGTGACGCCGTCTGCCCACGGCAGCGGCGACTGCCCCGGCGTCGCGTCGTGGGCGGGGCTCAGCGTCGTCACGCGGTAGGCGCGCTCGGGGTCGAGCCCTGGGATGCGCACGCGAGCGCCGGGATGCGAGCGGCTCGAGGTGACCTGCGTGATCGTCACGAGGGCCTCGGACGCGTCGGCGGCGACGACGCCGCGCACGTCGACGCTCGCATCGGCGAGGTCGGCGTGCACGACGCGGCCCGTCGCGAGCATCCCGCGGTGCCGCCGCCACAGCGCGACCCACGAGGCGACGCGCTCGAGCCCGGCGTCGTCGAGCGCCGTGAGGTCCCATTCGATGCCGAGGTGGCCGAGCACCGCGACGCCGGCGCTCAGCTCGAGCGATGCCGTGCGTCCCGTGGAGTGCACGACGGGGCTCGTGAGGTGCGCGCCCAGCATCTCGGGTGGCACGACGAGGCCCGTGTAGCGCTGGATCTGCAGCCGCTCGATCGGATCGAGGGTGTCGCTCGTCCACACGCGGTGCGTGCGCTCGAGGATGCCGAGGTCGACGCGTGCCCCGCCGGACGCGCACGACTCGATCTCGAGGCCGGGGTGGCGGGCCTGCAGGTCGTCGAGCAGCGCGTAGAGGGCGGTGACGCCTGCGTGCACGCGTGCGCGTCCTCCTGGGCCGTCGCCGGCCTCCAGCAGGTCGCGGTTGTGATCCCACTTGAGGTAGGCGATGTCGTGGTCCGCGAGCAGCGCGTCGAGCCGGTCGCGCACGTACGCCCATGCGTCGGGGTTCGCGAGGTCGAGCACCTGCTGCTGGCGGGCGGAGACGGGCAGCTCGCCGCGGCCGCGCAGGATCCACTCCGGGTGCGCGCGTGCGAGGTCGCTGTCGGGATTCACCATCTCGGGCTCGACCCACAGCCCGAACTCCATGCCGAGCCCGCGCACGTGGCGAACGAGCGGGTCGAGGCCGCCGGGCCACACGGCGGGGTCGACGCTCCAGTCGCCGAGCCCGGCGGTGTCGTCGCGCCTGCCGAGGAACCAGCCGTCGTCGAGCACGAAGCGCTCGACGCCCACGGCCGCCGCGCGATCGGCGAGCGCCGTGAGGCGGCCGAGGTCGTGCGCGAAGTAGACGGCCTCCCACGTGTTGAGGGTCACGGGCCGCGGCCGGCGCGGGTGCTGGGGGCGCGCCCGCAGGTCGTCGTGGAGGCGGTGGGAGAGCGCGGTGAGGCCGTCGCCCCAGCTCGCTACGATCCACGGCGTCTCGTACGCGTCGCCCGGCGTCAGCACGACCTCGCCCGGCAGCAGCAGCTCGCCTGCCGTCAGCAGCGCCTCGCCCGTGACGGTGCGCTCTGCGCTCATGCGGTGGTTGCCGCTCCACGCGACGTGCACGGCGTGCACGACGCCGCGCTCGAACCCGAAGCCGGGCGTGCCGGCCGCCAGCAGCAGGCTCGCGTCGGCGCCGGGGCGGCCCCTGCGGCTCTCGCGCACGTGCGTGCCGATCGTGAGGCGGCGACGCTGCGGGGCGCGCTCGCGGAGGTGGTGGCCCGTGGTGTCGAGGATCTCGTCGGCGTCGTCGGGCAGCGGCAGCGTGACGTGGAGGTCGTCGACGGTGTAGTCGTCGTCGCCGACGTTGGCGATGCGGATGCGCGAGCGCAGCGTGCCACCAGCGGTGAGCTCGAGGCGGATGCTCGCTTCGAGCCCGCTCTCGTCGTCGGCGGCGAGGATCGTGACGCCTGCGTCGTCGGCGGCGACGTCGCCGGTGGCGAGCGCGGTCGTGAACGCACGTCCCGAGCGGTGTCCGGCGAGACCGGGCGTCTGGAGCCAGCCGTCGGACTCCTGCGGCAGCAGCGTGAGCCTGCCTGGGCGGTCGAGTCCGCCGGAGATGCGCTGGGGTCGGGCGGCGGTGGCGAGGGATGCGAGGATCTCGGGGGCGACGTCGCCGAGGTCGGCGCCCCAGTGCACGATGGCGGGCAGGTGTCCGGCGTCGAGGTCGACGACGACGCTCGTGCCGCCCGAGCGCAGGTGCAGCACCCGGTCCAGGGGGTCGGTGGGGGTCATGGCGGGGGTGCTCCTTCGCATCCGAGATGTTCACTTCTCTTCGCTATTGTGCGTTTCCGTTCTGTTCTGATAGGTTAGCCCCATCGCCGCGAGCCCGCGGCAGGAGCCTCGCACGACCACCGCGCGAGACGAGCGACACCGCGACGCTGCGGGTCGAGGAGGTTCGATGACGAGCATGACGCGCACTCGACGCGCAGGCGCCCCGCGCCTGGCGGGGCTCGGCTTCCTCGCCCCCTTCGCGATCGTCTTCGCGCTCGTCTTCCTGGCCCCCATCGCCTACGCGCTGTTCCTCAGCCTCTTCGCCGACCGCCTCGTCGGCGGCGTGCAGTTCGTCGGACTCGACAACTTCGCCCGCATCCTCGGCGATGCACGATTCTGGTCGGGCGTCGGCAACGTCATCCTGTTCCTGGTCGTGCAGGTGCCGATCATGCTGTTCCTCTCGTTGCTCGTCGCGCTCGCGATCGACTCCGGCCGGCTGCACGGCTCCGCCTTCGTGCGGCTGTCGGTGTTCCTGCCGTACGCGGTGCCGGCCGTCGTCGCCACCCTCATGTGGGGCTTCATGTACGGCGACCGGTTCGGGCTCGTGCGATCGTTCAACGAGCTCCTCGGCACGTCGATCGCATCGCCCCTCGCGCCCGACACCGTGCTCGCCGCCATCGGCAACATCGTCACGTGGCAGTTCGTCGGCTACAACATGCTCATCTTCTTCGCAGCGCTGCGCACGGTGCCGACCTCGCTCTACGAGGCGGCGGAGATCGACGGCGCGGGCGAGCTGCGCGTCATCACGGCGATCAAGCTGCCCGCGATCCGCGGAGCCCTCGTCATCGCGACGATCTTCTCGATCATCGGCAGCTTCCAGCTGTTCAACGAGCCGAGCATCCTGCGAAACCTCGCACCCAACGCCATCACGAGCTACTTCACGCCCAACATCTGGGCGTACGAGCTGTCCTTCTCCGGCCAGCAGCAGGGGCTCGCCGCCGCGGTCGCCATCCTCATGGGCATCCTGACCGCCGTCATCGCCTACCTCGTGCAGCTGCGCGGGATGCGGAGGGAGCAGCGATGAGCGCACCCGTCATCGTGCCGGGCGTCACCGGTCGCAGGCCGTCGTCGCTGCGCCCCACGTCCGCGCGCGCGCACCGCCGCCGCACGCCCGTCGGCGGGCCGCGCAAGCGTCGCAGCCTGCTGCTGACGATCGCGATGGCCGTCATCGTGATCTACACGCTGCTGCCGCTCGTGTGGCTCGTCATCAACGCCACGAAGACGCAGGCCGACCTCTTCTCGACGTTCGGGCTGTGGTTCGGCGGTGAGTTCGCCCTCTTCGACAACATCGGCCGCGTGCTGGCGTACGGCGACGGCATCTTCGGTCGCTGGCTCGCCAACACGCTGCTGTACGTCGTGCTCGGCGCGGGCGGCGCGACGCTGCTCGCGACGCTCGGCGGCTACGCGATCGCGAAGTTCCGCTTCCGCGGCCGCTCGGCGGCCATCGCGGTCGTGCTCGGCGCCGTCGCGATCCCCGGCACGGCGCTCGCGGTGCCGACGTTCCTCATGTTCGCGCGGATCGGCATCACCGACACCCCGCTCGCGGTCATCCTGCCGTCGCTCATCTCGCCGTTCGGCCTCTACCTCATGTGGGTCTTCGCGAGCGAGTCGATCCCCGACGAGCTCATCGAGGCGGCGCGCGTCGACGGCGCGAGCGAGCTGCGCATCTTCCGCTCCGTGTGCCTGCCGCTGCTGGGCCCCGGCATCGTCACCGTGCTGCTGTTCACGACGGTCGCGACGTGGAACAACTACTTCCTGCCGCTCATCATGCTCAGGAACCCCGACTGGTACCCGCTGACCATCGGCCTGAACGCCTGGAACAACCAGGCCACCACCGCAGGTGGCGACGCGATCTTCGATCTCGTCATCACCGGCTCGCTCCTCGCGATCATCCCGCTCATCGCCCTGTTCCTGCTGCTCCAGCGCTTCTGGCAGTCGGGCCTCGCGGCCGGGAGCGTCAAGGAATGAGCACCCCAGACCCCCGATCGCAGCACCGATCGGCGCCCACCCCGATGAAGAGACGAGGGCATGCCATGAAGCACCACCACAGCACCGCACTGCGAGCGGGAGCCATCGCCGGCGCGAGCCTCATCGCGCTGGCAGGCTGCTCCGCAGGCACCGAGGACCCCGACGCGGCCGCCGAGGCCGGCGGCACGCTCACCGTCTGGGCCTGGGAGCCGACGCTCGAGGCCGTCGTCGAGGCGTACGAGGCCGAGCACGAGGACGTCGACATCGAGCTCGTCAACGCCGGCACCGGCAACGACCAGTACACGGCGCTGCAGAACGCCATCCAGGCAGGCAGCGGCGTCCCCGACATCGCGCAGATCGAGTACTTCGCGGTGCCGCAGTTCGCCATCGCCGAGTCGCTCGCCGACATCTCCGACCTCGGTGCCGCAGACCTCGACGGCACGTTCGCGCCCGGCCCGTGGTCCGCCGTCTCGCAGGGCGACGCGATCGTCGGCATGCCGATGGACTCCGGCCCCATGGCGATGTTCTACAACGCCGAGGTCTTCGAGCGGCTCGGCGTCGCCGTGCCCACGACGTGGGAGGAGTACCTCCAGGCGGCCCGCGACCTGCGCGCGGCCGACCCGTCGGTCTCGATCACGAACGACACCGGCGACGCCGGCCTCGCGACGAGCCTCATGTGGCAGTCCGGCGCCGAGCCCTTCGCCGTCGACGGCACCACGGTGGGCGTCGACCTCGAGGGTGACGCCGCGCAGTACGCCGAGATCTGGCAGCCGATGCTCGACGAGGACCTCTTCGCACCCGTGTCGAGCTGGTCGGACGAGTGGTTCGCAGGCATGAACGACGGCACGATCGCGTCGATCACCACGGGCGCCTGGATGCCCGCCAACCTCGAGTCGGGTGCCCCCGACGCCGCGGGCGACTGGCGCGTCGCACCCATGCCGCAGTGGGAGGCAGGCGGGGCCGCGTCCGCCGAGAACGGCGGCTCGTCGCTCGCGGTCACCGCGGCGAGCGAGCAGGCAGCGCTCGCGTACGACTTCCTCGAGTTCGCGACGACGGGCGACGGCGTGCAGCTGCGCCTCGACGCCGGCGCCTTCCCGGCGACGACGGCCGACCTCGAGTCCGACGAGTTCCTCGACGTCGAGTTCGACTACTTCGGCGGCCAGCAGGCGAACCAGGTGTTCGCCGAGTCGTCGGCGAACGTCGTCGAGGGCTGGAGCTACCTGCCCTACCAGGTCTACGCGAACTCGATCTTCAACGACACCGTCGGACAGGCGTACGTCGGCGACACGACGATCGTCGAGGGCCTCGCCGCATGGCAGGAGCAGATCGACACGTACGGCACCGAGCAGGGCTTCACGATCGAGTGACCCGTCGGCTCGTGGATGGGCGGCTGCGGAGCCGCCCATCCACGAGCCCTCCTTCGACCCGCAGCGACTCGACGAAGAGGACCCCATGACCCGCGTGCAGCGCTGGGTGCACTGGCCGGACGGCCGCACCCGCATCGGCTACGGCGCCGACTACAACCCCGAGCAGTGGGACCGCGAGGTCTGGCGCGACGACGTCGCGCTCATGCGCGAGGCAGGCGTCTCGATCGTCACGGTCGGCGTCTTCTCCTGGGCGATGCTGCAGCCGGAGCCCGAGCGGTTCGACTGGGGCTGGCTCGACGAGGTCATGGACCTGCTCCACGAGCACGGCATCGCCGTCGACCTCGCGACGGCGACGGCGTCGCCGCCGCCGTGGCTCACGCGGATGCACCCCGAGGTGCTGCCGGTCGACGAGCGCGGCACCGTGCTCTCGCCCGGTGCCCGCCAGCACTGGCGCCCCACCTCCCGCGTCTTCCGCGAGCACGCGCTCGCGCTCGTCGAGCGCATGGCCGAGCGCTACGGCTCGCATCCCGCGCTCGCCGCATGGCACATCAGCAACGAGCTCGGCTGCCACAACGTGCACGACTACTCCGACGAGGCTGCGGACGAGTTCCGCGTCTGGCTCGCGAGGCGCTACGGCGACGTCGCGACCCTCAACGACGCATGGTCGACCACGTTCTGGTCGCAGCGCTACGCCGACTTCGCCGAGGTGCTGCCGCCGCGCGCGACGACGTCGTTCGCGAACCCCACGCAGCAGCTCGACTTCGCACGCTTCTCCTCCGACGCGCTCAAGGACTACCTCGTTGCCGAGCGCGAGGTGCTGCGCCGCGCGACGCCCGACGTGCCCATCACGACGAACTTCATGATCATGGGCGAGACGAAGGCGATGGACTACGCCGACTGGGCTGGCGAGCTCGACTTCATCTCGAACGACCACTACCGGCACCCCGGCCCGCAGGATCTCGACGAGCTGAGCTTCTCGGCGAACCTCACGAGCGGCGTCGCCGGCGGCGAGCCGTGGTATCTCATGGAGCACTCGCCCAGCGCCGTCAACTGGCAGCACGTCAACGTGGCGAAGCACGAGGGCGAGCTCGCGCGCGACGCCCTCACGCACCTCGCGCACGGTGCCGACGCCATCGCCTACTTCCAGTGGCGGCAGTCGCGCGGCGGCGCCGAGCGCCACCACTCCGCGATGGTGCCGCACGCCGGACGCGACTCGCGCATCTTCCGCGAGGTCGTCGGGCTCGGCGGGGTGCTCGATCGGCTCGCCGACGTCGCGGGCGCGCCCAGGCACGCCGCCGACGTCGCGATCCTCTTCGACTGGCAGTCGTGGTGGGCGGTCGACCTCGACTCCCAGCCGTCGTCGCTGCTGCGCTACAAGCAGGAGGCGCTCGACTGGTACACGGCGCTGCTCGACGCGGGCGTGCGCGCCGACGTCGTGCCCGCCTCCGCGCCGCTGCCCGGTCGCGGGCTCGTGATCGTCCCCATGCTCCACATCGTCACCGACGAGCTGCGCGACCGTCTCGACGCCCACGTCGCCGCGGGCGGCTCGGTGCTCGTCACCGCGTACGCAGGCATCGCCGACGAGCGCCTGCACACCGAGCTCGGCGGCTACCCGGGGCGGCTGCGGCACCTGCTGGGCGTGCGCGTCGACGAGCTGCTGCCGGTGCTGCCCGGCGAGCACGTGCACGTCGACGGAGCCGACGCGACGCTCTGGAGCGAGCGCGTGGAGGTCGCGCACGACGCCGAGGTGCTCGCGCGCTTCGACGACGGGCCCGCCGCCGGCGGACCCGCGGCGACGCTGCGCCCAGGCGCCGACGGTGCAGGCGCCGCCGCCTACGTCGCGACGATCCCCGGCGCCGAGCTGCGCGCGAGCCTGCTCGCACGCGTGCTCGAGGCCGCAGGCGTCGCGAGCACGCTGCCCGAGCACCTGCGCGGCCGCGTCGAGCTCGTCGAGCGCGGAGAGCGCGGCGCGTGGCGGTTCCTCGTGAACCGCGGCGCCGAGCCCATCGCGATCGACGACGACGCGCTCGGCAGCGTGCACGTCGCCTCCGACGGCTCCACCGACGCCGTCGTGCCCCCGCGCGGCGTGCTCGTGCTGCGCGCCCACGACTGACCCGCCTCCCGACGACCACCGCCAGACGAACCCGCAGGATCCGACTCGGCACCGCCGAGCCGATCGACCATGCCCCGACGAAGGAGTCGAGACGATGCACGCACCCAGACGACGTGGCCTCGCGGTCGCGCTCGCGGTCGCGACCGCCGTGTCAGGAGGGGTGCTCGTCACCGCTCCGGCACCGCCGGCGAGCGCAGCGACCGAGGTCACGATCACCCCCAACCCCGGCTACCGGCTGAGCGACTTCCAAGGATGGGGCACCTCGCTCGTCTGGTTCGCGAACGCCACGGGCGACTACCCGCCCGAGCTGCGCCAGGAGCTCTTCGACCGCCTGTTCGGCGAGGAGGGCCTCGACCTCAACGTCGCCAGGTACAACATCGGCGGCGGCAACGCGAGCGACGTCCCCGACTACCTGCGTCCCGGCGCCGCCGTCGAGGGCTGGTGGGCAGAGAACCTCGATCCCGAGGCGGGTGCGACGTCGACGTACGACGACCGCGCCGACTTCCTCGCCGAGTGGGATGCGACCGACCCCGACTCGTACGACATGGACGCCGACGCCACGCAGCGCTGGTGGGTCGACGCGATCGCCGAGGAGCAGGGCGACGAGATGGTGTGGGAGGCCTTCAGCAACTCGCCGCCGTACTTCATGACCAACAGCGGCTTCTCGACCGGCAGCCTCACGTCGACGGACGAGTCGGTCATCCCCGACCCCGCCGTCGCCGAGGCCTTCGCCACCTACCTCGCGACGGTCGTGGCCGAGATGGAGTCGTCGCACGGCATCGACTTCCAGACGCTCGCGCCGTTCAACGAGCCCTGCAACGGCTACTGGGGCACGAGCCTGCCGCCCGGCCAGCAGTTCCCGGCGCTCGGCGGTCGCACCCAGGAGGGTGCGCAGATCTGCCCCGGCCCCGGGCCCGGGCAGCAGCAGGCGATCCTCGCCGAGGTCGAGCAGGCGCTCGCCGCCGAGGGCCTCGACACCGCGATCTCGTCGAACGACGAGACGAACCCCGGCCGCTTCAACACGGCGTGGGGCTCGTACTCCGCTGAGGCGCGCGACGACGTCGACCAGATCAACGTGCACACGTACGGCACGAACGGCCGCGAGCTCACGCGCGACATCGCACGTGCGGAGGGCCTGCCGCTGTGGATGAGCGAGGTCGGTGGCAACTGGGTGAGCGGCTCCGGCTTCGACCCGCTCACGATCGAGGGCGGCATCGGCATCGCGCAGCACATCACGAACGACCTGCGCATCCTGCAGCCCGACGCGTACGTGCTGTGGCAGGAGGTGGAGGACCTCTACAACATGGAGCAGGTCGAGCGGCTCAACTGGGGCTCGGTCTTCATCGACTTCGACTGCGCCGAGCCGGGCACCGAGGGCTACTCGGTGCGCAGGCTCGACGACGCCGGCTGGTCGCAGGGCGACGCGTTCCCCGAGTCGGCACGGTGCCAGGTGGTGACGAACGCGAAGTTCGACACCCTGCGCAACTTCACGCACTACATCCAGCCCGGCTCGACGATCATCGCGACCGACGACGCGCAGACGACCTCGGCGATCACGCCGGAGGGCGACGGCGCGGCGATCGTGCACGTCAACGCAGGTGACGCTCGCGTCGTGACGCTCGACCTGTCGCGCTTCGCGAACCTCGCGCCCGGTGCGACCGTGACGCCGGTCGTGACGACCGAGGCCGACTCGATCGACGCACCGTCGTCGAACGCGCTCGTGGAGGGCGCGCCCGTCGCGATCGATCCGACGACGATGACGGCGACCCTCGAGGTGCCCGCCGAGTCGGTGACGACGTTCGTCGTCGAGGGCGTCTCCGGCGTCGCCGACGACGCGCTCGCGTTCGACGACGGCGACGCCGTCTCGCTCGCCGGCGTGCAGAGCGGCCTGCCGCTGTCGGCGCAGGCGCCGGCGACGAGCGGCAACGCGCTGTCGCTGCAGGGGCTGCCGACGACGCAGGACGCGGCGCAGGCGCAGGCGTTCACGTTCCACGCCGCACCGGCTGCGGAGGGCAGGCCCAACGACCTCCGCTTCGCGATCGAGTCGGGCGACGGGCGCTTCCTCGCCGCAGCCGACTCCGGCACGCAGCTCGTCGAGGCGTCGGAGGCCGATGCCATCGCGCAGCCGTCGACGACGTGGGTGGCGACGACGCGCGACGGCGAGACGTTCTCGTTCCTCAACGTCGCGACCGGTCGCGTGCTCGACGTGAACGGCCAGGGCACGACGCCCGGCACCGCCGTGGGCGTCTGGACGACCTCCGATGCCACGAACCAGCGGTGGACGCCGCGCACGCTGACGGCGCTCGGCGCGGCCGACGTCGTCGTGCAGACGCCCGTCGGCGTCGCGCCGACGCTGCCGACGACCGTCGAGCCCATCTACGCCTGGGGCGCGGGCGCACCTGTGGCCGCGACGTGGAGCACCGACGGCCTCGACTGGTCGCAGGCGGGCACGGTCGCCGTGGCAGGCAGCGCCGTCGACCTCTACGGGCAGCCGCTCGCCGTCGAGGCGACGGTCGAGGTCGGCGCGTTCACGCGCACCGATCCCGTGTCGATCACGGTCGTCGAGGGCACGACGGCGGCGGCGCTCGCCGACGCGGTCCCTGCGACGGTGCCCGCGCGCGTGGGTGCGTCGGCATCGACGTTCGACGTGCCGGTCTCGTGGGAGCTCTCCGGGCTCGACGACGCCGCGCTCGCGCAGCCGGGCTCGGTGCCCGTGGCAGGCACGGCCGACGCGGCGGGCACGCAGCTCGCAGCGACCCTCACGGTGCTCGTCACCGAGGGGGCGCCCGCCAACCTCCTGACGCTCGACGGCGTCGTCGCCTCCGCGACGTACACCGAGCCGGGCTACTCGGCGGATGCGACGCGCAACGGCGACGCGGCCGACAAGGGCTGGTCGAACTGGCTGAGCGGCACGAAGCGGCCAGCCGACACGCTCTCGTACGAGCTGGTCGAGCCTGCGACGCTCGTCGACGGCCGCGTGCTGTTCTTCCGCGACGGGTCGTCGTGGGCGAGCAGCGTGCAGTTCGAGGCCCGCGTCGACGGCGCGTGGACGCCCGTGGGCGCCCCGGTGCCCGTGACGGTGCCGGGCTCCGGCGCCCCGTACGCCGAGGCCGACCTGTCGGGCGTGCGTGCGGATGCGGTGCGGGTCGTCATGACGGCGCAGCCGAGCTCGCACATGGTGGTGTCGGAGGTCGAGGTGCGCGGGCTGCTCGTGGCTCCCGCCTCGACGGCGTCGCTCGTGGAGCTGCGCATCGACGGCGAGCCGATCGAGGGGTTCGATCCCAGCACGTTCGCGTACGACGTCGCCTCGGAGGGCTCGGCGTATCCGCGGGTCGACGCGTTCGCGCTCGACGCGGCCGCGACGGTCACCGTGACGCAGGCGAGCGATGCGCTCGCAGGCACCGCTGAGGTGGTCGTGACGTCGGCGGACGGCACGCAGACGCAGACGACGACGGTCGTCTTCGACCGCCGTGCGGTCGTGACGGGCGTCGAGCTCGTGGGCGAGGTCGTCGCAGGCGGCAGCGTCGCGGTGGCGGCGTCGACGGATCCCGCGGGCGCCGACCTGTCGGTGCGATGGCTGCTCGACGGACAGCCGCTCGAGTCGGGCGATGCGACGACCGCAGCGGTCTCGGGCCCGGTGACGGTGCCTGCCGACGCGGTGGGAGCTCGCCTGACGGCCGAGGTGGTCGCGGTCGCCGACGGGTTCGACGCGAGCGAGGTGCGGGTGCTCGACGCCGGCGTCGTCGCTGCCGCACCCGTCGTGCCGGAGCCGGAGCCGGAGCAGCCCGGTCCTGGTCAGCCGGGTCAGCCGGGTCAGCCTGGTCAGCCGGGTCAGCCGGGTCAGCCGGGTCAGCCGGGCCAGCCTGGCCAGCCGACGCAGCCCGGCCAGCCGGGAGCCGGCGCCGGCTCGCTGCCGGCGACGGGCGCAGACGCCTCGGTGCTGGTGCCGCTGCTGGCGCTCGCGGGGCTCCTCGCCGCCGCCGGCATCGGCATGGCGGTCAGGACGCGGGTGCGTGCGCGCGACTGAGCGATGCGCACGTGGCGGCGGGGTCGGTCCTTCGGGTCCGGCCCCGCCGTCGTGCGTGCACCCCGTATCCCTCCGCGACGAGGCGCGACCGACTGGTCGCCAGTGGTCGCGACGAGCGACCGATCACCGCCACGCGCGACCACCGCCACGCGACGAGCGACCAGTCGGCGGGACGAGCGAGCGCGCGTGCGCCGGGTGGGGCCTGGGTCAGGCCGTGCCGACCTGGGCGGCCGACCACGCCGAGGCCACCATGGCGTCGATCGTGTGGCGCATCCGCCAGTCGAGGTCGCGGGCAGCGAGGGTGCCGTCGGCGACGATCGAGGCCGGGTCGCCCGCGCGACGCGGCGCGACGACCGGCTCGAAGTCGATGCCGGTCGCGGCAGCGATCGCGCGCATGAGGTCGCGGTTCGACGCGCCCTCGCCCGAGCCGAGGTTGTAGACCTGCTCGAGCGGCTCGTCGCGCTCGAGTCGGGCGGCGGCGGCGACGTGCGCGAGGGCGACGTCGGCGACGTGGACGTAGTCGCGCACGTTCGTGCCGTCCGGCGTGGGGTAGTCGTCGCCGTTGATCTGCGGCGTGCCGCCGTCCGCGAGCGTCTGCAGCACCTTCGGGATGAGGTTGTGCGGGCTCGTGTCGCGGATGCGATCGCTGCCGGAGCCGATGACGTTGAAGTAGCGCAGCGCGACGCCCGTGAACGGGCGTCCCTCCGCTGCGGCCGCTACCGTCTCGTCGCGCAGCAGCCACTCGCCGACGAGCTTCGACTCGCCGTAGGGCGACTGCGGCGCGGTCGGCGTCGACTCGGTGACGCGATCGACGTCGGGGGTGCCGTACACGCCGGCGCTCGACGAGAAGACGATGCGAGCCACGGCGTGCTCGCGCATCGCCTCGAGCAGCTCGACGGTGCCGGAGACGTTCTGCCGGTAGGTGTGGAGGGGGCGGCGCACGGACTCGCCCGCGTACTTGTAGCCCGCGAGGTGCACGACCCCCGCGACGTCGCCGGCGAGCGCTCGGTCGAGGGCTGCGCGGTCGAGGAGCGAGCCGTGCACGAGGGTCGCCGCGTCGGGCACGAACGCGGCGTGCCCGCTCGAGAGGTCGTCGAGCACGACGACGTCGCGTCCCGACGCCAGCAGCGCCTCGGCGACGTGCGCGCCGATGTAGCCTGCACCGCCGGTGACGAGCCACGCGCTCATGCGTCCCCCTCGCGTCGTGCGCCGCCGGATGCGCGCACGGTGAAGTGCCGAGGCCGTGGATGGCCGGCGGCGGCGACGCGCTCGGCGACCTCGTCGCCGATGGCCGAGGCGCGGTCGGCATCGACGAGCGCGATGCACGACCCGCCGAATCCGCCTCCCGTGATGCGGGCGCCGAGGGCGCCTGCCAGCACGGCCGCGTCGGCAGCCGCGTCGACGGCGGGCGCCGACGCCTCGAAGTCGTCGCGCATCGACGCGTGCGATGCGGTGAGGATGGGGCCGAGGTCGCGCGGGCGCCCGTCGCGGACGACGTCCGCTGCGGCACGGCACCTGGCGGTGTCGGAGACGATGTGGCGTGCACGGCGCGCGAGCGCGTCCGGCAGCGGCGCGAGCGCGGTCTCGAGGCCCTCGAGCGGCACCTCGCCGAGCTCGGCGACGCCGAGCAGCGCGGCTGCCTCCTCGCATTCGCGCCTGCGGGTGCCGTAGCCGCCGGTGGTGTGATCGTGGCGCACCATCGAGTCGATGACGAGCACGGCGAGGCCCGCGCCGTCGAATCCGAGCGGCACCTGCTCGATCGCGTCGGCGCCGAAGTCGATGAGCAGCGCCGCGTCGGCGGAGGACAGCAGCGCTGCCGACTGGTCGAGGGTGCCGGTGGGAGCGCCGGCGACGACGTTCTCGGCTCGCTGGCAGATCGTCACCATCGCCTCCCGCGTCGTCGGCAGGCCCCAGAGGTCCACGGCGGCGACGCACACGGCTGCCTCGAGCGCAGCCGACGACGAGACGCCGGCACCGACGGGCACGTCCGAGTCGATCCACAGGTCGAGCCCCGTCGCGCCGTCGGTCGCCTGCTCGGCGTCGAGCAGCGCCCACAGCACGCCGAGCGGGTACGCGCTCCAGCCGGAGGCGCCTGCGAGGTCGCGGATGCGGCACTCGACGACGCCGTCCGCCCCCGTCGAGCCGACGCGCACGACGTCGTCGTCGCGCAGCGCGGCTGCGACGGTCGTGCGGCGGTCGATCGCGATCGGCAGGCTCGCGCCGCCGTTGTAGTCGGTGTGCTCGCCGACGAGGTTCACGCGTCCCGGCGCCGACCACGTGCCCGTCGGGGTCGCGCCGTACGCGCGAGCGAAGGCCGCCTCGACGTCAGGCACGACGAGCCTGCGTGGTGAGCTCGCGCGCGTCGACGATCGCGAGCGCCTCGCGGAGACGGCCTGCGACCTCCTCGGGCGTGGTGTCGCCGACCCATGCGCCCATGGCGGCCTCGGAGCCCGCGAGGTACTTGAGCCGGTCGGCCGAGCGCCTGGGCGACGTGATCTGCCAGGTGAGGCGCACGAGGTCGCGGTCGGCGCGCACGGGTGCCTGATGCCAGGCGGCGATGTAGGGCGTCGGGGTGGCGTAGAGGGCGTCGACCGCGCCGAGGAGTCGCAGCGACAGCATGGCGAGGTCGTCGCGCTCGCCGTCGTCGAGCGCTGCGAGGTCGGGCACGTGCCTGCGCGGCTGCACGTGCAGCTCGAGCGGCCAGCGCGCCGCGAACGGCACGTACGCGATCCAGTGCTCGGTGGCGGCGACGAGCCGCGCGCCGTCGCGCTCGGCGTCGAGCACCTCGCCCTGCAGGTCGCCTCCGTGCTCGCGGATGGCCCGCACGAGCTGCTGCGTGCGCGGCGTCACGTACGGGTAGGCGTAGATCTGACCGTGGGGGTGGTGCAGCGTGACGCCGATCTCGACGCCGCGGTTCTCGAACACGAACACCTGCTCGATGCCGGGGAGCGCGCTGAGCGCTGCCGTGCGGTGCGCCCACGCGTCGACGATCGTGCGTGCGCGCGCGACGGTCTGCGTCGCGAAGGATCCCGTCTGCTCGGGGCTGAAGCACACGACCTCGCAGCGGCCGATGGCGGGCTGCACCCGCTCGAGGCCGTGCGCGGCGTCGCCCGCGACCCGGTCGGCGTCGAGCGCGGGGCCGAACGCGGGGGAGCGGTTCTCGAAGACGGCGACCTGGTAGGCGTCGGGGATCTCGCTCGGGTTCGTGGGGCTCTGCGGCGCGAGGGGGTCGAGGTCGGCTGGCGGCAGGTGCACGCGCCCCTGGCGCGCTGCGGCGAACGTGATCCACTCGCCGGTGAGCGGGTCCTGTCGCAGCATCGGCGTCGCGGGTCGGGGGTCGAGGATGCGACGGTCTGCGCTGGGGGTGCGCTCGGGGCTCTCGTCCTCGTCGAAGTAGAGCAGCTCGCGACCATCGGCCAGGGCGGTGGCGGTCACTCGGGTCATCAGGTCTCCTCGATCCACCGCGCGCTGGATGCGCGCCGGTGCACGGGACCGATACTATTGCATTCTGTTCGCTTTCGTGTGCTTTTGTGGGCGAATCTGTTCGAAGGAGTCGCATGGTGCACGTCCCACTCGCCGCGGACCGGCGCGAGCAGATCCTCGACCTCCTGCGCAGGCAGCGCGCCGTGCGGGTGTCCGAGCTCGCGGAGTCGTTCGGCGTCTCTCCCATGACGGTGCGCCGCGACATCGAGGCGCTCGAGGCCGACGGCGTCGTCGAACGCGTGCACGGCGGCGCACGCCTGCCCGTGCCGCACGAGCACGCCGAGCCCGAGCCGAGGCAGAAGGCGCTCCTGCAGCCGGGCGAGAAGCACGCCATCGCGCGCGCGGCCGCCGAGCTCGTCGTGCCGGGCACGGCGGTGGGCATCGGCTCGGGCACCACGACGCTCGAGCTCGCCCGCGTGCTCGCCGACCGGGAGGATCTCGACGGACTCACGGTCGTCACGAACGCGCCGGCCGTCGCCGACGTGCTCGACGGCGTCGACGGCGTCGGCGTCGTGCTCATCGGCGGCGTGCGCACCATCTCCGGCGCGCTCGTGGGGCCCATCGCCACGAGCGGCATCCGTCAGCTCAACCTGCACACGCTCGTCATCGGCTGCCACGGCATCGACCCCGAGCGAGGCGCGACGGCACCCAACCTGCTCGAGGCGGAGGCGAATCGCGCGTTCATGGCGCAGGCGGCGACGACCGTCGTGCTCGCCGATGCCACGAAGTGGGGCGTGACGGGGCTCGCGACCTTCGCGACGTTCGACGACATCGACGTGCTCGTCACCGACGAGGCCCTCGCCGACGGTCACGCGCACGCATTGGCCGAGCAGGTCGAGCGGGTGCTGCTCGTCGACCCGGGCACCGGCGGCGTGCGACGCGCGTAGCCCGCGCCTCAGCCCAGCAGCTGCGCGTGCCCCTCGGGGCTCGAGTCGCGCAGGAAGGTCGCGCAACGCTCCGCCTCGGCCTCGTCGCCGAGCAGCGCAGACGCGCGGCCGAGCATCGCGAGCGACCGCAGGAAGCCGCGGTTCGGCTCGTGCGACCACGGCACGGGGCCGTGCCCCTTCCAGCCGCCTCGGCGCAGCGCGTCGAGCGAGCGGTGGTAGCCGGTGCGCGCGAACGCGTAGCCCTCGAGCGTGCTGCCCTCGGCGAGCGCCACCTCCGCGAGCAGGCTCCATGCGAGCACCGAGTCGGGATGCGCGGCGGCGACGTCGCGCACGTCGTCGCCGGCGGCGAGCGCCTCCGCGCCGGGGTCGGCGGGCAGGAGGGTCTCGGGCGGGCCGTCGAGGAGGTTCTGCATGCCTCGACCCTACGAGGCGCGCGCGCTCACTGCAGCGCCGACGTGAGTCGTGCGACGTTGTCGAACATCTGGCCGACGCGCGGGCGCTCGAGCCATGCCTCGAGCGTCAGCTCGCTGGACTCCCGCCGGTAGCGCTCGGCGATCTCCTGCATCCGCGACGCCATCTCGGGGCCCTCGAGCAGCATCGAGATCTCGAAGTTCAGGCCGAACGAGCGCATGTCGATGTTCGACGAGCCGAAGATCGTGTGCTCGCCGTCGAACACCATGAACTTCGAGTGCAGCACGACCGGCTCGCGGTAGAGCCAGATGCGCACGCCCGTGCGCAGCAGCGTCTCGTAGTACGAGCGCTGCGCGTGGAAGGTCCAGAACTGGTCGCCGATCGCGCTCGCGAACAGGTCGACGCGCACGCCCCGCATCGCGGCCGAGGTGATCGCGTACGACATCGCGTCGTCTGGGACGAAGTAGGGGCTCACGATCGTGATGCGGTCGACGGCGGCGTGGATGCACTCGAGGAACAGGCGCAGGTTGTTCTCGCCCTCGAACCCGGGCCCGCTGGGCACGACCGAGGCCTCGACGTCGCCTGGCCGCGCCGGGTCGCCCTGCCCCTGGTCGACGAGCTCGTTCGTCTCCGCCCACCAGTCGCTGAGGAACAGCACGTCGATCTCGCGCACCACGGGGCCGCGCACCTCGAGCCACGTGTCCTTCCACTCGAGCCCGCGCTTGACGTTCTTCGCCCACAGGTACGACGGGTCGACGAGGTTGAGCGAGCCCGTGAAGCCGATGTCGCCGTCGATGACGACGAGCTTGCGGTGGTTGCGCAGGTCGGGGCGCTGCCATTGCCCGCGCAGCGGCCGCAGCGGCAGCATGTCCTGCCACTGCGCACCCATCGCCTCGAGCCGATCCACCGTCTCCGAGCGCCTCGGGTAGCGCACGCTCGTGACGTGGTCGACGAGCACCTTCACCTCGACGCCGCGGCCGCGTGCGCGTTCGAGCGCCGCGAAGAACGGCTCGGTGGCCTCGCTCGCGACGATCAGGTAGAACTCCACGTGCACGTACTGGCGTGCCTCGTCGATCGCACGCGCCATCGCCTCGACCTGCTCGGCGAAGTCGTCGTACACGACGCACGCGTTGCCGCCCAGGTGCGGCAGCGACGTCTGCGCGCGCAGCAGCTGCAGCACGCCTGGCAGCCACGCTGCGCTGCGCTGCGGATCCTCCTCGTCGGGGATGTCGCGCGTCACCTCGCCGATGACGCCCTGCAGGGCGCGCATCTTGCGCCGTCTGCCGCGCGGCAGACGGTTGTGGCCGAGGGTGGCGAAGATGATCCACCCGAGGATGGGCTGCACCATGATGAGCAGCAGCCACGCCATCGCCGCGGGCGGTCGTCGGTTGTACGGCACGACGACGACCGCTGCGATGCGCAGCAGGATGTCGAGGGCGACGAACGCGACGGCGATGCCCTGCCCGAGCGCCGTGTCGGGCAGGAGGTCGAGCATCAGCGGAAGTTCACGAACTGCAGCGCGATGTCGACGTCCGCGGACTTCAGGAGGCGGATCGTGCTCTGCAGGTCGTCGCGGTTCTTCGACGAGACGCGCAGCTCGTCGCCCTGGATCTGGCTCTTCACCGTCTTCGGCGCCTGCTCGCGGATGATCTTCTGCACCTTCTTCGCCTCGTCGGTGCCGATGCCGTTCTTCAGGCCCACCTCGATGCGGTGCTCCTTGCCGGAGGGGTAGGCGTCGCCGACGTCGAGCTGCTTGAGCTCGATGCCGCGCTTGACGAACTTCGACTGCACGACGTCGAGCACCGCCTCGACTCGCTCCTTGGAGGACGCCTTCAGCAGGATGCGCTCACCCTGCCAGGAGACGTCGGCGCCGACGCCCTTGAAGTCGTAGCGCTGCTCGACCTCCTTGCGCGCCTGGTTGACCGCGTTCTCGGCCTCCATGGGGTCGACCTTGCTGACGACGTCGAACGAGGAATCTGCCATGCATCCGAGTATGGCGGATGCCTCCGGCGCGACTGCTGCAGGCGTGCATGCGGCCGCGTGGTCGTCGCCGGTCGCGCGGCTTGCTATCCTTGCTTCTGCCCTCAGCGGCATCGGCGAGTTACCCAAGCGGCCAAAGGGATCTGACTGTAAATCAGACTGCTCAGCATTCGGGGGTTCGAATCCCTCACTCGCCACGTGCAAGGCCCACCCTCGAGGTGGGCCTTCGTCGTCGCAGGGGCCGCGGTCTTGCCGGGCTCGTTACCGTTCTGTTATCTTGGTCGCTGCTGCCTGCCCGGGTCGCGGGTACCCTCGGGAGGCAGGCGGCATTCCCCCCAGCAGCTTTCGTAAGGACCTCACGACGTGACACGCAAGGACCAGTCGGCACCCGCCGACGCGGACCACGCAGTGCCGTCGACCCGTCGCAGCCGCCGTGACGGCGAGCGCGAGGCCGCGCATCGCGTGTTGTACTCGGATGCCGCAGAGGCTTCGTCGCCGATGCGCGTCGTGGATGGCCAGGCGCCGATGTACCGCACGCGACGCGAGATGCGCGAGTCCGCCTCGCGCCTCGCACGTGACCTTCCCGTGATCGTCGAGCCCGTGGCCGCCGAGTCGGCAGCCATCGAGCCCGCCTCCGGCGAGCCCGCGGCTTCGGTCGAGCCTGCAGCACCCGTCGACCCTGCAGGCCCAGTGGACACCGCGCCGTCGCGTCGCGCACGCAGGCTCGCAGCGAGCGCCGCATCCCCCACCGACCTCGGTGCCTCGCCCGCCGACGCCGAGCCGGTCGCGGACGCCGCACCGCCGGTCGCGCAGCCGGCCCGCACGCGGCGGTCGCAGACGGCTGCCGCGCCCGCGGCAGCGTGGGGCGAGCTCGTCGCCGCGTCGACGCGCGAGGCGACCGAGGCCGTCGACGTCGTCGCAGCATCGGTCGTCGCAGCACCGCAGGCCGAGGCGGCAGTCGACGCACCGGCGTCCGTCGCGGCATCCGCCGTCGCGGCGACGTCTGCCCCGGCCGCCGAGCGCGTCGTGACGCGTGCCGAGCGCCGCGCGGCCTCGGCCGCGAGCAGCACCGAGGTCTCCGCCGCCGTCGCCGCCGTGCTCGGCAGCGAGCAGGAGGACGTCGCCTCGACGCCCGTGCGCAGTCCGCTGCGCAAGGAGGCGCGCCCGCCGCGCGTGGCCGTGGTCGCCCGCCGACCCGTCGCCGTCGCCCCCGTCGTGCGACCCAGCCGTCGCGCACGCTCGAGCGCCGCACGCAAGGCGGTGCAGCGCCTCGGTGCCGCTGGCGTCATCCTCGCGATCGGATCGTTCGTGGCCGTGACGTCGCTGCCCGCGCAGGCGTTCTCGCCCAGCGCCTCGCCCGCCGAGGAGGCGTACGGCGACGTGCAGGTCGAGCAGCAGCTCGACGTCACCTCCGGCTCCGGCGCGCACGGCGACGAGGAGGTCACGGCGGTGCTGAGCCGCGAGGACTTCAACGTCGACGACGAGATCGCCTCGACCCGCATGGACGCCGGCGAGATCGCCGCGCTGCAGGCCGTCGCCGACACCGACACGATCGGGCCCTACTACGACGGCGAGCCGTCGATGTCGAACGTGTGGGCGCAGCTGGAGACGAGCTACACGCAGTCGCCGTTCCCCTCGCTCGCCGAGGTGCCCGTGTCGAGCGGCTTCGGCTACCGCTGGGGCTCGTTCCACGGTGGCGTCGACCTCATCCCCGGAGCGGGCACCCCCGTGTACCCGGTCGCGAACGGCGTCGTCGTCGCCGTCTGGCAGGGCAACAACCCCGGTGGCGGCGGCTACGAGGTCATCGTCGAGCACAACATCGACGGCGAGTTCTTCCAGTCCTGGTACCCGCACATGGAGGCGGGATCGATCCTCGTCGAGGAGGGCCAGGTCGTCGACATCTCGACGCAGCTCGGCGCTGTCGGCTCCACCGGCCGCTCCACCGGCGCGCACCTGCACCTCGAGATCAAGAACGCCGACTACGTCTCGGTCGACCCGCTCGTCTGGCTCGCGACGCGCGAGCAGATCCTCGAGCCGTAGCGCCCGCAGCCCGGCGCCCTCGCTCCCTCCGGCCTCGCGCCCTCCGGCCTCGCGCCCTCCGGCCTCGCGCCCCATTCGCGTTTCGCAGGCGATCAGGTGGGTTCGAGGGAAGATACCCCTCAGACCCCCGTGATCGCCTGCGAAACGCAGTCGCGCGGACCCCCGTGATCGCCTGCGAAACGCAATCGCGCGGACGCCGCGAGGCGTGACGCCGAGCGCGGGGGTCAGCGCACGCGCACCCAGGCGGTCTCGTCGGCCCGCAGCGACGCCGCATGGAGCTCGGTGGATGCCAGCAGCAGCTCGCCGGCGGGCAGGTCGATCGCGTCGTGGCCGATGTTCGCGATGACGACGACGTCGCCGTTGCGGAACGCGACCGCGCCGGGGCCCGCATCGATCCACTCGAGCGTGCCCGCCCCGAGGCCGTGCTCGCGGCGCAGGCGCAGCGCCGTGCGGTACAGCTCGAGCGTCGAGCCCTCGACGCCCTCCTGCGCATCGCGCGCGTAGCCCGCCCACGATCCCGGCTGCGGCAGCCACGACTCGCCCGTGGGGCTGAAGCCGTACGCGGGCGCCTCGGCCTCCCACGGGATGGGCACGCGGCAGCCGTCACGACCCCACATCTCGCCCTGCGTGCGATGGAACGTCGGATCCTGTCGCGCCTCGGCGGGGATGTCGACGACCTCGGGCAGCCCGAGCTCCTCGCCCTGGTACACGTAGGCGCTGCCGGGCAGCGCGAGCATGAGCGCCGTCGCGGCGCGGCCGCGGCGCAGCGACACCTCGGGGTCGGCCTTCGACGCGCTCGTGGGCCCGATGCCGACGCCGTGCGCGGGCTGCGGCACGAGCGCGAGGCGCGTGCGGTGGCGGATGGTGTCGTGGTTCGACAGCACCCACGTCGACGGGGCGCCGACGGCGCCGAACTCGGCGATCGACTCGTCGATGACGCTGCGCAGCCTGCGTGCATCCCACGGCGTCTCGAGGTAGACGAAGTTGAACGCCTGATGCATCTCGTCCGGCCGCACGAAGCGTGCCATCTTCGACAGCGGATGCACCCATGCCTCCGCGCACAGCACGCGGTCGCCGTCGTACTGGGCGAGCACGTCGTGCCAGCGCCGGTACACCTCGTGCACCGACTCCTGGCCGAAGAACGGCGACTCCATCGACCCCGTCGACACGGCATCCTCGTCGATGTCGGGGAGTCCGGGGGCCTTCATGAGTCCGTGGGCCACGTCGACGCGGAAGCCGTCGACGCCGCGGTCGAGCCAGAACCGCAGCACGCCCTCGAACATGTCGCCCACCTCGGGGTTCGTCCAGTCGAGGTCGGGCTGCGACGTGTCGAAGATGTGCAGGTACCACTCGCCGTCGGCGACGCGCGTCCACGCGGGGCCGCCGAAGACCGACTGCCAGTTGTTCGGCGGCTCCGACCCATCGGGCCCTGCGCCGTCGCGGAAGACGTACCGGGCACGCTCGGGCGATCCGGGTGCGGCCTGCAGCGCCTGCTGGAACCACTCGTGCTCGTTCGAGGTGTGGTTCGGCACGAGGTCGACGATGACCTTGAGGCCGAGGTCGTGCGCCTCGGCGAGCAGCCGATCCGCGTCCGCGAGGGTGCCGAACAGCGGGTCGACGTCGCGGTAGTCGGCGACGTCGTAGCCGGCGTCGCGCTGCGGCGAACGGTAGAACGGGCTGAGCCACACCGCGTCGACGCCGAGCGCGGCGAGGTGGGGGAGGCGGTCGGCGATGCCGGCGAGATCGCCGACGCCGTCGCCGGAGGCGTCAGCGAAGCTGCGCGGATACACCTGGTAGATCACGGCGGTGCGCCACCACTCGGCGCCGGACTGCGTCGTCGACTCGTCGGACATGCTCCAAGGCTATGGGGATGCTCGCTCCCGCAGCGCGCGCACGCGCGGATCCGAGGCGCGTGGATCTGGGTGCTGTGCATCCGAGCGCTGCCGGGGTACGGTGCCCAGTGGTAGTTCAGAGTCGAACGACACCCCAGTCGATCGACGCCCTCGATGGAGAGAGCGACACATGACGACCCCCGACCATCTCGCCGACCGCAGCATCGCGGTGCAGGCCAGCCCGGAGTTCCAAGGGCTGCGGCGATCCTTCTTCACGTTCATCCTGCCGCTGACGGCGCTGTTCCTGCTCTGGTACCTCGCGTACGTGCTGCTCGCAGGCTTCGCGCCCGACTTCTTCGCGATCCGCGTCGGCGACTCGACCATCACGGTCGGCCTGCTGTTCGGGCTGGGGCAGTTCGTCACGACGTTCGGCATCACGATGCTCTACCGGTCGTGGGCGAACCGGCGCTACGACGCCCATGCGGCGGCGATTCGCGAGGAGATGGAGCGCGGCGAGCTCACGGGCGACGCGACGGACGAGGAGGCGGCGCGATGAGCGACGAGATCAACCCGGTCATCAACATGGTCGTCTTCGGCATCTTCGTCGTCGCGACGCTCATCATCGTGTTCCGCGTGTCGAAGCGGAACGCGACCGCCACGGAGTTCTTCGCTGGCGGCCGCTCCTTCTCCGGCCCCCAGAACGGCGTCGCGATCGCAGGCGACTACCTGTCGGCCGCGTCGTTCCTCGGCATCTGCGGCGCCATCGCCGTCGCCGGCTACGACGGCTTCCTCTACTCGATCGGCTTCCTCGTCGCGTGGCTCGTCGCGCTGCTGCTCGTCGCAGAGCTGCTGCGCAACACCGGCCGGTTCACGATGGCCGACGTGCTGTCGTTCCGCCTCAAGCAGCGGCCGGTGCGCATGGCTGCGGCGCTCGCGACCCTCGTGGTCTGCTTCTTCTACCTCGTCGCGCAGATGGCGGGCGCCGGCGGCCTCGTCGCGCTGCTGCTGGGACTGTCGGGCCCGGTGCCGACGGGCATCACGGTCGCGATCGTCGGCGTCGTCATGATCGTCTACGTCATCGTCGGCGGCATGAAGGGCACCACGTGGGTGCAGATCATCAAGGCCGTGCTGCTCGTGGCCGGTGCCGGCATCCTCACGATCGTCGTGCTGATCGGCGTGAACTTCGACGTCTCCGAGCTGCTGCAGCGCGCCGTGGATGCGTCGCCCGAGGGCGAGGCGATCCTCTCGCCCGGCCTGCAGTACCCGAATCCGATCGACTTCCTGTCGCTCGGCCTCGCCCTCGTGCTCGGCACGGCGGGCCTGCCGCACGTGCTCATGCGCTTCTACACGGTGCCGACCGGCAAGGAGGCGCGTCGCAGCGTCGTGTGGGCGATCTGGATCATCGGCATCTTCTACCTGTTCACGCTCGTGCTCGGCTACGCCGCCGCAGCGCTCGTCGGCCCGGAGGTGCTCACCGACCCGGCGACGCCCGGCGGGCAGAACGCCGCAGCGCCGCTGCTGGCGCTCGAGCTCGGTGGGCCCGTGCTCATGGCGGTGATCTCGGCGATCGCGTTCGCGACGATCCTCGCGGTCGTCGCGGGCCTCGCGATCACGGCGGCGACGTCGTTCGCGCACGACATCTACGCATCCGTCATCAAGAAGGGCAAGGCCGACCCGAAGCAGGAGGTGAAGGTCGCGCGTCGCACGGTCGTGGTGATCGGCGTCGTCGCGATCCTCGGTGGCATCGTCGCGCAGGGCCAGAACGTGGCGTTCCTCGTGGCGCTCGCGTTCGCGGTCGCGGCGAGCGCGAACCTGCCGACGATCCTGTACTCGCTGTTCTGGAAGCGCTTCAACACGACGGGCGCGCTGTGGTCGATGTACGGCGGCCTCGCCAGCTGCATCCTGCTGATCGTCTTCTCGCCCGCGGTCTCGGGCGGACCGAAGGCGATGTTCCCTGGGCTCGACTTCGACCTGTTCCCGCTGTCGAATCCCGGCATCGTGTCGATCCCGCTCGCGTTCCTCCTCGGCATCGTCGGCACGTTCGTCGGCAAGCCCGAGGCGGACCACGACGCGAAGCAGGCCGAGATGGAGGTGCGCTCCTTCACGGGCGCGAACGCCGAGAAGGCGAGCGACCACTGATCGCGTGACGACCGGCCGGGTCGCGATCCGGCCACGATCACCGGGCGGCGCGTGCCACGGCTTGCCGTGGGCGCGCCGCCTCGGTGCGTGCGCGCGCACGCACGCGCACCTGCACGTGCAGGTGCACGTGCACGTGCACGTGGAGGGATTGGCGACGACACGCGCGCACGAGCCGCCAATCGTCTCCCAGAGCCGCCAATCGCCTGCCAGACGTCGCCGATCCTCTTCCGGAGTCGCCAATCACCTGACGCGCGGGGGCCGGCGGCCGGTCAGCGCGCGCGCATCCCCGCCCACACCTCGGCGAGGGCGCCGCGCAGCGTCGGATGCTGGAACACGTAGCCCGTCTGGGTCAGCACGCCGGGCAGCACCCACCGCGACTTCAGCACGAGCTCGCTCTCGGTGCCCAGCACCGCCATCGCCGGCTCGAGCATGAACCGCCCAGCCGGCAATCCCACCGGCATCCCCACGGTCGAGCGCAGCAGCGACATGAGCTCCGCGTTCGTCACCGGATCGGGCGCCGCGAGGTTCACGGGGCCGGAGATCTCGGGATGCGCCTCGATGTGCGAGATCGCGCCCACGACGTCGTCGACGTGGATCCACGAGAACCGTTGACGGCCGCGGGTGCCGCGTCCGCGGCTCGGTGCGGTCGCAGCCGGGTCGTCCTTCGCCACGCCCACGCCGCGATAGCGCGTGTGCGGCAGCCACGGCCCGTCGAACTGGGTGCCGCCGATGCCGAGCCGTGCGAGGCGGAACAGCATCGCCGTCGCCGGCCCGTCCGCCCCGAGCGCGATCGTGATGCGCAGCGGCACGCGCCGCGTCGCGGGCAGGTCCTCCTCGGCGAGCGCCGCCTCCCATGCACGGGCGACGTCCTCCGAGAAGCCCTTCTCGCCGGCGGGGTCGGCCTCGGTGTGGGGGCGGTCGGTCGTGTGCGAGTAGGTGGTGGCGGTGGAGGCGTTCAGCCACAGCGGCGGGGGAGCGTCGACGGCCGCGATCGCCGCACCGAGCGCTCGCGTGGTGTCGACGCGAGAGTCGAGGATCTCGGCACGGTTCGCGTCCGTGTACCTGCAGTTCACCGAGCGGCCGGCGAGGTTCACGACGAGCGAGGCCCCATCGACGAGCCGTGCGATGCCGGCATCGTCGCCCCAGCGCGCATCCGCCGACGATCCGCGGCCGATGGTGCGCACCTCGCGGACGTCGGCGGCCATGCGCGCGGCGATGGCCTTGCCGATGAATCCGGATCCTCCTGCGAGCACGACGCGACCAGTCATGGGTCCATGGTGGCCTGCTGCGCGGCACGCCGCGGAACCCCTCGCCGACGTGACGTCGACGCCCGTCTCGGTGCTATGCTCATTCGGTTGCCTGGCGCGCTCGAGCGCGCGACGGCATCGCCCCGATAGCTCAGCGGTAGAGCACTTCCATGGTAAGGAAGGGGTCGCGAGTTCGATCCTCGCTCGGGGCTCGCTCCTGCTTGACGCCTCGTGCTCGGGTGGGCGCAGTGGCGGGGTAGCTCAGCTGGTAAGAGCGCACGACTCATAATCGTGAGGTCGCGGGTTCGAGCCCCGCCCTCGCTACGACAGCCCCCGGATCCTCGCGGATCCGGGGGCTTCCTGCGTTCCACGGGGTGCTCGCGCGATGCCGCCTCGCTCGCGGGCCTACGCCGATGGTCGCTGGACGCTGCCAGCGCCAGCCGAGACCATGGAGGCATGGATGCGCAGGCGTGGGCGTGGGTGATCTTCATCGTCGGGCAGGGCGCACTGCTGCCCGGCGTCGTCGCGGTGCAGCGCGCGACCGATCCGCGCGATCGCGACGGCAGGAAGGCGCCGTTCGATGCCGGCCGGGTCGCGTCGGCGAAGCGTCTGCAGGCGTGGACGATCGGAGCCTGGGCTGCGTGCGTGCTCGTGTCGTGCGCGATCCGCGTGGTGGACGAGCCTGCGCAGCTGGCGTGGGTGGGTCCGATGCTCGCGGTGCTCGCGCTCGCGGTCGGCGGCGTGACGATCTGGCGGCTCGTGCGTGCCGGCAGGCGCGAGCGGAGCGACGCCGTCGGCGACGCCGACGGTGGCGGAGCCTAGGTCGACGCTCCATGTGCACGGCCGACCCGGCAGGAGGAGCCCGAGGCATCCCTGCCCCGCGCGCACCCCGGCGGTAGGCTCGCTGCGTGCCTGTCGCCTCTGATCTGACCGGGCGCACCTACCCGCCGACCGCCCCCTACGCGGTCGGTCGAGAGAAGGTGCGCGAGTTCGCCGCAGCCGTCGGCGCCCAGCATCCCGTGCACCACGACGTCGAGGCCGCCCGCGCCGCGGGCTACGCCGACGTCGTCGCACCGCCGACGTTCGCGATCGTCGTGTCGCAGCGCGGCCTCGACCAGCTGCTCGCCGACGAGACGGCAGGCATCGAGCTCTCTCGCGTCGTGCACGGCGACCAGCGCTTCACGATCGAGCGGCCCATCGTCGCAGGCGACGAGCTGCAGGTCGCGTTCGGCGTCACGAACGTGCGAGCCCTCGGCGGCAACGCGATGGTGTCGACCGAGGCGCGCATCACCGACGCCGGCGGCGCGCTCGTCGCGACCGCCTTCTCGAGCCTCGTGGTGGGAGCGGACGCATGAGCATCGACGCGAGCGCCCTCGAGGTCGGCACCGTGGTCGCGACGCGCGACCTCTACCTCTCCCGCGAGTCGCTCGTGCGCTACGCGGGCGCGTCTGGCGACTTCAACCCCATCCACTACCGCGACGACGTCGCCGTCGCCGTCGGGCTGCCCGGCGTGCTCGCGCACGGCATGCTCACGATGGGGCAGGCCGTGCAGCCCGTCGTCGACTGGATCGGCGACCCCGGCCGAGTGCGCGACTACCAGGTGCGCTTCACGCGCCCCGTCGTCGTCGACGCGGACGCGGGCGCCGACGTCTCGGTCGAGGCGAAGGTGGGTGCGCTGCCCGGCGATGGCACGGCACGCATCGACCTGACGGTGACCTTCGGCGGGCAGACGGTGCTCGCGAAGGCGCAGGTCGTGGTGCGCCTGCCATGAGGTTCGCGGATGCGACGACCATGCGCGTCGGCGGCGAGGCCGAGCGGTGGATCGACGCGTCGACGCGTGACGAGGCGATCGCCGCGTACGCGCAGCTGATCGGCGACGCCGAGCCGCACGTGCTGCTCGGCGGAGGCTCGAACACCGTCGCCTCCGACGAGCCGTTCGACGGCACGGTGCTGCGCATGCGCACGACGGGCGTCGAGGTGCTGCCCGCCGTCGCACGCCGCGAGCGCCCGGTGGGCGACGAGGAGCCCGCCGACGACTCGATCGTCGTGCGCGTCGAGGCGGGGGAGTCGTGGGAGGCGCTCGTCGAGCGCGCCGTCGCCGAGGGGTGGGCTGGCATCGAGGCGCTCAGCGGCATCCCCGGCTCGGTCGGCGCCGCCCCCATCCAGAACATCGGCGCGTACGGGCAGGAGGTCGGCGCGTGCCTCGTGGGCGTCGAGCTGCTCGACGCCGACACGCTCGAGGTGCGCCACGTGCCCGCGTCGCAGCTGCGGCTCGGCTACCGCGACAGCGCGTTGAAGCGCGGCGACCTGCAGGGGCTCGTGCTCGCGGTCGACCTGCGGCTGCGGCATGCGAGGGATGGGCTGAGCCAGCCCATCGCGTACGGCCAGCTCGCGCAGGCGCTCGGCGTCGACCTCGGCAGGCGCGTGCCGCTCGACGCCGTCCGCGAGAGCGTGCTGGCGTTGCGGTCGTCGAAGGGCATGGTGCTCTCGGACGACCCCGACTCGGTGTCGGCGGGCTCGTTCTTCACGAACCCGATCGTGTCCGGCCGGTTCGCCGCGCAGCTGCCGCAGGATGCGCCGCGCTGGTCGACGACCCCGGAGGCGCAGGCGACGGTCGTGCCGCTCGGTGCAGACGCGCCCGTGCCGGTGCGCGAGCCGGTGGAGTCGCGCGTGAAGCTGTCGGCGGCGTGGCTCATCGAGCGCGCCGGCATCGGCAGGGGCTTCGCGCTGCCGCACTCGAACGCGGCGATCTCGTCGAAGCACACGCTCGCGATCACGAACCGCGGCGGTGCGACGGGCGAGCAGGTGGCGGATCTGGCGCGCTTCGTGCAGACGCGCGTCGAGGGTGAGCTCGGCGTGCGCCTGGCGCCCGAGCCGGTGCTCGTCGGCGTCGAGCTCTAGTCGCGGCGACGCCACGCGCAGACGTGGCGTGCGCGCAAGCGCTTGTGCCCACGCCCGGTGGCGTGCAGCCTGGGGGAGCCATGGATGCTGCAGACACAGACCAGCCGACCGCCGACGCCCCCCGCGACACCGCCGCGACCGACGATGCGCACGTGCGTCTCGAGCTGCACGTCTCGCGCTCCCGCGCGTTCGACGCCTACGTGCGCGACTTCGGATCGTGGTGGCAGCACGGCCGCGCCGCTCGCGCCGACCTGCACGTCGAGCAGCAGCCTGGCGGCGCGATCGTCGAGCACGCGCCTGGCGGCGAGGAGACCCGCTGGGGCGAGGTGCACGACATCGAGATCGGCAGTCGCATCCGCCACTCGTACCGCCACGGCGGCGAGCACCCCGCGACGGTGACGGCCGAGTTCGCGGACGGCGAGCACGGCGGCGCCGTCGTCGACATCCGACACGAGCCGTGGGAGGTCGACGACGACGAGCGTGCGGCGCTGCAGCAGGCGTGGACGCTGGCGTTGCGTCGCCTGCAGGACGACGCGAGCGCCGTCTGACCTGCCGCCCCAGGCTGATGGTGCGTGCTGCAGGGCTGCGCGCACCGCGACGCGCGGATCCCTTGCCCGCTCGCTCGGCGCGGACCTATCGTGGCCACGGGGCCGGGCTCATGCGGCCCTGAGGATCGCGGGTCGGCGACCGCCGGCCCGATGCACCACGCGTGGACGACGAAGAGGATGCACCATGTTCGAGGCCGCCAACATCCGCGACTGGATCGGGTCGAGCGTCGTCGACCCTGCCGGCGACACCGTCGGACCGCTCGAGAGCATCTACTTCGACACCGCGACGGACGCGCCGGCCTTCGCCGCGGTCAGGACCGGCATGCTCGGCAGGCACAAGCTGAGCTTCGTGCCGCTCGATGGCGCGACCGTGACCCCCAAGCACCTCGTGGTCACCTACGACAAGCGGCTGGTCAAGGATGCCCCCTCGATCCCGACCGACGGCGAGCTCGAGGCGACGCAGGAGCCCGAGCTCTACGCCCACTACGGGCTGTCGTACGCGACGGGCGCCGCGGGCGAGCGTCGACTCGGTCGCCGCTAGTCGCGAGCGTTCGCGCGCCGCGCGTGCGACGCGGGCGTCCGCCGCGAGCGGGTGCCGCGACCGTGCGGGTCAGCCGGGCTCGTCGCCCGGCATGCCGCGCAGCCTGCCCGCGATGCGGGCGAGCGCGCGCTGGTCGGCGGCCGTGATGCGGTCGAGCACGAGGCGTCGCACCGACTCGACGTGCGTGGGTGCCGCCGCGACGACGAGCGCGAAGCCCTCTTCGAGAAGATGGACGAGGGTCACGCGGCGGTCGTCCGGGTCGGGGAGGCGCTCGACGAGTCCGCGCTGCTCGAAGCGCGCCACGACGTTCGACAGCCGCGAGAGGGAGCCGTTGGCGAGGTAGGCGAGCTCGCTCATGCGCATCGTGCGCTCCGGCGCCTCCGAGATGTGGCTGAGCGTGAGGTACTCGAAGAGCGTGAGGCCGTGCTGCCGCAGTGGCTGCTCGAGGCGGCCGGGCATGAGCAGCGCGAGCGAGACGAGGCCGGTCCAGGCCTCCTTCTCCTCGGCGTCGAGCCAGCGCGGCTCGGTCGCGCTCGCCGGGCTCGGATCCGTCACGCTCTCAGCATAGAGGCGCGAAGGATGCTTCACGTGTGAAGCGATCCCATGCTACGTTCGCTTCATGCATGAACTGAATGACCGTCGACCGCGCTTCACGGACACCCCCGGCGACCACGCCGTCTCGCGCATGCAGCGCGACCTCCGCTACAGCCAGGCCGTCCGATACGCGCCCGCCGCGTACGACCGCGTCGAGATCTCGGGACAGGGCGGCTGGGACCTCGAGCTCCGCTTCCCCGACGACCTCGGCGACGAGATCGCCCGCGCGTTCGACAACGTCGAGACGATCCTGCGCGAGGCGGGCGCCACCTGGGAGCACGTCATCGCCATCGACACGTTCCACGTCACGGTCTCCGACGTCGCGATCGAGGGCGAGCACACCGATGCCGTCGTCGCGCAGCTGCACGCGCGCATGCCGCATCGTCGCCCCATCTGGACCGAGCTCGGCGTGCGCACCCTCGGCGCGCCGGGCATGCGGGTCGAGATCCGCGTCACCGCGCTCGTGCCGCACGACGAGGCCGCGGGCGGCGCCGCGTGAGCACGCTGGTCGTCACCGCGCATCCCGACGCCGACTCGCTCGTGCACGAGGCCGCTCGGCGCCTGCACGAGCGTCTCGGCACCGAGCGCGCGACGCTCGCGCACCTCGCGCAGGAGGGCTTCGACCCGAGCTTCTCGGTCGCCGATCGGCGTGCGTATCTCGACGACGCCACCCCGCCGCCCCAGGAGGACGTCGCGGCCGAGCAGCGCAGGATCGACGACGCCGAGCACCTCGTGCTCGTCTTCCCCGTGCACTGGTGGTCGATGCCTGCGCAGCTCAAGGGATGGATCGATCGCGTCTTCGTGCGCGGCTGGGCCTTCTCGCTCGACGACGGGCGCCTCGTGCCGATGCTGCAGCGGCTGACGATCCATCTGCTGCCTGTCGCGGGCTTCGGGGCCGAGCCGTTCGCGAGGCACGGCTACCTGCGCGCGTTCACGACCCAGATCGAGCACGGCATCGTCGAGTACGTCGGCAGCGGCGTCGGCGTCACGGCGTTCGTGCACGACTCGGACGACCTGGATCGCGACGAGGCCGACGTGCGCGTCGACGCGGCGGTCGCGGCCATCACGTCCGCCATCGAGCAGGCGGCGCTCGTGGACGAGGGCGCGGCGCGGCGCGCGTGATGGCGCGCCGGGGCGGACCGAGCGGCGGCGGGCTCGACCGCCAGCGGTGCGCGCTCGCGTCAGGAGGCGAAGAGGCGCTGCAGGCGCTGGATGCCCTCGAGCAGCGGTGCGTCGCCGAGCGCGTACGACAGGCGCAGGTAGCCGGAGGGGCCGAACGCCTCACCGGGCACGGCAGCCACCTCGGCCTGCTCGAGCATGAGGTCGGCGAGCTCGAGCGACGTGGTCGGCGTCACGCCGCCCCACTCGCGACCCAGCAGCCCCTGCACGTCGGCGTAGACGTAGAAGGCGCCCTCGGGGGTCGGCACCGTGATGCCCTCGATGCGCGAGAGCTCGGCCACGGCGACGCGGCGACGACGGTCGAACGCCTGCCGCATCTCCTCGACCGCGTCCTGCGGGCCGGTGAGCGCCTCGATGGCGGCGCGCTGGGCGATGTTGCTCACGTTCGACGTCAGGTGCGACTGCAGGTTCGCCGCAGCCGCGATCGCGTCCTTCGGCCCCACCATCCATCCCAGGCGCCATCCGGTCATGGCGTAGCTCTTCGCGACGCCGTTCACGAGGATCGTGCGGTCGGCGAGCGCAGGCACGGCCTCGGTGATCGACACGGCGCGCACGCCGTCGTAGACGAGGTTCTGGTAGATCTCGTCGCTCACGACCCAGAGGCCGTTCGCCTCGGCCCACTCGCCGATGGCGCGCACCTCGTCGGGCGAGTACACCGCGCCGGTCGGGTTCGACGGGCTCACGAACAGCAGCACCTTGGTCTTGGGCGTGCGTGCGGCCTCGAGCTGGTCGACCGTGACCTTGTAGCCCTGGTCGGCGCCCGCGAAGACGTCGACCTGCGTCGCGCCGGTGAGGGCGATCGCCTCGGGGTAGGTCGTCCAGTACGGCGTGGGCACGAGCACCTCGTCGCCCGGGTCGAGCAGCACCTGGAACGCCTGGTAGACGGCCTGCTTGCCGCCGTTGGTCACCACGACCTGGCCGGCGTCGACGGGCGTGCCCGAGTCGCGCAGCGTCTTCGCGGCGATCGCCTCGCGCAGATCCGGCAGGCCGGCGGCCGGCGTGTAGCGATGGTTCGCCGGGTCGAGCACGGCGCGCGAGGCGGCCTCGACGACGTTCGCGGGCGTCGGGAAGTCGGGCTCGCCCGCGGCGTACGAGATGACGTCGCGGCCCTGGGCCTTGAGGGCCTTCGCCTTCGCGTCGACCTTCAGGGTGGCGGACTCGGCGATGGCGGCGATGCGCTGGGAGATGCGGCTCACGAGGCCCAAGGCTAGCGAGCGGAGGATGTGGGCACGAGGGGCCACGCGGGCGTGGGTGGTGCACGCTGCACGCCCCGCCCTCGCGGCGCGCCGCGACCGCGGCGCCAGGTGGACAGCACGCCCGCGAGGCCCGTATGCTGGTTCCTCGGTGGTTGACAACTGCCATGATCTCGCGCGCCTTCGAGGCACGATCCAAGCCAGTCCGGGTCGGCGAAGCCATGGAGTCGATCACTCGCCGAGGGCGGTGGCTCAATTGGTAGAGCAGCGGTCTCCAAAACCGCAGGTTGCAGGTTCGAGTCCTGTCCGCCCTGCTCGGCCCGTCGTTCGACGGGCAGCGGCACCCCGACGGGGGTGTCGTGCAGAAGAAGAAGGGTCCCCGTGGCACAGAACGCGATCGACGAGCAGCGCCCGTCGACCAAGCGCCCGCGCCGAGCCAACCCCTTCGCAGCAGTCGCCCGCTTCTTCGGCGGCATCGTCCTGTTCCTGAAGCAGGTCATGGACGAGCTGCGCAAGGTCGTGACGCCGACGTGGCGCGAGCTGCTGAGCTACACGCTCGTCGTGCTGGTGTTCGTCGTCATCATGATGGCGCTCGTCACGGGGCTCGACCAGGTCTTCGGACGACTCGTGGCATGGATCTTCGCCGGCCGCTCGCCGTTCGAGGGCTGACAAGAGGACCACGGGGGAGAGCATCATGACCGACGCCAACGACATCGACCGCAACCTGCAGACCGCGCTCGACGACATCGCACCGCAGTCGCGCGACGAGGCCGCGGAGCCCGAGGCCGACCCGTACGCCGAGTTCAAGCGCGAGCTGCGCATGCGCCCGGGCAAGTGGTTCGTCATCCACTCGTACGCCGGCTACGAGAAGAAGGTCAAGGCGAACATCGCCAGCCGCGCCGAGAACATGCAGGTCGACGGCATCTACGAGATCCAGGTCCCCACCGAGGACGTGCTCGAGGTCAAGAACGGCGTCGGCAAGCGCGTCAACCGCGTCCGCGTGCCCGGCTACGTGCTCGTGCGCATGGACCTCGACGAGGACACCTGGAGCGTCGTGCGGCACACGCCCGGCGTCACCGGCTTCGTCGGCAACGCCCACAACCCGGCACCGCTGCGCTTCAACGAGGCGTTCACGATGCTCAAGCCCATCGCCGACGCCGAGCTCGCGGAGCAGCAGCAGGGCGCCCCGCAGCAGGAGCGCACCGTCGTCACCGACGTCGACTACGAGGTCGGCGAGACCATCACGATCACCGAGGGCTCGTTCGCGGGCTTCCCCGGCACGATCTCCGAGATCCAGCCCGCGTCCGGCAAGCTCACGGTCCTCGTGAGCCTCTTCGAGCGCGAGACGCCCGTCGAGCTCGGATTCGGGCAGGTCACCAAGCTCTAGCCCCTGCCAGGGCTGGTTCGCCGGCCCGAGGGGCGGCGTGAAGACAGAAGGAAGAGACATGGCATCCAAGAAGAAGGTCACGGGTCTGATCAAGCTCCAGATCCAGGCCGGCGCAGCGAACCCCGCGCCCCCCGTGGGTCCGGCGCTGGGTCAGCACGGCGTGAACATCATGGAGTTCTGCAAGGCGTACAACGCCGCGACGGAGAACCAGCGCGGCAACGTCATCCCGGTCGAGATCACCGTCTACGAGGACCGCTCGTTCGACTTCGTGCTCAAGACCCCGCCGGCTGCAGAGCTCATCAAGAAGGCTGCAGGCGTGAAGAAGGGCTCGGGCGTCCCGCACACCGAGAAGGTCGGCAAGATCACCGACGCCCAGGTCGCCGAGATCGCGGAGCAGAAGATGCCCGACCTCAACGCGAACGACATCGACGGCGCGAAGCTCATCATCGCGGGCACCGCCCGTTCGATGGGCATCACGGTCGAGGGCTGATCGCAGCATCATCCGGAGCCTGATGGCTCCACCAGTGGGAGCGCCTGCCAGGCGCGCACCGCGACTCTGAAGGAGAGAACAATGGCACAGAAGTCCAAGGCGTACCGCGCCGCGGCGGCTCGGCTCGAGGCCGACCGTCACTACACCCCGGAGGAGGCCGTCGCGATCGCTCGCGAGACCGGCTCCACCAAGACCGACTCCACCGTCGAGGTGGCGCTGAAGCTCGGCGTCGACCCGCGCAAGGCCGACCAGATGGTCCGTGGCACCGTGTCTCTTCCCCACGGCACGGGCAAGACGCAGCGCGTCATCGTCTTCGCGCAGGGCCCTGCAGCGCAGGCAGCCCTCGACGCGGGCGCCGACGAGGTGGGCTCCGACGAGCTCATCGAGAAGGTGGCCGCCGGCTACACGTCGTTCGACGCCGCCGTCGCGAGCCCCGAGCTCATGGGCAAGGTCGGTCGACTCGGCAAGGTGCTCGGTCCTCGTGGCCTCATGCCGAACCCGCGCACGGGCACCGTCACGCCCGACGTGGCCAAGGCCGTGACCGACATCAAGGGCGGTCGCATCGAGTTCCGCGTCGACAAGCACGCGAACGTGCACTTCGTCGTGGGCAAGGCGTCGTTCTCGCAGGAGCAGCTCAACGAGAACGTCCGTGCCGCGCTCGACGAGATCGTGCGTCTCAAGCCGTCGTCGTCGAAGGGCCGCTACGTGCAGAAGGCGACGGTCTCGACGACCTTCGGCCCCGGCATCCCCGTGGACGTCGCGACCGTCTGAGTCGCTGACGCTGCACGAAGGGCCTCGCCGTCAGGCGGGGCCCTTCGTCGTGCGCATGGTGCGCCGCCTCGGTCGCTACTGCACGAGCCGATGCTCGTACGCGAACGCGATGAGCTGGATGCGGGATGCGAGGCCCAGCTTGCCGAGGATCGCCCGCATGTGCGTCTTCACGGTCGTCTCGGCGACGAACAGCTCGGCGCCGATCTCGGCGTTCGACCGGCCGCGTGCGGCGAGGGCGAACAGCTCGCGCTCACGCTCGGTGAGCGTGGCCAGCACCGACCATTCCGGCTGCGGCCGCACGATCGCGGCGGCACGCAGCAGGTCGAACGTCTCGGCGGGTGCGATGACCTGCTGCCCGTCGACGACGGCCCGGATCGCCTGTGCGAGGAACTCGGGCCGCGCATCCTTGAGCAGGAACCCGCTCGCGCCAGCGCGGATCGCGTCGAGCACCGCGCGGTCGTGCCGCACCGTCGTGAGCACGACCACGTGCGGTGGCGGCTGCGGATGCTCGGAGCGGATCGTTCGCGTCGCGGCGATGCCGTCGATGCCGGGCATGCGGATGTCCATGAGCACGACGTCGGGCCGCACGGCACGGCAGGCGGCGATGGCCTCGGCGCCGCCGGCCGCCGTGCCGACGACCTCGAAGCCGTCCTGCGCCTCGAGGATCATGCGCATCCCGTCGACGAACAGCGCCTGGTCGTCGACGACGAGGATGCGGATCACGCGGGCCCATCGGGGGTGCCGAGTCGCACCTCGCGGGCGTTCGCCTCACCCCACGTCGCGGCGGGCGTCGGCGTGGTCGGCGGTGCAGGCATCGGGCCCGTCGCCGCATCCGGTGCCGCCGACCACGTCGGGGGCCCGGGCGGCGCTGCCTGCGGCGTCTGCCACGGCGGTGCCGGCACGACGGCGACCGGCACCGTCGGCAGCTGATCCTCGTCGAGGATGGTCGAGCCGCGCGACTCGGGCTCGTACGGCAGGTACGCCGTGACGACGAACCGATCGCCGTCGGCGTCGACGTCGACCCACCCGCCCGCCTGCCTGGCTCGCTCGTGCATGCCCGCGATGCCTCGACCCATGGGGCCGAGCCCGGCGCGGTCGCGGATGGGCGACGAGACGGCGAGCGAGAGCCCCGGGCCCGTCCACGACATCGTCACGACGACGTCGGCATCGGCGCCCGCGTGCCGCAGCGCGTTCGTGAGGGCCTCCTGCACCACGCGGTACGCGGCGATGCCGCCGATGCGCGGCAGGGCGCCGTGCCTGCCCGCGTCGTGGAACGCGACGGTGGGCCCGGCGGTGCGCGTCTGGTCGATGAGCGCGGGGATGTCCTCGATCGTCGGCTGCGGCCTGCGCGCGTCGTCGTCGACGCGCTCGAGCAGCTGCCGCACCTCCACGAGCGCGAGCCTCGCGGTGTCGGAGATCGTCGTGAGCACGGGGCCGATGCGCTCGGGATGCTCGGCGTGCGTGAGCCGCAACCCCTCGGCCTGCGCGGCGAGCACGGCGAGCGAGTGCGCCATGACGTCGTGGAAGTCGTGCGTGAGGTCGGCGCGCAGCCGCTCGTCGCGCAGCTCCGACTCGACGACGACCGTGCGTGCCTGCACCGTCGTCTTGTCGCGCTCCGCGTGCAGCGCCGCCCGGAACGCCCGCAGCCCGAACGGGATCGCCCAGACGAGCAGCCCGAGCACGAGGTAGCCGAGGACGCCGCCCAGGATGAGCCCGGCGCCCTGACCCGTGGAGTACGTCGCGATCTCGAGCGCGGTGCGCGTCGCGCCGGTGAGCGCGGCGACCGTCACGATGGCGCCGCCCGCGTACAGCCTCCACTCCATGGGCTCGAGCTCGAAGACGGCGATGGCGATGGCGAGGCCGGCGACGAGCAGGGGGCCGGCGAAGCCGCCACCCCACGCCGGCGCGCTGATCGCGGCGATCGGGGCCGAGAGCAGCGCGACCGCGAGCGCGACGAGCGGCCATCGACGGACGACCGCGAGCGCTCCGCACGCGAGCATGGCTGCCGGCATGAGCGGCAGGTACGTCAGGGCGATCGCGAGGAAGGCGATGGCAGCGATGGGTGCCGTCCACCACCGCGCGGCGATGGTGGTGAGCCGGGTGAGCGTCATGGTCGTCACGCTAGCCCCGCATCCCGCGAGATCACGGCGCACGGCGACGCATCTCATCCCTGGGGATGAGCGCCCCATCCCACCCGTCCCAATGGCGCGAATGCGTTGTGCAGGCGATCCGGGGTGGCCGAGGGAGGATACCCCTCGAACCACCCTGATCGCCTGCGAAACGCAACTCGCGGCGGCACTCAGCGCAGCTGCAGCACGACCTTGCCGCGGGCGTGGCCCGACTCGACGCGCTCGAAGGCCGTGACGACGTCGTCGAGCGCATGGATGGCGTCGATGCGCACGCGCACGTCGCCGGCCTCGATGAGCCTGCCGACGATGCCGAGGTTCGCGCCGTCGGGCTCGACGGCCAAGGACGACGACCGCATGCCGGCTGCGGCGCACGCGGCCGCGTGGTCGGGCCAGGAGCCCGTGGGCACGTTGACGTACAGCCCACCGGGCCGCAGCACGTCGAGGGAGCGCGAGCCGGTGTCGTCGTGCACGTTGCCGACGAGGTCGATGACGACGTCGACCTTCTGCGTCGTCTCCTCGAAGCGCTGCCGCGTGTGATCGACCACCTCGTCGGCGCCGAGGTCGCGCAGCAGGTCGAGGTTCGCCTCGGAGGCGGTCGCGACGACGCGCGCGCCGAAGTACCTCGCGAGCTGCACGGCGAAGTGGCCGACGCCGCCGGCTCCCGCGTGCACGAGCACCCGCTGCCCACCGTGCGCGCGGGCGACGCGCACGACCGCGTCCCATGCGGTGAGCGCCGCGAGCGGCACGGCCGCGGCCTCCTCCCACGTGAGCGACGTCGGCTTGCGTGCGAGGCTCAACGACGAGACGGCCGCTCGCTCGGCGAACGAGCCCCACCCGCGAGCGGGGTTCGCGATGCCGAACACGGCGTCGCCCACCTGCAGGTCGTGCATCTCGTAGGCGGCCTCGGCGACGGTGCCCGCGAGGTCGTGGCCGCCCACCCACGGGAACGCCTGGATGCCTGCGGCCGCACCGGCGCCGGCACGCGTCGCGACGTCGATGGGGTTGATGCCGGCGGCGCGCACGTCGACGAGCACCTCCGACATGAGGCGCACGGGCGCGTCGACCTCGCCGACGCGCGCCACGGTCGCCGGGCCGTGCTCGTCGATGAGCACCGCGCGCATGCGAGTGGGGTCCATGCTGGGGAACCTATCGGCGCGGCGTGACGCGGAGGTTTCGGGCGTGCTGCGATCGCTAGCCTGGTGCGATGCCTCGCGTGCGCGCCTCCCGATCCGACCACGTCGTCGGGGCGGTCGCGACGCTGGCGCTCGTCGCGGGCGCCGTCATCATCGGCACGCAGCGAGCCCGCTACGAGCGGTACCTGTACATCTCCGAGCTCGGCGCGGTCGACATGCGCACCGAGGAGTGGTTCCGCTGGGGCTTCGTGCTCGTCGTGGTGGGCATCGCGCTCGTGGCGTGGGTCGTGCGCGACGTGCGTTCGCGGGGCCGCGTGCTGGATCGGTGGCGTCCGGCGGTCTCGCTGCTGGTGTCGGCGGCGTGGTTCCTCGTGGCGTCGCAGGTGACGTGCACCGACGGCTGCCCCGCACCGTTCACGTCGGCGTCGACGCCGCGCGACACGGTGCACATCGCCGCGGCCGTGCTCGGCTTCGCCGCCGGGGCGTGGGCGATGCTGCAGCTCGCGACGGCGACCGACCGCTGGATGCGTCGCATCTCGGCGGTGGGCGGCCTGCTCGTGGCGGGCTTCGCTGCGACGGGCGGGCTCATCTCGCTCGCCCGCGGCAACACCGACGTGGGCTCGACGCTCGAGTACGTCGCGGCGGCGATCGGCGTCGCGTGGCTCGTGACGGTCACGATCGTGCACGTGGGTCAGGGAGCACACGTCGTGGTCGTCGAGGGCGCGCGAGCCGAGTCGGCACCCGACGCCGTCGCCGCCGGCCCGCGGCGCTGAGCCGACCCGCCCGCCGGCGAGCGCGCGTCAGAGTCCGGTGAGGAACGACGCGAGCTGCTCGCGGTACCAGGTCATCACGGCGGCTGCGCCGTCGTCGCGCGCAGGTGAGACGAGCATGCGGCAGCCGAGCCCGGCCCTCCACTCCTCTGCGACGTGCAGCGGGTGGATGGGGTCGCGGGGGCTCGCGAGCACGACCGACGGCGCCCGCAGCGCACCGAGCTCGCCCGGCACGTAGGCGCGGTTCCTGGGGATCTCGAGCAGGCGGATGCGACGCTCCCACGCGAGCGGCTGCGTCACCTGGGTCTCGAGGGCCTGCGCGCCGGCGTGGGAGATGCCGCGGATCGCGTCGTAGGAGCCGGAGTCGCGCAGCGCCGGGAGGGCGCGCTTGGGCCCGTGCCGTTCGAGCAGCTCGGCGATGACGGGGAAGACCGAGAGGTTCGCCGGCAGCGCCTGATGCGTGAACGACGGGCGCAGGAATGCGACGCGGTCGATGGGGAAGCGGCCGGAGAGCGCGATGCGCAGCCCGATGGCGGCGCCCATCGACACGCCGACGATCGCGACGGGCGAGCCGTCGTGCTCGGCGGCGAGCGCGTCTGCGCACTCGGCGGCGAGCGCCTCGAGCGCGAAGTCGTCGCCGTCGCCGACGAGGGGGCTCGCACCGTGGGCGCGCACGTCGGGCGCGACGACGTGGCTGCGCAGCTCCTGCGGCAGGTAGGCGAGCGCGTTGGCTCGGGTGCCGCCGAGGCCGTGGAGGGCGAGGATCGTCATGGTGACGGCGAAGGCGGGTCAGGCCGCGAGCAGCTCGAAGAGTCGATCCGCGGCGGCGACGAGGCGTGCGATCTCGGCCTCGTCGCGCTCGACCCACTGGTAGCGGGGCGGCCCGACGGGCACGTACTCGTCGTGCTGCTCCCACACGAAGAGCGTGCGCTCGGCGCCGAGCACGTGCTGCTGCCACCACATCTGCCGCAGGTAGGGCCTCGGGATGCGCGTGAGGGGCTTGACGGTGGTCTTGATCTCGGCGAGCAGGCGGCCGTCGTCGTCGACGCCGTCGGGCGTGGCGAGGTGCCTGCGGTCGACCTCGGCGTGGAAGAGCGCGTTCGAGGGGGCGATGGAGAAGTGGTCGGCGACCCATCGGCCGATGTGCGGCTCGCGATCCCTGCCGTACCTGGTCGCGGAGTTGCCGGAGAACCACGGGCCGCGCCCCTGCTTCTCGAGCACGACGGAGGCGATGGAGCGCTCCGAGACCATGCGGGCGACGTCGGTGGCCGTCACGCCCTGCGCGCGGGCGCGCAGCCAGGCGATGCGGTCGGTCGAGCTGCACAGGATGCGGTCGCGATGCGAGCGGGGCGGCAGCGGCGCGACGACCTCGTCGAAGAGGTCGAGCACCGGGTGGTCCATGGCATCCATCGTGGCACCGACGGCCGACGCCGACGAACGCACGCGCCGTGGATGCGGGTGAGCCGCACCGTGCAGGCGGCGCTGCGGGGCGCCTCCGCCCACCGCGCATCCGTTGCGCATAGGAACGGCATAGGATGGTGGATGTCCGCCGCATAGTCACCTCTGGCTGGATGGAGAGCATGATGGACACCGCTCAGCAGCAGCTCCGGGCGCAGCCGCGCCTCACGAGGCCCGATGGGTCTCCGATCCGCGTCCTCGTCGTCGACGACGAGCAGAGCCTCGCCGACCTCGTCGCCATGGGCCTCAAGTACGAGGGCTGGGAGATCAAGACGGCAGGCAACGGCCAGCAGGCGCTGCAGGCGGTGCGCGAGTTCCGACCCGATGCGGTCGTGCTCGACATCATGCTGCCCGACTTCGACGGCCTCACCGTGCTGCAGCGCATGCGCTCGGCGGGCTTCGACGTGCCCGTGCTGTTCCTCACGGCGAAGGACTCGCTCGACGACCGCGTCGCGGGCCTCACCGCGGGCGGCGACGACTACGTCACGAAGCCGTTCGGCCTCGAGGAGGTCGTGGCGCGTCTTCGCGGCCTCATCCGTCGCACCGCGACGACGGCGGAGGAGTCGAGCGTGCTCTGGGTGGGCGACCTCATGATGGACGAGGACTCGTACGAGGTGCAGCGCGGCGGCACCCCCGTCGAGCTCACCGCCACCGAGTTCGAGCTGCTGCGCTACCTCATGCGCAACCCGCGTCGCGTGCTGTCGAAGGCGCAGATCCTCGACCGCGTCTGGTCGTACGACTTCGGCGGCCGCGCGAGCGTCGTCGAGCTGTACATCTCGTACCTGCGCAAGAAGATCGACACGCTCGGCCCGTCGATGATCCACACGGTCCGCGGCGTGGGATACCAGCTGCGCGCAGCGCAGTGACCGTGGCGCCGGCGCGGATGGACGCGCAGGACGCGCCGGCACCCCGCACTCGCGTCACCTCCCGCTGGTCGCTGCGGCGACGGCTGCTCGTCGCGGTCGTCGCGGCCTTCGTGCTGCTGACCTCGTGCATCGCGCTCGCGAGCGTGCTCGCGATGCGCGGCGTCCTCACGAATCAGCTCGATGACCAGATCAAGGGTTCCATGCGAGCCGTGCTGCTCGGCTACGTGATCCCGAACGGCTACGTGCCCGATGCGCAGTCGAGCCCCGACTCGGGGCAGCTGTACGCGGGCACGAGCTTCGTGTTCCTCCAGGACGGCGAGCCGACGTCGGCGGCCACCCTCTTCAACGAAGGCCCCGAGCCGCTCTCCGACGCGAACGTCGACAGGCTCCTCGACGCGGCGACGCTCGGCTCGTGCCAGACGGCATCGCTCTCCGACGGCATGGGCGACCAGCGCGTCTGCGCGTTCACGGCCGTGTCGCAGAGCGGGCAGGATCTCGGCACCCTCCTCGTGAGCCTGCCCCTGCGCGGCACGTACCAGACCCTCCTCGCGCTCTCGTTCGTCATCGCCGTGTCGGTGTTCGTCGCGGCCCTCGCGCTCGTCGCCCTCGGCGACGTGCTCATCCGTCGCGCGCTGCGACCGCTCACGAGCGTCATCGCCACGACCGAGCGCATCTCGCAGCTGCCGCTCGACGCGGGGGAGGTGCAGCTGTCGAACCGCGTCGTCATCGCCGACCCGGCCTCCGAGGTCGGGCGCGTGAGCGAGAGCGTCAACCGCATGCTCGAGCACATCGAGACCTCGCTCGAGGCGCGCGCCGCCTCCGAGCGCAAGGTGCGCCAGTTCGTGGCGGATGCCTCGCACGAGCTGCGCACGCCACTCGCTGCGGTGCAGGGCTACGCCGAGATCACGCGCAAGCACGACGCGTCGCTCTCCGACGACGCCCGCGAGTCCCTCGGCCGCATCGAGGCCGCCGCGCACCGCATGTCGGCGCTCGTGAACGACCTGCTGCTGCTCGCGCGCCTCGACGAAGGCACCGAGATCGACCGCGTGCCCGTCGACCTCTCGCTGCTCGTCATCGACGCGGTCGCCGACGCGCAGGCGGCCGGGCCCGAGCATCCCGTGGCGCTCGAGCTGCCGGAGGAGCCCGTGGAGGTCGTGGGCGATCTCATGCGCCTGCAGCAGGTCGTGGCGAACCTGCTGGCGAACGCCCGCATCCACACGCCGCCTGGCACGCGCGTCGAGGCGCGCCTCGCCACGGACGGCGACGAGGCGGTGCTCGAGATCGTCGACGACGGCCCCGGCGTGCCGGACGAGCTGCAGGAGACGCTGTTCGAGCGCTTCGTGCGCGGCGACGCCTCCCGGTCGCGTGCGGCGGGCTCGAGCGGTCTGGGGCTCGCGATCGTGCGCGCCATCATGACGGCGCACGGCGGCAGCATCGCGATGCGCAGCGAGCCCGGCGAGACGATCTTCACGATCCGCCTGCCGCTCGTGCAGGCCGAGGCACCCTCGGGCGCCGAGCAGCCCTGACGCCTTCGCGAGCGCTCGGTCGCGGGAACGTGTGCGACGGGCGCTGCCCTGGTCGACGGCGTGCACCGGGGTACGCGACGCATCGCTGAGCCTTGCTCACCTCAGCGATCGCGCCCTAGGGTCGCGTCGAGCCGGATCGCGTCGGCGCCGCCCCGACAGCACCGGGGCGACACCGGCCGCCGGAGCCTTCGACGCCCGGTTCGCCCCGTGGCAGCGGCCCCTCAGGAACCGGTGCGATGCTCGGCGCATCCACCGTCCTGAGTCGAAGGAGATCGTCGTGCGCAGAGCCCTGGGAGTCGTCGGAGTCGGAGTCGTCGTCGCGGGGGTGCTCGCCGCACCCTCCGTCGCGTCCGCCGAGGTCGTCGACGGCGGCGTCATCGCCTACGGGGCCTCGGGCTCGATCACGATCGAGACCGCCGGGGCGACGGAGGTCGTCGCGACGTACGACCACGACGGCGGCGACGGCGAGCACCTCATGCAGCTCGCTCTGTCGGCAGACGGGGGCGTCGTCGCATTCCAGGTGATCGACTTCGGCAGCGGCAGCGGCGACTACCGCACCGTCGTCGTCGACACCGAGACGGGCGCAGTGCTCGCCGACCGCAGCGCCACGTGGGAGGCGGGCGGCTACCTGCAGGACATCTCGCCGGACGGCACGCGTCTGCTCATGGTGGCGGGCTCGGGCACGGCGCTGGAGTCGGTCGCGACGGGCGCGCGCACGCCGCTGCCCGGCCTCGGTGCCGACGAGGCCCGCTACCCCTCGGCCTTCACGCCCGACGGCCTCGGCATCGTCGCGTCGCGCAACGAGGCGCCCCGCTCGCTCGACGTCGTCGACGTGGCCACCGGCGTCGCACGCGTGCTCGTGGCTCCGACGGGCTCCGGATGGGTCACGCCCGAGACGGTCTCGTACGACGGCACCGTGCAGTACTCGACGGTCGCCGACTGCGGTGCGCCGCAGCCGTCGGCGATCGTCGACGTCGACGGCACGGGCGGTGCGCCCTTCGCGCAGCCCGCGACCGACCACTCGGGCGTCTTCTCGCCCGACGGCGCCGAGGTGCTCTTCGTGCGCGACCCGCAGCCGCGCATCCACCCGTGCGCAGGCGACGCCGCCGAGCAGCCGATCGACGTGCTGCGTGCCGACCGCGACGGGTCGAACGCGACCGTCGCCTTCAGCGCCGTCGACTGGGACTGGGCTGGAGAGGTCGTGCCGGACCCCGAGCCGCAGCAGCCGACGCGCATCGCGGGCGCCGACCGCTTCTCGACCGCCGTCGCGCTGTCGCAGTCGGCGTTCCCGACCGGCGCGCCCGTCGCGTACCTCGTGTCGGGCACGTCGTTCCCCGACGCGCTGTCTGCAGGGCCCGCCGCGGCGCACGAGGGTGGCCCCGTGCTGCTCACGGCGCGCGAGTCGCTGCCCGCCGTGGTCGCCTCCGAGCTCGCGCGCCTCGACCCTGCGCGCGTCGTGATCGTCGGCGGCGACCCGTCGGTGAGCATCCAGGTCGCCGCCCAGGTGGGCGCCATCGTCGGCGAGGAAGCCATCGACCGCATCGCAGGGGCGAACCGCTACGAGACGAGCGCGCTCGTCGCGACGACGGTGTTCGGCTCGGCCGACGTCGCCTACGTGGCGTCGGGGGAGAAGTTCCCGGATGCGCTCGCGGGCGGCGCGGCCGCCGGCGCGATCGGAGCGCCGCTGCTGCTCGTCTACGGCCAGGTGCTCGACCCCCAGGTCGCCGGAGCCGTCGCGACGCTCGGCATCACGCAGGCGCGCGTCGTGGGCAGCGACGCCTCGGTGTCTGCAGCCACGTTCGCCGCGATCGACGCGCGCGTGAGCACCGTGACACGCATCGCCGGGCCAGACCGGTTCGCCACCGCCGTGGCGATCAACCAGTCGTTCGATGACGCGGACGCCGCCTTCGTGGCGTCGGGGCTCACCTTCCCCGACGCGCTCGCCGGTGCGGCCGTCGCCGGCGCGCAGGGTGCCCCGATGTACCTCACCCGCCCGGAATGCCTGCCGCAGGTCGTCGTCGACGACCTCGGGCGACTCGGGTTCCCGAGCGTGACGATCCTCGGCGGCACGCCGTCGGTGTCGTCGGCCGTCGAGGCGTACGCGACCTGCGCCTGAGCTGCGCGGCATCGAGCCGGGCGACGCGAGTTGCGTCGCCCGGCCACGTCCGTCTATCCTGAGGCCATACCGAAGACCGCTGGTCATCGTCGTGCGCGCGAGCGCATGGCGGCGAAGGTGGATCCGAGAGGATCCCGGCCCGCGCAGGTGCGAATCCCGTGAGGGTCGAGCCCCGTGCGCATGCGCCGGGGCTCCTTCTGGTTCCGCCGTCGGATCAGCATCCAATCAAGGAGCACCATGGCGAACAAGGAGACTACGGTCGCCGAGCTCTCGAACCTGTTCGAGACCTCGACCGCCGTCCTGCTCACCGAGTACCGCGGGCTCTCGGTGGCGCAGCTGAAGACGCTGCGTCGATCGATCCAGGAGCACGCCACGTACGCCGTGGTGAAGAACACGCTCACGAAGATCGCCGCCAACAAGGCGGGGATCTCGGCCTTCGACGAGGGACTCAAGGGCCCCTCGGCGATCGCATTCGTGCACGGTGACCCCGTCACCGTCGCGAAGTCGCTGCGTGACTTCGCCAAGACCAACCCCCAGCTGGTGGTCAAGAACGGGTTCTTCGACGGGAACCCGCTCACCGCTGAGGACGTCACCAAGCTCGCCGACCTCGAGTCGCGGGAGGTGCTGCTGGGCAAGCTGGCCGGCGCCTTCAAGGCTTCGCTGTTCGGCGCGGCGTACATGTTCAACGCGCCCCTCGCGCAGGCGGTTCGCACCGTCGACGCGCTCCGGGCCAAGCAGGAGTCCGCAGCCGAGTAGGGCTGTGGCTGAGACACAGGAGAAGAACCGATGGCAAAGCTGTCCACCGAGGAGCTGCTCGAGCAGTTCAAGGAGCTCACGCTCATCGAGCTGAGCGAGTTCGTCAAGGCATTCGAGGAGACCTTCGAGGTCACCGCGGCTGCCCCCATCGCCGCAGCCGCAGCACCCGCTGCAGCAGGCGAGGCCGAGGTCGCCGAGGAGCAGACGGAGTTCGACGTCGTCCTCGAGTCCGCAGGCTCCGCGAAGATCCAGGTCATCAAGGTCGTGCGTTCGCTCACGTCCCTCGGCCTCGGCGAGGCCAAGGCTCTCGTCGACGGCGCTCCCGCCAACGTGCTCGAGGGCGCGAAGAAGGACGACGCCGAGAAGGCCAAGGCCGACCTCGAGGAGGCCGGCGCGACGGTGACCGTCAAGTAGTCACCTCGTTCCTCGCGAAGCCCCGCACCATCCGTGGTGCGGGGCTTCGTGCGTGTCCGCGGCGCTGACGACGCTGCCTCGCACGTCGTACGCTCGTCGCGTGCATGCCACCGAGGTCGTCGACTGGCGCCGTCGCGTGTTCGCGCTGTACGCGGACGTGCGGGCGGCGGCGACGCCCCAGGCCGGCCACGACCTCTGGCGACGCGAGCGCGACGCGCTGCTCCTGCGGCATCCCGCGTCGCCGGTGCCGGAGTCGGAGCGGGCGGCGGTCGTCGGCGCCGACGTGGCTCCCTACGACCCGGCGTGGCGCTTCGAGTGCGTCGTCGAGCCCGGCGACGACGTCGGCTGGGAGTTCGCGACCGGCACCGACGGCATCGTGCCCTTCTCGCGATGGGCGACCGTGGAGGTGCCTGGCGTCGGCACGCTCGACGTGTGGCGACTGCGCTCCTACGGCGGCGGGCTGTTCCTGCCGGTCCGCGACGCCCTCGCCGGAGCGGAGGGCGGCACGTACGGCGGCGGCCGCTACCTGCTCGACACGGCGAAGGGGGCCGACCTCGGCGGCTCGGAGCGCACGCTCGTGATCGATCTCAACTTCGCGTACGCGCCGTCGTGCGCCTACGATCCCGCGTGGGCGTGCCCGCTGCCGCCCGCGGGCAACCGCGTCGACGTCGCCATCCCGGTCGGCGAGCTGCATCCCCTGCGCCGTGCGTCCTGACACGCGCGCATGGCATGCTCTCGGCATGACGACGCGAGGGGCGCCGCGCACGGTCGGCGACCTGCCGTGGATGGGGCGGCCTGCCCTGTCGGCGCTGCTCGCCGAGGGCATCGACTCGCTCGCAGCCGCTGCCTCCCGTTCTCAGGCCGAGCTCGCGGCGTTGCACGGCATGGGGCCGAAGGCGTTGGCGATCCTCCGGGATGCGCTCGCGGAGGCCGGGCTCGCGCTGCGGACCGACGCGTGAGCGGCGCGGTGGGCCCCGCGGCCCCTCCTGCCATCGAGGTCGCGCGCGGCGTGCACGTCGTGACGCTGCCGGAGGCGGCGATGAACGCCGTGCTCGTCGTCGACGGCGGCGAGGTGCTCGTCGTCGACGCGGGTGCCACGCCCGCGCGCGGCGCCGAGCTCCGCACGCTCGCCGAGCTGCACGGCCGAGTCGTGGCCGTCGTCGTGACGCATCCGCACTGGGACCACGCGTTCGGGCTCGGTGCGTTCGGCGACGTGCCGAGCCACGCGCATCCGGCGACGATCGACGACCTCCGCGACACGGGTGCGATGCAGCGGGACGCGCTCGTCGCCGCCGGCGAGCCCGACGTGCCCGACTGGCTGCGCACGTTCGTGCCGCCGCTGCCCACGCATCCCGTGCATGCTCGTGCCACGGTGCGCGTCGGAGCCCTCGACGTCGTGCTCGATCCCGTCGGGCACGCGCACAGCGCCGGCGACCTCGCGCTGCACGTGCCCGGTCGCGGCGTGAGCGTGCTCGGCGACCTCGTCGAGGTCGGCGACCCGCCGCAGCTGCACGACGCGTCCCTCGCGGGCTGGGTCGCGGCGCTCGACCGCCTGGGCTCCGATCTGCAGCCGATCGTCGTGCCCGGTCACGGTGCCGTGACGACGCCGGACGGCGTGCGTGCGCAGCGCGACCTGCTCGCCGCAGGCCTCGCGCATCTGCATGGCGACGGCCCAGCCCCAGACGGGCTCGACCTGACGCAGCTGCCCGGCTGACGCATCCGACACCTCCGGACGGGCAGGATCGACGCATGGACCTCACGCTCGCGCACGCTCGATCGCTCGACGCCGCCGACCCGCTCGCGGCGCATCGGGATGCGTTCGTCGACGCCGGCGACGCCATCTACCTCGACGGCAACTCGCTCGGTCGCCTGCCGCGCGCGACCCCCGACGCGATCGCGCACGTCGTCGAGGAGCAGTGGGGCAGCGGGCTCATCCGCTTCTGGCCCGCGTGGCTCGACGAGGCCCGCGCCACCGCCGACCTGCTCGGCCGCGTCGTGCTCGACGTCGAGCCCGGCCAGGTGCACGTCGGCGACTCGACGACCGTGAGCCTCTACCGTCTCGCCGTCGCAGCCGTGCGCGCGCGGCCGGGACGCACGCGCATCCTCGTCGAGGCCGACGCGTTCCCCACCGACCTGTACGTGCTCGACGGCGTCGCCCGCGACCACGGGCTCGAGCTCACGCGCATCGACGCGCCCATCGACGACGGCGTGCGCGACGAGCACCTCGCAGCCCACCTCGACGAGACCGTCGCGCTCGTCTGCCTCAGCCAGGTGCACTACCGCTCCGGCGCGCTGCTCGACCTGCACGGGCTCACGCGGCTGGCGCACGACGTCGGCGCGCTCACGCTCTGGGACCTGTGCCACTCGGCGGGTGCCGTGCCCGTGCCGCTCGCCGCATCGGGTGCCGACCTCGCCGTCGGCTGCACGTACAAGTACCTGAACGCCGGACCCGGCGCCCCCGCGTTCTCGTACGTGCGCGCCGATCTGCTGCCGTCGGTGCGCTCGCCGATCCAGGGCTGGTTCGCGCAGGCCGACCAGTTCGCCATGGCATCCGAGTTCGATCCCGTCGCAGGCATCGGCCGCATCGCCGCAGGCACGCCCGACGTGCGCGGCATCGTCGCGGTGCGCGAGGGCGTCGCCACGATCGAGGCTGCTGGCGTGCCCGCGCTGCGCGCCAAGGGGGCCGCGCTGGGCGACTGGACGATCGCGCTCGCCGACGCCTGGCTCGCACCGCTCGGGTTCCGCGTCGCGAGCCCGCGCGACCCCGCACGACGCGGCGCGCACGTGGTGCTCGAGCATCCAGAGGCGTGGCAGGCGTGCCAGGCGTGGATCGACGCCGGGGTCATCCCCGACTTCCGCACGCCGGATCGACTGCGCATCGGCCTCGCAGCGCTCACGACGTCGTTCGAGGACGTGTGGATCGGCCTCGACCGGCTGCGCACGATCGTCGCCGCCGGCGAGCACCTCGCGTACCCGACGGAGCGCGGCCGTGTGACGTGAGCGCGGCGTGCGGCGGCAGCGGGTGGCGGAACGCGGCCGATCGCCGCGTGAGGTGGCCGATCGCAAGGCGTCGCGGCACTCGGCCCGGCCCCGCGAGGATGAGCGGATGACCTCGACGGCATGGCACCGACGATGAGGGCAGCGCTCGTGCTCGGCACGCAGCTGCTGCCGCACCATCCGCTCGTCGACGATCCCGGCACCGACGTCGTGCTCGTCGTCGAGTCGGCCGCGCTGTTCGAGCGGCTGCCGTACCACCAGATCAAGATCGCCTTCCTGCTCGCGGCCATGCGCCATCACGTGCGCGACCTGCGCGCCCGCGGGATCCGCGTGGAGACGATCGGGCTCGACGACGAGGTGTCGTTCGCCGCCGGCCTCGCAGCGCTCGTGCGCGAGCACGGCATCACCGAGCTCGCATGGATGCGCGCCGCAGACCGCGGCACCGACGACCGCATCCGCGCGACGTGCGAGCGCCTCGGCATCGGCCACGCCACGGTCGCCGACGCGATGTTCCTCACGCCGGAGGCCGACGTCGACGCCTGGTACGCGGAGCATCCGCACGCGCGCATGGAGGACTTCTACCGGTGGCAGCGGCAGCGCACCGGCATCCTCATGCACGGCGACGCACCGGCCGGCGGGCGATGGAACTACGACCACGACAACCGCGCGCCGCTGCCGAAGGGCGGCATCGCGATCCCGACGCTGCCCGAGCCGCGCCACGACGACCTCACGCGCTCGACGATCGACGAGGTGCGCGCCCGCTTCGCGCACCACCCCGGCGACGCCCGCGACCTCTGGCTGCCCGTGACGCGTCGCAGCGCCCTCCACTGGCTCCAGCGGTTCGTCGACGAACGGCTGCCCGACTTCGGCAGGTACGAGGATGCGATGCATCGCGACGAGCCCGTGCTGTTCCACTCGGTGCTCACGCCCATGCTCAACGTCGGCCTGCTCACGCCCGCGGAGGTCGTCGACGCCGCCCTCGCACGCGGCGGCGACGTGCCGCTGGCATCCCTCGAGGGCTTCGTGCGGCAGATCGTCGGCTGGCGCGAGCACATGCGCGGCATGTACCGCGGCCACCCGGAGCTCGAGCATGCGAACGCGCTCGAGCTCACGCGCGAGCTCGAGGACTGGTGGTACACGCTCGACGACGTGCCGCTGACGCTGCCCGAGCCGGTGCGCGTCGTGCTCCACCGCGTGCACGCCCTCGCCTACGCGCACCACATCGAGCGGCTCATGGTGCTCGGCAGCTGGATGCTCATGCAGGGCTACGCACCCGCATCCGTCAACCGATGGTTCCTGTCGCTGTTCGTCGACGCGTACCCGTGGGTCATGGTGCCGAACGTCTTCGGCATGAGCCAGTTCGCCGACGGTGGGCTCGTCGGCACGAAGCCGTACGTGTCGGGCGGCGCGTACCTGCAGCGCATGGGTCGCTGGTGGGGGTCGGAGCGGGCGGCGCGCGAGTCGGCGGTCACCGACGCCTACTGGTCCTTCCTCGAGCGCCACGAGGCCGTGCTCGACGGCAACCATCGGCTCGCACGGCCGCTCGCGCAGATGCGGCAGCGCCGGGCGGAGCGCGGCTGACGCAGCACCGCCGTCGCGATGCGGCTCGAGCGTCGCCCCGAGGGTGCATTCCCCTCGGCGGCTCGCTCAGGCCGCATCCCCACGGGGCGGGGGTGCCTCAGGCAGCTGACGCGTCGACCGCGGCAGGCTCGGCGCCGTCGACGCCAGCCTCCACGACGACGGGCGCACCCGAGAACGTCACGTGCACGGCGTCACCGGGCCCGTGCACCTCGGCGGCATCGTGCTGCACCGCCACGATCGTGCCGTCGCCGAGGTCGACCGTCGTGCGACGGATCGAGCCGAGGAACGCGCTCGTCACGACGGTCGCCGCGATCCCCGACGCCGCGAGCCGCACGTGCTCGGGGCGCACGAGTGCGACGCCCGCGCCGTGTGCAGGGGTGCCGAGCACCGGCAGCCGTTCGCCGCGCACCAGGAAGCCGTCGGCATCCACGGTGCCGGCGACGCGGTTCGACAGTCCCACGAAGTCGGCGACGAAGGGGCTCGCCGGTGACCGGTACAGGTCCTCGGGGCTGCCGATCTGCTCGATGCGGCCCTCCCGCATGACGGCGACGCGGTCGGCGACCGCGAGAGCCTCCTCCTGGTCGTGCGTCACGAACACGGTCGTGATGCCGAGCTCCTGCTGGATGCGGCGGATCTCGTCGCGCAGGCTCACCCGCACCTTCGCGTCCAGCGCCGAGAGCGGCTCGTCGAGCAGCAGCAGGCGCGGCCGCGTCACGATCGCACGGGCGAGCGCCACGCGCTGCTGCTGCCCGCCCGAGAGCTCGTGCGCGAACCGCTCGCCGAGGTGCCCGAGGCCGACGAGCTCGAGCCCCTCCGCGACGCGTGCGTCGCGCTGGGATCTCGCGACCTTGCGCATCCGCAGGCCGTAGCCCACGTTCTGCGCCGCGGTCATGTGCGGGAACAGCGAGTACGCCTGGAAGACGATCCCGATGTCGCGGCGCTCGATGGGCGTCGACGACACGTCGACGCCGTCCATGCGGATCTCGCCCGCCTGGATGTCCTCGAGCCCGGCCAGGCACCGCAGCGCCGTCGTCTTGCCGCAGCCGGAGGGGCCCAGCAGCGCGACGAGCTCCCCGGGTGCAAGCGCGAGGTCGACCCGGTCGAGCGCGGTGTGGCTGCCGTAGCGCTTCACGACCCCCTCGAGCTCGATGGTGCTCGCGTGCGTGGCGGTGGGGTTCATGCGCGGCGTCCGATCGTCTTCTGGGTCTTCTGCGGCTTCGGGGTCTTCGAGCGCGGCTGCCCGCCGCCTGCGATCGCGATGACGAGCAGCAGCGCGAACGCGAACGCGAGGGCGACGAGCGACACGATGACGGATGCGTACGCATCCGCCTGCTGGATCTGCACGAGCGCCGTCTGCAGCACGATCCTGTTCAGGAGCGCCGCGATCGTGTACTCGCCGAGCACGATCGCGACCGTGAGGATGCACGCGGTGAGGATGCCGCGGCGGATGTTCGGCACGACGATCTCGACGAGCGTGCGCGCGAAGCCCGCACCGAGGGAACGGCCCGCCTCCGTGAGGGTGCCGACGTCGACGAGCCGCAGCTCGGCCTGGATCGACCGGTACGCGAACGGCAGCGCGACGACGGCGTATGCGAGCGCGAGCGGCCACGCAGAGGAGCCGACGACGCGGGCGATCGACGAGTACACGGGTGCGAGCCCCACGACGAGCACGATGGCGGGGATCGAGATCGGCAGGATCGAGATCAGCTCGAGCCAACGCTGCAGCCGCGGCGCGCGCAGGCGCACGAGCACCATCGTCGGCACGAGGATCGCCACGATGAGCACGGCCGTCACGACCGACAGGCCCAGCGACACCGCGATGCCCTCGCCCAGCATGCGGTACGTGCGCGAGCCGGAGGCGAGGCCCTCTGCCAGCGCCGTCCAGCGGTCGAGCGTGAACCCGTCGCGCGTGCGCACCGTGAACTCGACCATCGCGACGATCGGGATCGCGAACAGCGCACCCACGACGCCGAGGATCGTCCACCGCGCCCACGGAGCTGGGGCGACGTCGCTCGCGCGGCGGCTCACCGCTGCCACCGCTCGGTGCGGCGCTGCAGCAGCGAGTAGCCCCACATGAGCACGGTCATGATGAGGATCATCGCGAGCGCGAGCGCACCGGCGAGCCCCTCCTGGCCCAGCACCGTCTCGGAGACCAGGGCGCCGCGGATCTGCAACGTCACGATCTGCCCGCCCTGGCTGATGAGCGCCGCAGCGGTCGCGAACGACGAGAACGCGTTCGCGAACAGCAGCACGAGGCTGCCGAGGAACGCGGGCGCGAGGATCGGCCCGCCGACGTGCACCCAGTACGCGGCCCGCGAGCCGCCGAGCGATGCGTTCGCCTCCGCCCACTGCGTGCGCAGGCCGTCGATGGCCGGCATGAACGTGATGACCATGAGGGGCACCTGGAAGTAGAGGTAGGGGAGGATGAGGCCGGGCACCTGGTACAGCCAGACGCCGCCTGCGTAGATGTCGATGCCGAGGGCGTCGCGCATCCACACGGTGACGAGGCCCTGGATGCCGATGGTCGCGATGAACGCGAATGCGAGCATGACGCCGCCGAACTGCGCGAGGGTGCCGGATGCGGCGTCGACGACGCGGCGCAGGAGGCTCGTCGGGGACAGCCCGAGCAGGGCGAGGCAGACGAGTGCGCCGACGACCGCGCCGAGCGACGCGGTGAGGGCGGAGACCCAGATGGACGCCCAGAGGGAGCCGAGGACCGACGGTGAGAGGATCGCGGCGATCGCGTCGAGCGTGATGCCGTCGTCGCCGACGAACGCGGATGCGACGGCGATCGCCGTCGGGATCGCGAGGAAGCAGAGGGTGAGGAGGGCGAAGGGGGTGAGGCCGAGCGCGGTGCCGAGCAGCTGCCCGGCACCGCGACCCGTGCCTACTGGATGGCGCTTGCCCACTGCTCGGCGACGAGCGCCGATGCGGCCTCCGCCTGCTCCGAGGTGAGCTGCACGAGGTCGGCCGGCGGGGTGCCGACGGCGTCGAGCGCCTCCTGGTCGACGGTGCCCTCGTCGATCATCGACTGGAGACGCACAGGGAAGGCGCCGGCTTCGAGCCAGATGCTCTGCGCCTCGTCGGAGTACAGGAACTCCTGCCACAGGCGGGCTGCAGCCGGGTGGGGTGCGTCGGCGTTGATGGCCTGGTTGTAGTACGACCCGAGCGCCTGACCCTCGGGGATCCAGATCTGCCAGTCGCGCTGGCCCTCGAGCGCGACCTGGTTCGCGGCCTCGATGTACGACCAGTTGATGACGACGGGCGTCTCGCCCGATGCGACGGTCGCGTTCGTCGCGTTGAGCGGCAGGAAGTTGCCTGCTGCGGCGAGCTCGGCGAAGAAGTCGATGCCAGGCTGCATGTCGTCGGGCGAGCCGCCCGACTGCAGTGCGGCGAGCTCGACGCCCGCGAGCGCGGCGCCCGCCTGCGTCGGGTCGCCGTTCAGCGCGACGGAGCCGGAGTAGTCGGGCCCGAGCAGGTCCTCCCACGACTCGGGCGCAGGCACGGCATCCGCGTCGTACGCGACCGACATGATGCCGGTGTAGTCGTTGACCCAGAGGCCCTCGGGGTGCTTGTTCTCGTCGGGGATCGTGTCCCACGTCTCCACCTGGTACGGGGCGAAGAGGTCCTCGTTGGCGAGGGCGACGGCGGCGCCGAGGTCGAAGACGTCGGGGGCGGTGTCCTGCCCTGCGAGGTCCTGCGCGGCCGTGATCTCCTCGGCGCTCGAGGCCTCGGGGTTCGCGGAGACGATCTCGATGTCGTACGTCTCCTCGAAGAGGTCGAGGATCGCGCCGTAGTTCGCCCAGTCCTCCGGCAGGGCGATGACGTTGAGGGTGCCCTCGGCCTCGGCGGCTGCGATGAGACCCTCCATGCCGCCGAAGTCCTCGGCGCTCGTGGCGGTCGCCGCGTCGACGTCGGGGACGTCCGCGTCGGCGTCGGCCGTCGAGCAGCCCGCGAGCGCGAGGGCGGCGATGGTGAGCGCGGCGGGTGCCGCGAGGTGCTTGAGACGCATGGTGCTCCTTGAGTCAGGGCGCGCCCGAGGGGCGCCTGGGGAACCGTGGCAGCGGGCGGTGTCGCGCCGGTGAACGCGTCGTGGACGGTGAGCGACCCTCACCTTGCGAGGCGGAGCACGCTCCGAGCCGAGCGCCCGGGGCGAACGCAGCCGAGGCCGCCACCGCGCGGGCGTAGCGTGAGCACATGAGCATGGGCATGGGCGGCGGCATGGGCGGACCGCGCGGCGGGATGCGGGTCGCGGGCCGCGACGAGGCGGCGCAGCGCGCTGCGAACGCCGACGCACCGCGCATCCCGAACCTGCTGGGCCGCATCGCCGACCTCTTCCGACCGCACCGGCCGCAGATCGCGCTCACGATCGTGCTCGTGCTCATCGTCGCCGCGATCGGCGTCTTCCCGCCGCTGCTCACCCAGCGGGTGTTCGACGACGCGCTGTTCCCGGAGACGGGCGGCGTCGACATGCCGCTGCTGTGGACGCTCGTGGGCATCATGGTGGCGCTGTGGGTGGGGTCGAGCCTGCTGGGCATCTGGCAGGCGTTCCTCACCGCACGCGTCGGCAACCGCGTCATGGGGGCGCTGCGCACGCGGCTGTTCGACCATCTGCAGCGCATGGAGCTCGCCTTCTTCACCCACACGAAGACCGGCGTCATCCAGTCCCGCCTGCAGAACGACGTCGGCGGCGTCGCCAACGTGCTCTCGAACACGGTGTCGTCGGTCGTCGGCAACACCGTCACCGTCATCTCGAGCCTCGTGACGATGCTCATCCTGTCGTGGCAGCTGACGATCGTCGCCGTGCTGCTCACCCCGATCCTCGTCATCGCGCAGCGCCGCGTCGGCCAGGTCCGCGCCCGCATCGCGACGAAGACGCAGGAGTCGCTGTCGGAGATGACGGCCATCACGCAGGAGTCGCTGTCGGTGTCGGGCATCCTGCTCGCGAAGGCGTTCGGCAGGCAGCGCGACGAGTCGCAGCGCTACGCAGACGAGAACGCGCGCCAGATCGACCTGCAGGTGCGGCAGCAGATGACGGGGCAGACGTTCTTCGCCGTCGTGTCGATCTTCGTGTCGGTGCTGCCCGCCGTCGTCTACGTCATCACGGCCTTCCTCATCACCGGTGGCACGCAGGACGTCACGGCGGGCACGCTCGTCGCCTTCACGACCGTGCAGGCGAGGCTGCTCATGCCGCTCATGGGCCTGCTGCGCGTCGCGCTCGACCTGCAGACCTCCGGCGCGCTGTTCGCGCGCATCTTCGAGTACCTCGACCTGCGGCCGCAGATCGTCGACCGGCCGGACGCGCTGCCCGTGCCGGCAGACCGGCTCGGCGCGATCGCGTTCGACGAGGTCGTGTTCCGCTACCCCGACGCCGCCGAGTCCGAGCCGCCCACGCTCGACCGCGTGTCGTTCGACGTCGAGCCCGGCACGTTCGTCGCGTTCGTGGGCGCCTCGGGTGCGGGCAAGACCACGATCGGCTACCTCGTGCCCAGGCTCTACGAGGCCACGGCGGGCACGGTGCGCTTCGCGGGCGTCGACGTGCGCGACCTCGACCACGCCTCGCTCGTCGACGCGATCGGCATCGTGAGCCAGGACGCGTACCTGTTCCACGCGACCATCGCCGAGAACCTGCGATACGCCAAGCCGGAGGCGACCGATGCGGAGCTCGAGGCGGCGGCACGCGGTGCCAACATCCTGGACACCATCCACTCGTTCCCGCTCGGGTTCGACACCGTCGTGGGGGAGCGCGGCTATCGGCTCTCCGGCGGCGAGCAGCAGCGCATCGCCATCGCGCGCGTGCTGCTGAAGGATCCCGCGGTGCTGATCCTCGACGAGGCGACGAGCGCGCTCGACACCGTGTCGGAGCGCATCGTGCAGCAGGCGCTCGACGCGGCGTCGCGTGGGCGGACCGTGCTGGCCATCGCGCACCGACTGTCGACCATTCGCGACGCGGACGTGATCGTCGTGCTCGACCACGGTCGGATCGTCGAGCGCGGCACGCACGACGAGCTGCTCGCGGCGGGTGGCGCGTACGCGACGCTGCACTCCGAGCAGCGCGCGAACGCCTGATCTAGCGTTCACTTCTTGACAACAAGCCGCGCGCTCGACACCATCGAGTCATGACGAGGCGACGCCCCGGCTCCCAGGGGGCGCTCCGAGCAGCGAACGAGTCCCGGGTCGCCGACGCCCTGCGCGATGGCCCCGCGACGCAGTCCGAGCTCGCCGACCGCACGGGACTGGCGAACGCCACCGTGTCGAACATCGTGCGCGACCTGCGCCTGCGCGGCGCCGTCTCCACCGAGCCCACCGTGCACGGGGGCAGGCGCGCGACCCTCGTGACCCTCGAGGCCTCCGACGGCCCCACGGTCATCGGCGTCGACTTCGGTCGCAGGCACGTCCGCATCGCCATCGCGGGCACCGACCTGCAGCCCGTCGCCGAGGACGCCGTCGTGCTGCCGGCCGGGCACCACGCATCCGAGAGCCTCGCGATCGCCGCGACCCACCTGCACGAGCTGCTCGATGCCTCCGGCATCGACCGCGACCGCATCGCAGGCATGTGCGTGGGGGTGCCGGGCCCCATCGACATGCGCACGGGCACGATCGCGGGCCACACGATCCTGCCCGAGTGGGTCGGCGTCTCGCAGGATCGCGTCTCGGAGGCGTTCGGCATGCCGGTCGAGGTGGCCAACGACGCGGATCTCGGCGCGATCGCCGAGCGCACCGCCGGGTCGCATCGCGGCGTCGACGACCTCATGTTCGTCAAGGTCGGCACCGGCATCGGCACGGGTCTCGTGCTCGGCGGCCGCCTCCACCGCGGCGCGATCGGCATCGCAGGCGAGCTCGGCCACGTGCAGGTCGACCCGCAGGGGCCGCTGTGCGTGTGCGGCAACCGCGGCTGCCTCGAGACCCTCGCGTCGGTGCGCGTCATGACGCAGGAGCTCTCGGCGGCGTTGCGCAGGCCCATCGCGACGGCCGACATCGTCGAGGGCGCCCTCGCAGGCGACCCGGTCACGCGACGCGTGATCGAGGATGCCGGCGCCGCGATCGGCAGGGCCACCGCGAATGCCGCGAACCTGCTCGCGCCCGCCGTCATCGTCGTCGGCGGGCCGCTCGTGGTCGTCGGCGATCTGCTGCTCGAGCCCATCCGCGACGGCTTCCGTCGCTTCGCGATCCACGCGCTGTCGGAGTCGACCGACATCGTCGCGTCGTCGCTCGGGGAGCGCGCGGAGGTGCTGGGAGCGCTCGCGCTCGCCCGCGACGGCGCACGCATCCCCACCCTTCGCTGAGCGGCGCGCGGGCCGTCGTTATCACATCGTTGCGTTCAGGCAGCGACACGGTTGGCCGCTACTGCGTTCAGGACTTGACGACAAGGCCCGATTGTTCGTATCGTGATCCTCGGTCCGCCGCCGGTGCTGGACCAGCGAGGGAGCGAAGGTGGAGCAGGCGAGGCCGACCATCCTGTCGATGCGCCACATCACCAAGGAGTTCCCAGGGGTGCGCGCCCTCGACGACGTGACCCTCGAGGTGCGCGCCGGCACGATCCATGCGATCTGCGGCGAGAACGGCGCCGGCAAGTCGACGCTCATGAAGGTGCTCTCGGGCGTCTACCCGCACGGCTCCTTCGACGGCGAGATCGTCTACCAGGGCGAGCCCGTCGCCTTCGGCCGCATCAACGACTCCGAGCGCGCGGGCATCGTCATCATCCACCAGGAGCTCGCGCTCATCCCCGAGCTCTCGATCGCCGAGAACATCTTCCTCGGCAACGAGCCCCGCAAGGGCCTCGGCATCGACTGGGACACCGTGCGCATGCGCGCGACCGAGCTCCTCGCCCGCGTCGGGCTCGAGGAGGACCCCGACACCCAGATCAAGGACATCGGCGTCGGCAAGCAGCAGCTCGTCGAGATCGCGAAGGCCCTCGAGAAGGACGTGCGCCTGCTCATCCTCGACGAGCCCACCGCCGCCCTCAACGAAGGCGACTCGCGCCACCTGCTCGACCTCATCGTCGGCCTGCGCTCCAAGGGCGTCACGTCGATCATGATCAGCCACAAGCTCAACGAGATCGAGGCCGTCTCCGACGCCATCACGATCATCCGCGACGGCAAGGCGATCGAGACGCTCGACATCGCCGACGGTGCCGTCGACGAGGACCGCATCATCCGCGGCATGGTCGGTCGCACGCTCGGCAACCGGTTCCCGGACCGTGCAGGACACGCGGGCGAGGTCTTCTTCGAGGTGCGCGACTGGACGGTGCAGCACCCGCTCTCCGCCGATCGCCTCGTCGCGAAGCAGTCGTCGTTCACCGTGCGGCGCGGCGAGATCGTCGGCTTCGCAGGCCTCATGGGAGCCGGACGCACCGAGCTCGCGATGAGCATCTTCGGCAGGCAGTACGGCACGTGGCTCGGCGGCACGATCGTCAAGGACGGGCAGGAGATCCAGCTGCGCTCGGTCTCCGAGGCGATCGCCCACGGCCTCGCCTACGTGAGCGAGGATCGCAAGGCCCTCGGCCTCAACATGCTCGACAGCATCCAGCGCTCCATCGTCTCGGCCAAGCTCGGCAAGATCTCGCGCGGCGTCGTCGTCGACGCGCTCGAGGAGAACCGCGTCGCCGAGGAGTACCGGCAGTCGATGCGCATCAAGGCACCGAGCGTCGAGATGGGGGTCGACACCCTCTCGGGCGGCAACCAGCAGAAGGTCGTCCTGTCGAAGTGGATGTTCACCGACCCCGACCTGCTGATCCTCGACGAGCCGACGCGCGGCATCGACGTGGGCGCGAAGACCGAGATCTACCAGATCGTGCGCGAGCTGGCAGACGCAGGCAAGGGCGTCATCCTCATCTCCAGCGAGCTGCCCGAGCTGCTCGGGCTCGCCGACCGCATCTACACGATCTTCGAGGGGCGCATCACGGGCGAGGTCCGTGCAGCAGACGCCGACCAAGAGACGCTCATGCGCCGGATGGCGCCGACGAAGGGTGAAGCCGCATGACCAACGACGTGCAGGAGCGGAGGGGCTTCCGGCCCTCCGACATCTCGATGCTCTTCGGCAAGAAGGGCTCGGTCAAGGAGTTCGGCATCCTCGGCGCGCTCGTCGTCATCGTGCTCGTGTTCCAGTTCGCCACCGACGGCACGACGCTGTCGTCCGGCAACCTCATCAACCTCGTCCAGTCGTACTCGTACATCCTGATCCTCGCGATCGGCATGGTCATGGTGATCATCACGGGCCACATCGACCTCTCGGTCGGCTCCGTCGCCGCCTTCGTCGGCGTCATGGTCGCGATGTCGATGAACGACTGGGGCTGGCCCTGGTACCTGAGCCTCGTGTTCGGCATCGCGCTCGGCATCCTGATCGGCACGTGGCAGGGCTTCTGGGTCGCCTTCATCGGCGTGCCCGCCTTCATCGTGACCCTCGCGGGCATGCTCATCTTCCGCGGCCTCAACCAGCTCGCCGGCCAGCAGCGCGGCATCGGCGTCGACCGTGAGTTCGTCGACGCGCTCGCCGGCTTCCTGCCCGAGTGGGGCCCTCAGACCGGCTACAACAACTCGACGCTGCTGCTGGGCGTCGTCGCGATCGTCGCCGTCGTGCTGCTCGAGCTGCGCGCCCGCGCCCGTCGCCGTCGCACCGGCGCGGAGCTGGCGCCGCAGTGGGTCCTCGTCACGCGCCTCGTGCTCGTGATCGGCGTGCTCGTCGCTGCGACGCTGCTGTTCGCCAGCGGACGCCCCGGCACCTCGTTCCCGCTCGCCGGCGTCATCCTCGTGGTCTTCACGCTCGGCTACGGCTTCCTCACGAACAACACGAGCATCGGCCGCCACATCTACGCCGTCGGCGGCAACCGCCGTGCTGCGGAGCTGTCGGGCGTGCGCTCGCGCTGGACCGACTTCTTCGTCATGGCGAACATGTCGACCCTCGCTGCCATCGCAGGCATGATGTTCGTCGCTCGATCGCAGGCTGCAGGCCCGCAGGACGGCACGGGCTGGGAGCTCGACGCCATCGCAGCCGTCTTCATCGGCGGCGCAGCCGTCGCCGGCGGCATCGGCACCGTCGCAGGCTCCATCATCGGTGGCCTCGTCATGGCCGTGCTCACGAACGGCCTCTTCGCGATCGGCACGGGCTCCGACTGGATCCAGGTCATCAAGGGCGTCGTCCTGCTGATCGCCGTGGCCATCGACGTCATCAACAAGCAGCAGGGCAGGTTCTCGTTCATCGGCCTCATGCTGCGCAGCCTCCGCCGCGACCGCACCAACGACCTTTCCTGACGCACCACCCATCCAAGGAGAACCCATGAAGAAGTCCGCCATCGTGGCGCTCGCCGGCATCGCTGCCGTGAGCGTCGCGCTCACCGGCTGCGGCCGTACCGACCCGGGCGCGGAGGGTGGCGACGACGCCGCCGGCTTCGCCTCCGACGCCTCCATCGGCGTCGCCCTGCCCGACCGCACCAGCGAGAACTGGGTGCTGGCAGGCGACCTGTTCACCGACGGCCTCGAGGAGGCCGGCTTCGACGGCAACGTGCAGTACGCGGGCTCGTCGAACGCCGTCGGCGACCAGCAGCAGCAGATCCAGACGATGATCGACGCAGGCGTCGAGGTGCTCGTCATCGGCGCCGCCGACACGAACCAGCTCGCCACGCAGCTCGAGGCTGCCGACGCCGCCGGCATCACCGTCATCGCCTACGACCGCCTCATCCAGAACTCCGACCTCGTCGACTACTACGTCGCGTTCGACAACTACAACGTCGGCGTGCTGCAGGCGGAGTCGCTGCTCGAGGGCCTCGAGGCGAAGTTCCCCGACGCAGAGCCGTGGAACGTCGAGCTCTTCTCGGGCTCGGGCGACGACTCGAACTCGGCCGTGTTCTTCGACGGCGCGATGAGCGTCCTCCAGCCGGCGATCGACGACGGCCGCATCACGGTCGTCTCCGAGCAGACGACCGTGCAGCAGACGGCGACCGACGACTGGGCTGCGGAGAACGCGCAGAACCGCATGGACACGATCCTGCAGGCGTCCTACCAGGGCATCGACCTGCACGGCGTGCTCTCGCCGAACGACAACCTCGCTCGTGCCATCCTCACGTCGGCGGCGAACGACGGTCGCGAGACGCCCGTCGTCACCGGCCAGGACTCCGAGGTCGAGTCGGTCGAGTCGATCGTCGCAGGCAACCAGTACTCGACCATCTACAAGGACACGCGCGCGCTCGTCGCCGAGACCATCTCCATGGTCGAGTCCCTGCAGGCTGGCGAGGAGGTCGCGACGACCGGTGAAGAGGACAACGGTGCTGCGGAGATCCCGTCGAACCTCCTCGACCCCGTGATCGTCACGCAGGAGAACGCCGCCGAGGCGTACGCCGAGAACCCGGACCTCGAGCCGCTCACGCAGCCGTAGTCCACGCATCGCACGCCGACGGGCGGCTCCCCTGCCGGGGAGTCGCCCGTCGTCGTTCGCGGGCGGCGGACGCCTCCGTCATCACCCGTCGCACACGCACCCGCCGCGATAGCGTGGACGGTCTAGGAAGGGGAGCCATGCGCTTCGCAGAGACCATCCTCGACACCATCGGGGACACGCCGCTCGTTCGGCTCAACCACGTCACGGCGGGGCTCGCGGCGACCGTGCTCGCGAAGGTCGAGTTCCTGAACCCCGGCGGCTCGGTGAAGGACCGCATCGCGCAGTCGATGATCGACGACGCCGAGCGTCGCGGCGCCCTGCAGCCAGGAGGCACGATCGTCGAGCCGACGAGCGGCAACACGGGCGTCGGTCTCGCGCTCGTCGCGCAGCAGCGCGGCTACCGCTGCGTCTTCGTCTGCCCAGACAAGGTCTCGGACGACAAGCGCGCGACCCTGCGCGCGTACGGCGCCGAGGTCGTCGTGACGCCGACGTCCGTGCCGCCGGACAGCCCCGAGTCGTACTACGGCGTCGCGAACCGGCTCACGGAGGAGATCGAGGGCGCGTTCCAGCCGAACCAGTTCTTCAACCCCGCGGCGCCGGCAGCGCACGAGGCGACGACGGGTCCGGAGATCTGGCGCGACACCGACGGCCGCATCACCCACCTCGTCGCAGGCGTCGGTACCGGCGGCACCATCACCGGCACGGCGCGCTTCCTCAAGCGCGTCTCCGGCGGTGCCGTGCAGGTCGTCGGCGCCGACCCCGAGGGGTCCATCTACTCGGGCGGCACCGGACGCCCCTACCTCGTCGAGGGCGTCGGCGAGGACATGATGCCCGGCAACTACGACCCGTCGGTCATCGACGAGATCGTCGCCGTCGACGATGCCGCATCGTTCGCGATGACGCGCAGGCTCGCCCGCGAGGAGGGGCTGCTCGTCGGCGGGTCGAGCGGCATGGCCGTCGTCGTCGCACTGCAGGTGGCGCGCACGCTGCCCGCCGACGCCGTCGTCGTCGTCGTGCTGCCCGACTCCGGTCGCGGCTACCTGCAGAAGGTCTACTCCGACGCGTGGATGCGATCCCACGGCTTCGCCGACCCCGCCGAGGGCACGACGGTGCGCGACGTGCTCACGGCCAAGGACGGCGCCGCTCCCGCGCTCGTGCACGCGCATCCCACCGACACCGTGCACGACGCGATCGAGATCATGCGCGAGTACGGCGTCAGCCAGCTGCCGGTGCTGCGCGCAGAGCCGCCCGTCGTGCTCGGCGAGGTCGCAGGATCCGTCGACGAGCGCCAGCTGCTCGACGCCGTGTTCGCAGGCGGCGCGCGCCTTGGCGACTCCGTCGGCGATCACGTCGGCCCCCAGCTGCCGCGGATCGGCGCCGGCGAGAGCGCCGACGACCTGCGCGCCGCGCTGCGCGACGCCGACGCGATCCTCGTCCTCGACGAGGCGCGCCCCATCGGCGTCGTCACGCGCGCCGACCTGCTCACGTACCTCTCGAAGGAGGCATGATGCCCGGGTTCTCCACGAGGGCCATCCACGACGGCCAGCCGTTCGACCCGCGCACCGGCGCGGTCGTGCCTCCCGTCTTCCTCACGTCGACGTTCGTGCAGACGCACGTCGGCGGGTTCCGCGACGGCTACGAGTACGCGCGCGGCGGCAATCCCTCGCGCGACCAGCTGCAGGAGCAGCTCTCGTCGCTCGAGGGCGGCACCCACGCGTTCGCCTTCGGCTCGGGCCTCGCGGCCGAGGACTCGCTGCTGCGCGCCGTGCTGCGCCCCGACGACCACATCCTCATGGCGAACGACGTCTACGGCGGCACGCACCGCCTCGTCGACCAGGTGTGGGCGCCGTGGGGCATCGAGCTGTCGACGACCGACTTCGCCGACCTCGACGCCGTGCGCGCCGCGATCCGTCCGACGACGAAGGTGCTGTGGGTCGAGACGCCCTCGAACCCGCTCATGAAGATCACCGACCTCGCGGCGCTCGCCGAGATCGGGCACGCGGCCGGCGCGATCGTCGTCGCCGACAACACGTTCGCGTCGCCGTTCCTGCAGCAGCCGCTGTCGCTCGGCGCCGACGTCGTCGTGCATTCGACGACGAAGTACGTCGGCGGGCACTCCGACCTCGTCGGCGGCGCCGTCGTGACGGCGGATGCCGAGCTCGCCGAGCGCGTGGGCTTCATGCAGTTCGCGGTCGGGGCCATCAACTCGCCCTTCGACGCGTGGCTGACGACGCGATCGCTGAAGACGCTCGCGGTGCGCATGGAGCGGCACTCGGCCAACGCGCAGGCGGTGGCCGAGGCGCTCGTGGGGCATCCGGCGCTCGAGGCCGTGCACTACCCGGGCCTGCTGACGCATCCCGGCCACGAGATCGCGGCGCGGCAGATGTCGGGCTTCGGCGGCATGGTGTCGATCCAGCTGCGCGGTGGCGCCGAGCAGGCGTTCGAGGTCGTCAAGCGCACCGAGCTGTTCCAGCTCGCGGAGTCGCTCGGCGGGGTCGAGAGCCTCATCTGCTACCCCTCCGAGATGACCCACGCATCGGTGAAGGGCACCGAGCTCGCCGTGCCGACGAACCTGCTGCGCCTGTCGGTCGGCATCGAGGATGCCGCCGACCTCATCGCCGACATCGAGCACGCCCTCCGCCCGGCCTGACCCGACTTCTGAGGTTTTCGGCCCAATCTGACACCAGATTGGGCCGAAAACCTCAGAACGGTCGGACGGGAGGCGGTGGAGGCGTGGCAAGGAGCGCTCCGATGTCGGCAGCGAGTCGCTCCGGGTGCTCGAGGGTCGCGTGGGTGACGTGCACGACTCGCCACCCGGCCGCACGGAGACGGCCGTCGCGCATGACGTCCCGCTGCCACTGACGCCGGTCCGCGCGATGGCCGTCGCCGTCGTACTCGATCGCGATGCGCTCCGTTCGATAGAGCAGGTCGGCGCGCGCGACGAGCACCTCGTCGATCCAGATCTCCCCGTTGATCTCCGGCTCCGGCAGGCCCGCGTCGACGAGCGCGAGGCGGGTCGGCGTCTCCATCGGGGACTCGACGCCCGCCCTGGCGAGAGGAGCCGCGAGTCGCAGCCTGCCGATCCCCGGCATGCCGCTCCAGGATGCGACAGCGCGCTCGATGTCGGCACGCAGCGCGAAGGGCCGTGCGCCACGAAGGCCCGGGTAGTTGTCGGCAGCCGTGACGAGCGCGTCGGCCATCATCACCAGTGCAGGCACGTCGAGCGTGCGACCCAGCAGGAGCCAGGTCAGGACGGGATCGGTGACGGGCACGCCAGCGACCTCGACACCGCGAATGCGGCTCCGCGCGATCGCGCGACTCGTCACACCCCGCGTCGACGGCCGGTAGGCGCCCTCCGGGACGAGGACCTGGATGCCTTCCGGTGCCCCGACGGGCAGGGGGAGCCCATGGATGCGCGCGGCCGATGCCTCGGAGATCCACTGCTCGGGCCGCAGTCTCGGCGCGTACATCTGCGCGAGCTCGATCGGGTCCCGTGGTCGCTCCAGCGATCGGACGCCCCAGAACGGGCGGTGCAGCGAGCCGTGCCGCAGCACCTTCTGCGAGATGCCCGCTCGCTGTGCGCGGCCGACGCCGATGGCACCGGGCTCGTCGAGCTCGGGTATCTCATCCTCACGCATCGCTGCAGCATCCCTGCACCGACCCGAGGTGCGAGTCCGCTCCCGCCCACCTGTGGACGAGCAGAGGCTGTGGAGACAGACCTTTTGAGGTTTTCGGCCCAATCTGGCATCAGATTGGGCCGAAAACCTCAGGAGTTGAGTCAGGAGTTGGGTCAGGAGAGGGGCTGGTTGCGCTGCTCGGGGAGGAGGAAGGCCGCAGCCGCCCCCAGCACGAACGCCGCCGCGAACACCGCGAACAGCAGCGGGGTGCCGCCGAGCATCACGAGCGGCGGCACGATGAGCGGCGCGATGATCGACGCGATGCGGCCGAAGCCCGCCGCAGCACCCGTGCCCGTGCCCCGCACCGACGTCGGGTACAGCTCGGGCCCGATCGCGTACAGCGCACCCCACGCGCCCAGGTTGCAGAACGACAGCGCGCACCCGGCCGCGATGATCTGCCAGTCCGCCGACGCGAACCCGTAGCACGCCGCCGCGACCGCCGATCCGCCGAGGAACAGCGCGAGCGTCGTGCGCCGCCCGATGACCTCGACGAGCCACGCCGCCACCGCGTAGCCGGGCAGCTGCGCGAGCGTGATGACGAGCGTGAACTGGAACGAGCGCACGAGGTCGAAGCCCTGCGCGACCAGCAGCGACGGGATCCAGATGAACGCGCCGTAGTACGACAGGTTGATGCAGAACCAGACGATCCACAGCCCCGCCGTGCGTCGACGCATCGCCGGGCTCCAGATCGACTGCGCCGCCTCCGCCGCGCGCGGTGCCGCAGGCGGCAGCTCGACGCGCGCATCGCCGGCGGCAGCCTCGAAGTCGCGCACGATCCGCTCGGCCTCGTCGACGCGGCCGCGCGACTCGAGGAATCGCACCGACTCCGGCAGCCCCATGCGCACGACGACGGCGTAGAGCGTCGGCACGATGCCGACGGCGAGCGCCCAGCGCCACCCGTCGTCCGACAGCGGGATGACGAACGTGCCGATGGCCGCCGCGGCGATCCACCCCACTGCCCAGAACGACTCGAGCCAGACGACGACGCGGGCGCGGATGCGGCGCGGCGCGAACTCCGACACGAGCGTCGACGCGACGGGCAGCTCGGCACCGAGCCCGAGCCCGATGACGAAGCGCAGCGCGATGAGCATCGCGACGCCCGTCGACAGCGCGGCAGCGCCCGTGGCGATGCCGTAGACGAGCAGCGTGACCGCGAACACCTGACGGCGGCCGAGCCGGTCGGCGAGGAGCCCGCCGAGCGTCGCACCGATCGCCATGCCGACGAAGCCGATGGAGCCGATCCACCCGAGCGTCGTGCCGTCGAGCTGCCACTGCACGGCGAGCGCGGCCATGACGAACGAGATGAGACCGACGTCCATCGCGTCGAGCGCCCAGCCGATGCCGGAGCCGACCAGCAGCCTGCCGTGCCTGCGCGTGAACGGCAGCCGGTCGAGCCGCTCGGTGCGCGACAGCGAGGCCGTCGGGGTCGACGACGTCGACGCGGCGGCGGATGCGGATGCGTGCTCTGGCATGCGAGCGCCTGTCTGTGCGGGCGTCGGCGTGCGGTGCACGACGCCTGGATGCGAGGTCGATCCACCCTAGACCGGGCCCGCGCGGCGACGCCGAGGATGGCGCGGGCGAGCCATCGGGGGACTCGCAGTGCCCCGCGCGGCGTCGGTGGACGGTCGTAGGCTGGAGGCACCGCCACGAAACCGAGGAGCATCATGCTGCGCGCCGTCGTCAACGCCCACGTCATCCCCGTCGAGGGTGACCCGTTCGACGGCACCATCGTCATCCGCGACGGCCGCATCGAGGCGCTCGGCGCCGACGTGCAGGTGCCGGAGGGTGCAGAGACGATCGACGTGCAGGGCGCGCAGGTGACGCCGGGGCTCGTCGACGCGCACGTGCACCTGGGCGTGCACCCCGAGGGCGACGGCAGCGGCGCGAGCGACACGAACGAGATGACGGGCGTGAACCAGGCCGCGGTGCGCACGATCGACGCGATCGACCCGTTCGACGAGGGCTTCGACGTCGCGCTGGCGGGCGGCGTGACCACCGTGAACGTCAACCCGGGCTCCGGCAACCCCATCGGCGGCCTCGCGACGACGCTGCACACGCACGGCCGCATCGTCGACCGCATGGTGCTGCGCGAGCCCGCCGGGCTCAAGTCGGCGCTCGGCGAGAACCCGAAGCGCGTCTACGGCGAGCGCAAGCAGACGCCCTCGACGCGACTGGGCACGGCGAAGGTCATCCGCGAGGCGTTCGTCGCCGCGCAGAACTACCTGCGCAAGCACGCCGACCCGGACTCGACCGCCGACCTCGACCTCACGCACGAGGCGATCGCGAAGGTGCTGCGCCGCGAGATCCCGTGGCGGCAGCACGCGCACCGAGCCGACGACATCGTCACGGCCGTGCGCATCGCCGAGGAGTTCGGCTACGACCTGGTCATCGACCACGGCACCGAGGCGCACGTCGTGGCCGACCTGCTCGCCGAGCGCGGCATCCCCGTGCTGATCGGGCCGCTGTTCACGACGAAGTCGAAGATGGAGCTGCGTGGTCGCTCGATCGCGAACCCGGGCCTGCTCGCGAAGGCGGGCGTCGAGATCTCGATCATCACCGACCACCCCGTCATCCCGATCTCGTTCCTCGTGCACCAGGCCTCGCTCGCCGTCCGCGAGGGTCTCGATCGCGAGACGGCGCTGCGCTCGATCACGATCAACCCGTCGAAGGTGCTCGGCGTCGCCGGCGAGGTGGGCTCGCTCGAGGTCGGCAAGCGCGCCGACGTCGTCGTGTGGGATGGCGACTGGATGGACCCCATGGCCCGCCCCTCGCTCGTGCTCATCGATGGCGCAGAGGTCTACCGCCGCGAGGCCGGCGTCGAGACGATCGCTCCCCGCTCGTGACGGCCGTCACGCATCCGGGAGACCTCCTCACGCGCCGCAGGCGCGTCGGCACGATCGTCGTCCTCGGGCTCCTGACGGCGCTCGGTCCGTTCACGATCGACCTGTACCTGCCCGCCTTCCCCGTGCTCGCCGACGACCTGTCGGCCACGGACGGGCAGGTGCAGCTGACGCTCGCGGCGACGACGCTCGGGTTCGCGCTCGGGCAGCTGCTGCTGGGCCCGTTGAGCGACCGTCTCGGGCGTCGGTGGCCGCTCGTGGCGACGTCGTCGCTGCACGTGCTGACGTCGATCGGGATCGCGGTCGCACCCGACATCGAGGTGCTCACGGTGCTGCGGGTGCTGCAGGGCGTGGGTGCCGCGGGCGGTGCCGTCGTGGCGATGGCGATGGTGCGCGACCTCTTCTCGGGCCGTCCGCTCGTGCGCAACCTGTCGCGGCTCGCGCTCATCATGGGCCTCGCGCCCATCCTCGCCCCCGTCATCGGCTCGTGGCTGCTCGAGGTCACGCAGTGGCGCGGCATCTTCTGGGTGCTCGCGATCTACGGCGCCGGCGTCATCCTGCTGGTGTCGACGCTGCTGCGCGAGACGCTGCCGCCCGAGCGTCGACTGCGCATGGGAGGCGCGGGCACGCTCGCGAGCTACCGCCGCGTGCTCGGCGATCGCCGGTTCATCGGCGTCGCGATCATCGGCTCGTCCGGCTTCGCGGGCATCTTCTCGTACCTGTCGACGTCGCCGTTGCTGCTGCAGGACGTCTACGGCCTCAGCGCGACGGAGTTCGGCGGCGTGTTCGCGCTGTGCTCCGTCGGCGTCTTCGTGGGCGTGCAGTCGGCGTCGCGGCTCGCGACGCGCTTCGGCCCGCAGTGGGTGCTCGCGGGATCGACGGCGGGCATGGTGGTCGCGGGCATCGCCATGCTGGTGCTCGATCGCTCCGGCGCCGGCCTCGCCGGGTTCATCCCTGCGATGGCGGCCTTCACCCTGTCGTTCGGCCTGACGATGCCGTGCGTGCAGGTGCTGGCCCTCGCCGAGCACGGCAGCGAGGCTGGCACGGCGGCCTCGCTCATCGGCGCGTCGAACATGCTGCTCGCGAGCGTCGTGGGTGGCGTGCTCGGCGGCTTCGCGGTGCACGACGCGGTGCCGATGGGCTCGGTGATGCTGGGCGGGGGCGTGCTGGCGACGCTGAGCCTGTGGCTGCTCGTGCGGCCGCGGACGGTGCCCGCGCTCAGCGACTGACCGCGAGCCCGTCGCGGTCGGGGATGCCGAGCTCGGACATCACGGCCCGCGAACGGGTGCGGACGGTGCCCAGCGGCAGGTCGAGCAGCTGCGAGATCTGCAGGTCGGTGAGTCCAGCGCTCGCGAGGCCGAGGATGTCGCGATCGATCCACGATCGGCTGCCTCGGAGGGCGCGGCGCGATGCGACGAGGCTCGCCTCGAGGCCGTCGGCGAGGCGGGCGGCCGCTGCGTCGCCGCCGAGGCTGGCGGAGGCGTCGAGCAGGAGTCGGGTGAGCGCGGCGTGCCGTGCCGAGACGATGCCGGCTGCGGCGTCGACGAGCGCACCCGCATCCTGCATCCTGCCTGCGGATGCGAGCGCGTGCAGCGCGCGCAGCACGGGGGAGAGTCGCCGCTGGTCGATGTCGGAGATGTCCGGCACCGCATCGCCGAGACGCGCGTGGAGCGCGGCGGCGGCGACGCGCAGGGGCACGTGGGCAGGCACGCCGGCGTCGGCGAGGGCTGCGACGCGGCCGAGCGCGGCCCGAGCGGCGGTGCCGGAGACGTGCTCGGCGGATGCCACGATCTCGGCGACGTGGCCGGAGACCACGAGCGTCGTGGCCCCTGCTGCGTCGAGCACGGCCTCGGGGCCTCGGTGGAGCGCGTCGATCGCGGCGAGCGCGACCCTTCGCGGTCCTTCGTCCGGCAGCTCGAGGAGCATGGTCTCGGCGACGCGAGCGTGCTCGGGGAGCCCGTCCTCGGCGATGCGCGACAGCAGTCCGTAGGCGATGGCGGCCGTGTCGTCGGTGGTGGCGGCGATCTCGACGATGCGGTCGAGTGCGGAGTCGAGCAGCGGCAGGGGTGGCAGTGCGATGGCGCGGGCCGCCATGCGCGTCTCGGCGATCGCGCGTCCGGCCGCGGCGAGCATCGTGCGCGTCCAGTCCTGCACGTGCCCGACGACGCCGTGCACGCCGTCGGCGGCGATGAGCACGCCTTCGGCGTCGCCGCGGAACGCGGCGTCGGTCGCGAGGATGCCGTAGGCGCGCACGCTCACGAGCGGGTCGCCGCCGACGAGCGCAGCCTGCGCGGCGAGCGCGACGGTGGCGTGGTCGCCGACGTCGAGTGCCGCCTGGGCGCGTGCGAGCTCGCCGATGCGACGCAGTCGTGCTCCGGCCTCGGCGTGCGGCGGCAGCAGGTGGGCGAGCTCGTGACCCGAGACGTCGGGTGCGAGCACGGAGGCGGTGATCGTGAAGGCGACGAGCCTCGTCGAGAAGTCGTCGAAGCCGGCGGCGTGGGCGTCGCGCAGCAGCGGTGCGGCGACCGCGGTCTCGCCGTCGGCGATCGCGGCGAGCATCGTCGGCAGCGTGTCCGGGTCGAGCTCGCGTGCGACGGCGGCGGCATCGGCTGCGCAGGTGGCGAGGGTTCGGCCGACGAGCGTGCAGGCGGCGATCGCCGCGATGCGTGCTCTCGTGGCGGGGGAGGCGGCGACGATGCCGCGCTCGATGGCCGCGTGGGCGGCGATGTACTCGCTGGCGGTGCCCGCGTCGCGTCGCGACCATCCCTGCACGATGTCGGCGAGCATGCGGATGCTGCGGTCGTCGGGACGCTGCGCGAGGGGGGTGCGAAGGATGGCGGGCACGACGAGCGCGCCTGCGATCTCGTCGACGATGCCGACGTGGAGCAGCGCGTCGACGACGTCGCGTCCGAGGTGCTCGACGGCGCGGGTCGCGCGCACGCCGGGGATGGCGGCGATGGCTTCGGCGGCGCCGCGCAGCTCGGGTTCGAGCGCGCGGACGATGGCTGCCGCTGCGCTGGCCCCTCGGCGGGGGCGCTCGGGGCGGAGTCGGTCGTCGAGGAGCGCTGCGGCGAGCAGCGGGTAGCCGCGGGACTGCGCGTGGATGATGCTGCGGCCGATGGCGCCGAGCCAGTCGGGTCGTAGCCCTGCGCGGGCGAGCCGGTCGTCGGCGAGGCGGTCGAACTGCCTGCGGGTGAGGCGGCCGAGGCGCACGACCATGACGCCGCACTCGTCGGCCTCGGTGAGGCTGATGGGTCGGCGGGTGTCGAGGGAGTCGTCGTCGGAGAGCACGGTGTGCAGGTCGCCGTCGGGTCCGGCGGTGCGCAGCGGCAGGAACGCGATCGCGCCCGCGCCCGGCGTGCGCAGCACGGTGTGGGTCACGCGACGTCGTACGGCCTCGGAGCCCAGCAGCGGGTGTCCGACGAGCACGACGCGCCTGCCTGCGTCGACCGCGTCGAGGATGCGCGTGCAGTCGTCATGCCGCCCGAGTGGGTCCACCGTGCGCATGCCTGCTCCCGTCACGTGCGCTCGCTCGACGAGGTCGATGGTCGTGCTGCGTCAGGGTCGTCGACGCATCGCTCCCAGCTCTCGCCAGCCGAAGAATCTTCGACAGGGGCAGGATACCCCGGTCGCCGTCTTCAGCCCGTCGAACGCTGCAGGCCTTCGCAGGTGGGGTACAACGTCGACGGCGCTCGGGCTCGTCGCTCGTGCCCCCGCGCGCGCGGCGTCCGTGCTCGACGAGTGCGTGCGCACGCGCGATCCGCGCGACAGGATGGGGACATGAGCGACGAGCTGGAGGCCGCGCGCAAGGCGGTCGAGGATGCGAGACGAGCGCAGGCCGAGGCCGAGGAGCGCCTTCGTGAGATGGAGTCGAGCGCAGCGGCGTCGCCTGCGGCGACCGTGGCTGCCGCCGCCGAGCACATGTCGGCCGCTCCGTCGCCCACCGCGCCGGGCCCGCTGTCGGCCGAGGCCGTCGCCGCCGTGCGTGCGGCCTACGCGTTCGAGGGTGCGGCGCTCGAGCTCGGCGCGCTCGTCAACGGCGAGGCCGACCCGTCGACCCCCATCCGCATCCCGCTGGCGATGCTCGGCCGCCACGGACTCGTCGCCGGCGCGACGGGCACGGGCAAGACGAAGACCCTGCAGGTGCTCGTCGAGCAGCTGTCGGCGGCGGGCGTGCCCGTGTTCGCGGCCGACATCAAGGGCGACCTCTCGGGCATCGCGACGCCCGGCGCGTCGAGCCCGAGGCTCGTCGAGCGCACCGCGGGGATCGGGCAGGACTGGCAGCCGCTCGCCGCGCCCGTCGAGTTCTACTCGCTCGGTGGCGCCGGCATCGGCGTGCCCATCCGCGCGACCGTGACGGGCTTCGGTCCCACGATGCTCTCGAAGGTGCTCAGCCTCAACGACACGCAGGAGTCGAGCCTCGGCATCCTGTTCGCCTACGCCGACCGGCAGGGCCTGCCGCTGCTCGACCTCAAGGACATCCGCGAGCTGCTGCTGTGGCTCACGAGCGACGAGGGCAAGGGAGAGCTGCGCGAGCTCGGCGGCATCTCGCCGCAGACCGCGGGCGTCATCCTGCGCGAGCTGACCGCGTTCGCGCAGGCCGGCGCCGAGCAGTTCTTCGGCGAGCCCGAGATCGACGTCGCCGAGCTGCTGCGCACGACGCCGGACGGCCGCGGCATCGTGAGCCTGCTCGAGGTGCCCGGCGTCGCCGACCGCCCCGAGCTCTTCTCCACCTTCCTCATGTGGCTGCTCGCCGAGCTCTTCGAGACGCTGCCAGAGGTCGGCGACCCCGAGCGGCCGCGGCTCGTGTTCTTCTTCGACGAGGCGCATCTGCTCTTCGCGGACGCCTCGAAGGCGTTCCTCTCCGCCATCACGCAGACCGTGCGCCTCATCCGCTCGAAGGGCGTGGGCATCGTGTTCGTGACGCAGACGCCGAAGGACGTGCCCTCCGACGTGCTCGCGCAGCTCGGCTCGCGCGTGCAGCATCAGCTGCGCGCGCACACCCCCGACGACGAGAAGGCGCTGCGCGCCACGGTGCGCACGTACCCGAAGAGCGAGTACGACCTGCAGCAGGTGCTCACGAGCCTCGGCACCGGCGAGGCGATCGTCACCGTCATGGACGAGCGCGGTGCGCCCACGCCGGTCGCCTGGACGCGGCTGCGGGCGCCGCAGGGGTCGATGGATCCGACGCCGGAGCAGCAGATGCGCGAAGCGGTCGCGGCGTCGCCGTTGCAGGCGCGCTACGGCACCGCCGTCGACGGGGAGTCGGCGTACGAGATCCTCGCGCGGCGCCTGGAGGCGACCGCTGCGGAGTCGTCGAGGGCGGCTGCCGAGGCGGCGGCGGCCGAGGAGGCGAAGCAGCGCGAGGCGGAGGCGCGCAGGCTCGAGCGCGAGGCGGCCAGCAACCGGAAGGCCTCAGAGCGCGCTGCACGCGACAACCCCGTCGTGCAGGCCATCCGCTCCCGCACGGGCCAGACCGTCATCCGCGAGATCGTGCGGGGCATCTTCGGCACGAGACGACGCTGACGCGGGAACGACGATGCGCGGCGACCCGAGGGCCGCCGCGCATCGCGACATCTGGCGGAGGATGGGGGATTCGAACCCCCGAGGGCTTGCACCCAACACGCTTTCCAAGCGTGCGCCATAGGCCACTAGGCGAATCCTCCAGCTGGCCGCGAGGACCAACCCGACAAGTCTAGCCCGACGGATGCCGTGCACACGACGACGGGGGTGGAGCGTGCGCTCCACCCCCGTCGTCGGCTGCGACTAGCTGCAGACGGTGTAGCTCTCCGCACCTGCTCCCAGCGTCGCCTCGTCGCCCATGAAGTAGACGTCGGGCTGGCCGAGGCGCAGGCTCTCGCTGATGAGCTCCGACGGCACGCACTCGGGGCGCACCACGTACAGCGGTGCGTCGATCGAACCGGCGAGCGCCGATGCCGAGAGCGCGTCGGGGAACTTCAGGCCGCTCGCCACGAACATCGCGTCAGCCGAGCCGAAGACGGCCTGGTTGATGTAGACGCCCGTGAGGAAGCGGTCTGCGCCTGCTGCGCGGTAGGGGTTCATCAGGTTGTCGATGAGGTCGCGGTAGATCCCATCGGTGACGGCTGCCGAGCTGCCGGCGACGAGCGTCTGGGTGACGCCCAGGCCCTGCAGCGTCGACAGCGTCGCCGCGTCGAGGGCCGCCAGCTGGCCGTCGACGAGGATCACCGGAGCGTCCATCGAGCCCGCTGCCGCGCCTGCCGTGAGCGCGTCGGGGAAGTTGCGCCCCGTCGCGAGGAAGGCGGTGCCCGCACCCTCGCCGAACGCGTACTCCGCGATCAGGCGAGAGGTCTCGAACCGGTCGGCGCCGCCGAGGCGGTCGACGGTCTCGACCGACTCGATGTCGCCGATCGCCGTCTCGACCGCTGCCGAGACCGACGGCGTGCCGCCGACGATCACGACGCGCGACGGGGACAGACGCTCGATCTCGGCGAGGATCGACTCGGGCAGGGACTCGGGGCGCGTGAGGAGCAGCGGGCCGCCCTCGTACGCCGCGGCGGGCCCTGCGGCCAGGCCGTCGGGGTAGTTCACGCCGCTCGCGACGTAGACGACGTCAGCGCCGTCCGGGTAGCCGAGCTCGGACGCCGCGACGGCCGTCTCGAATCGGTCGCCGCCTGCGATGCGCTCCGGCGCGGGGATGCTCGCAGCCCCGGTCGTCACGCGCAGGTAGGTGCGCACGTCCTCGGTCGTCGAGTAGGTGACGACGCCGACGTACGCCTCGTCGACCGCCAGGTCGCGCCAGGACACCTCGTACTCGGCGTCCGCGGCAGCCGTGACGGGGAGCGTCGACGGCGTGACGGTGAGGTCGCCCTCGGCCGCGCCGGGCACGATCGTCGCGACGTCGAGCGTGAACGCTGCCGTCGCGTTCGCCGAGGAGTAGACGTCCACGAGCGCGACCCACTGCCCGGGCGTCGGGTCCTCGACCAGCAGGGTCTCGTCGCCCGCTGCCGTGGCAGCGGAGTACGACTCGACGATGCGGTTGTCGACGACGCGTCCGACGGTGAGGTCGAGGTCGTCGGCGTCGTTGGCTGCATCGAGCGAGAAGTGACGAGCGAGCTCGCCCTCGCCGACGGTGAAGAACGACGACTGAGCCGTTCCGCCCACCGCCTCCTCGCCCGAGAAGACCTCGGCGTACGGGTAGAGGCCAGAGGCGCTGAGGTCGATCGAGCCGGTGATGCCCGAGCGCACGGTGACGGGCGCCTCGCCGCGCACGCCGGTGGCGTCGATCCACTCCGGAGCCGCGACGCTCGCCGGGTACACGGCGATCGGCGACCGCGCGGTGTGCTCGGAGCTCGTCCACGTGAGCGAACCCATCGCCCACGCCTCGGTCGCCGTCGTCGGCAGCACGTCGAACTGCACCGTGTAGGACAGCTCCTGGCCTGCCTCGGTGAAGTCGAGGGTCGTCGGCGACACGGTGGTCGTCACGCCCTCGGGTGCGTCGACCGACACCGCGTACGAGCCGGGCTCGAGCGCCGTCAGCGTCCTCGTGATCGTCTGCGTCGACGTGAGGCTGCCGATGCCGATCGAGGGGATGTTGAGGTCGCTCGGGTCGATGCTCGCGCCGATCCAGTCGCTCGGCAGCTCGTAGCCGATGCCACGCAGGTAGCCGTACCAGTCGTCGAGGTCGTTCGCGTAGTAGACGCCGGGGTCGAGGAAGTCCGCCGTGTTGACGAAGCCCGCACCCTGCGCGAACCAGTCCTGGCTCACGGTGCCGTCGGGGTTGACCGTGTCGGTCGCCGTCGTCATGAGCGCGGACTTGATCTCGGCGGGCGTGGCGAGCGGGTGCTCGCCGAGGTACACGGCTGCGAGGCCCGCGACGTGCGGCGCTGCCATGGACGTGCCGGACAGGAAGACGAACGAGGGGTCCTCGCCCTCGCCGTTCGGACCGGCGGCGATGATGCCGGTGCCGGGTGCGGCGATGTCGGGCTTGATGACGTCGTTGCCGTCGGCGATGACCGGGCCGCGCGACGACGAGGCCGCGACGACCGGTGCCGGCGTCACGATCTCGGTCGTGTTGCCGTAGGTGAACGTCACCGTCTCGCCAGCCTGCGCCGCTGCGAGCGCCTGCGGGTACGACGGGGCGTCGATGTGCACCGTCGGCACCGCGTGGTCGTCGAGGTCGACGGACTGCGGCGTCGGGTTGCCGAGGATCATGCCGATGCCACCTGCGGCCTCGACGACCTCCGACTTCTCGGCGCGCGCGTTGTTGCCGCGGTCGCAGAGCACGATGAGGCCCTCTGCCGCTGCCGGGTCGATCGTGCCGGGGAGGCAGAGCGCCGCGTCCGCGGCCGTCGCCGGTGCGAGCGGGATGTCGCCCGCGTACACGAGCTCGCCGCTCAGCGGCGGCTCGAGCTCCGGGTCGACCGTGACGGACGCGCCCGGCACGGCGGAGCCGTCCTCGTACGTGATCGTCGCCTCGTAGTTCTCGATCGTCGTGTTGGCGACGGTCGTGTACCAGGGGGAGGCGTGGTCGAGGGTCGTCGGGTTGGGGCCCGAGTTGCCTGCCGAGGCCGACGTGAAGATGCCGGCTGCCGCCGCACCCAGGAAGGCCTGGTCGTAGGGCTCGAACACCGACTCGGCAGCGCCGCCGCCGATGGAGAAGTTGATGACGTCGACGCCGTCGGCGGTCGCTGCCTCGATGCCCTGCATGAGGTCGGCGCCGGAGCAGCCGTCGTCGGTCGTCACGGCCGGGTCGGGGTTGTTGCCCGACCAGCAGACCTTGTAGACCGCGATGCGCGCCTCGGGTGCGACGCCCGACATCGTGCCGATGTCGAGGCCGCCCTGCGTCGTCACGGGGACGTCGAAGTTGCCGGCTGCGGTCGAGGCGGTGTGCGAGCCGTGGCCGTCGAGGTCACGGGGAGATGCAGCCTCCACGCCCTCGCCGCCGATCCGCGAGGCGCCGAAGCCGTCGAGGAAGAACTGCGCGCCGACGATCTTCGTCGAGCACATGTCGGCCGTGAACTGCGGGCCCGTCTCGCAGGTGCCGGTGAACGTGCTGCCGTCGCCCTTGACGAACAGGATCTCGTCGCCGGAGAGGTACGGCTCGGCGCCCGCGGTCGTGCCGAGGGCCTCGCCCTCGAAGAGGGGGTTCTCGGGTGCGATGCCGGTGTCGAGCACGCCGACGACGACGCCGGTGCCTGCGTCGGCCTCGCCGCCCACCTGCTCCCACATGCCCTCGACGTCGAGGTAGTCGTTGGAGGGCGAGCCCTGCAGCTGCAGGATCTCGTCCGGGTAGACGCCCGCGACGCGGGGGTCGGTGACGAGGTCGAGCGCCTGGTCGGCCGAGAGGTCGGCGACGAAGCCGTTGGTCGTGAGGGTGAGGCTCGCAGCCACGTCGGCGCCGACGGACGCGGCGACCGCATCCTGCTCGGTGGCGAGGTAGTCGGCGTAGGCGACGACGGCCGGGTCCTGATCGTCGAGGCTCTCGGTGCCGGAGGGCGCCGTGCGCTGGAGGTTCGCGACGCCGCCCGTGTAGAGCGCTGCTGCGTCGTCCTCGAGGAGGACGACGTAGCGGCCGTCGTCGAAGTTGCTGGTGTCGACCGGGATCGCGGGGCTGTCGGCTGCGGACGCGACCGTCGTGCCTACCAGAGCGCCGCCGAGACCGATGGTCACGGCGGCGACAGTGGCGAGACAGCGACGGAGCGCGACACGACCGGAGGTGGTGGTGCTCACAGGATGATGTCCTTCGTCACAAGGGTTCCCCGCTCGATCGGCGGAGAGGTTGTGCTTCAACCTAGGTCGCTCCTGTCGGACCCATTGCGAAGCGTTACCCGTTCGTGACCTCAGGCGACGCGACGCGGCGTGTCGTGAGCGATGCTCACGAGTTGGGCGTTCGGGCGTCAAGGCCATCGCACCCGCGAGGCGGCATCCCTAGGCTTGGTCCGTGACCTCACGGATGATGATCGCCTCCCCCGAGGGGCACGCGGGCAAGTCGATCGTGGCGCTCGGACTCGTCGACGCGCTCTCGAGGCGCGTCGGACGCGTCGGCGTGTTCCGACCCGTCGCGCGCACCACGACCGAGCGCGACAGCGTGCTCGAGCTGCTGCTCGCGCACGACGCCGTGCACGTCGCCTACGACGACGCCGTCGGCACCACCTACGAGGCCGTGCACGACGACCCCGAGGCTGCGCTCGCGACGATCGTCGCCCGCTTCCACCTCCTCGAGGACCGCTTCGACGCCATCGTCATCGTCGGCTCCGACTACACCGACGTCGGCAGCCCCACCGAGCTCGGCTTCAACGCACGCGTCGCCGCCAACCTCGGCGCACCTGTCGTGCTCGTGCTCGGAGGCCGCGACCCAGAGACGGGCGAGGCCAGGAGCGTCGAGGCGCTCGGGCAGCTCGGCGAGCTGACGCTGCCGGAGCTGCGCGCCGGCCACGCGCGCCTCGCGGCGCTCGTGGTGAACCGCAGCGACGTCGACACCGCCGCCGTGGAGGCCGTCGCGCGCACGGCGGGCATCGACGTGCCGGTCTGGGCCATCCCGGAGGACCCCATCCTCGGCGCGCCCACCGTGCAGCAGCTGTTCGACGCCACCGACGCCGAGATCGTCGGAGGGGACGCCGCGCTCACGCAGCGGGAGTCGCTCGGCACCGTCGTGGCCGGCATGTCGATGGAGCACGTGCTCGACCGGCTCATCGACGGTGGCATCGTCGTCGTCCCCGGCGACCGCTCGGACGTCGTCGTCGCGACGCTGCTCGCGCAGCGCTCCGAGTCGTTCCCGACCGTCGCGGGCATCATCCTCAACGGCGGCTTCGACCTCGCACCTGGCGTTCAGCGGCTCATCGACGGCCTCGACCTGACGATGCCCATCGCACGGTCGCCGCACGGCACCTACGAGACGGCGAGGCGCATCGCAGGCACGCGCGGCGCGATCTCGACGGGGACGCAGCGCAAGCGCGACACCGCGCTCGCGCTGTTCGAGCAGCACGTCGACGTCGACGCGCTGCTCGACCTCCTCGAGCTGCAGGACTCGACCGTCGTGACGCCGCTCATGTTCGAGCAGGGCCTCATCGAGCGCGCTCGAGCCGACGTGCGGCACATCGTGCTGCCCGAGGGCGACGACGACCGCATCCTGCAGGCGGCGTCGACCATCCTGCAGCGCGGCCTCGCGCGCCTCACGATCCTCGGCGACGAGGGCGCCGTGCGCGCTCGCGCCGCAGAGCTCGGCCTCGACGTCGCCGACGCGCGCATCGTCGCCACCACCGACGACGAGCTGCGTCGCCGCTACGCCCAGGCGTACGCCGAGGCCCGCGCGCACAAGGGCGTCACCTTCGAGGATGCGTGGGACACGGTCGCCGACGTCTCCTACTTCGGCACGATGATGGTGCATCTCGGCGACGCCGACGGCATGGTGTCGGGGGCTGCGCACACCACGGCCCACACCATCCGGCCCTCGTTCGAGGTCGTGAAGACGAAGCCGGGCGTCTCGGTGGTCTCGAGCGTCTTCCTCATGGCGCTCGCCGACCGCGTGCTCGTCTACGGCGACTGCGCGGTCGTGCCAGAGCCCACCGACACCGAGCTCGCCGACATCGCCATCTCCTCGTCGCAGACCGCCCGCGACTTCGGCATCGACCCGCGCGTGGCGATGCTGTCGTACTCGACGGGGGAGTCGGGCTCCGGCGCCGACGTCGAGAAGGTGCGGGCCGCGACGGCGCTCGTGCGCGAGCGGGCCCCCGAGCTGCTCGTCGAGGGCCCCATCCAGTACGACGCCGCAGCCGATCCCGTGGTCGCTGCGAAGAAGATGCCAGAGAGCGCGGTCGCCGGCCGCGCCACCGTGTTCGTCTTCCCCGACCTCAACACCGGCAACAACACGTACAAGGCGGTGCAGCGCTCGGCGGGCGCGCTCGCGATCGGCCCCGTGCTGCAGGGCCTCAACAAGCCGGTCAACGACCTCTCCAGAGGAGCCCTCGTGCAGGACATCGTCAACACGGTCGCGATCACGGCCATCCAGGCGCAGGGCCAGGCTGCGGCCGCGGCGGAGGCGCGGGCGTGAGCTGCGTCTTCGTCGTCAACGCCGGTTCGTCGAGCCTGAAGTACCAGCTCGTCGACCTCGCGTCGGGGTCGGCGCTCGCCTCCGGCCTCGTCGAGCGGATCGGCGAGGCGCGCTCGAGCGCCAAGCACGTCGCCGGCGATGCCCGCACCGACGTCGAGCTGCACGTCGGCGACCACGAGCGGGCGTTCCAGTGGGTGCTCGACGCGTTCGCCGAGCACGGACCCGCGCTCGACGGCGCGAGCATCGTCGCCGTCGGGCACCGCGTCGTGCAGGGGGGCGCGCGCTTCGACGGCGCCGTCGTCATCGACGATCGCATCGAGGCGCAGATCGACGATCTCGCGCCGCTGGCACCGCTGCACAACCCGGCCAACCTGCTCGGCATCCGCGCGGCGCGCGTCGCGTTCCCGACCCTGCCGCACGTCGCCGTGTTCGACACCGCGTTCCACCGCACGCTGCCGCGCGCCGCATGGCGGTACGCGATCGACCGCTCGGTGGCCGACGAGCACCGCGTGCGCAAGTACGGCTTCCACGGCACGAGCCACCAGTTCGTCTCGCGGCGCGTCGCCGAGCTCGTCGGTCGCCCACTCGACGACACGCGCTCGATCGTGCTGCACCTCGGCAACGGCGCGAGCGCATGCGCCGTCGACGGCGGCCGCTCCGTCGAGACGTCGATGGGGATGACGCCGCTCGCGGGTCTCGTCATGGGCACGCGCTCCGGCGACGTCGACGCGGGCGTGCTCGTGCACCTGCATCGCGTCGCTGGGCTCGACGTCGACGAGCTCGACCAGCTGCTCAACAAGCGATCCGGGCTCCTCGGCCTCACGGGATCGGGTGACATGCGCGACGTGCAGCGTGCAGCCGCCGCGGGCGTCGATCACGCCGTCGAGGCCCTCGAGGTGCTCGCCCATCGCCTCCGCTCGACGGTCGGCGCCTACCTGGCGGTGCTCGGCGGCGCCCACGCGATCGCGTTCACGGCAGGCGTGGGCGAGAACGTGCCGCAGGTTCGGGCTGCGGCCCTCGCGGGGCTCGAGGAGCTCGGCATCCGCATCGATCCCGACCGCAACGCGTCGGGTCCGAGCGAGCGGCGCATCTCGACCGACGACTCCCGCATCGAGGTGTGGATCGTGCCGACCGACGAGGAGCTCGAGATCGCGACGCAGTCGGCGGCGGTCGTGGGCGCATAGCCTGGACGCATGCGCAACGTCTGGACCATCGTCGGCGTCGTCGTCGCCGTCGTCATCGCGTGGCTCGTCGTCGACCTCGCCCTCCGGGTGCTCGCGTTCGGTTTCCGCCTCGCGCTCGTCGCCATCGTCGCGGTGATCGTCTTCGCCGTGCTGCGGATGCTGCTGCGCAAGCCCGCCGAGTAGGCGTCAGTCGACGCGTTCGGCGACGACGACCCACTCGCGGCCGGGCCGGTCTGGGGCGTCGCGCACCTCGCGGACGGCGAAGCCCGCATGCTCGAGGTCGCGCACGATCGCCGAGAGCCTGCGGAACCGCAGCGTCGAGGTGGACTCGATGCGCACGCCGTCTGCACGGAAGATCGTCGGCGACTCGAAGGTGACGAGCTCGCCCTCGACGTGCGTCACCTCGACCCAGTCCTCCACCTCGCCGACGCCGGGCACGTCGACCACCTGATGCGTCGCAGCCTTCGTCCAGCCTTCCCACGCTCGCACGTGAGGTCTGCGCGTCTCGAACGCGAGCGTGCCCGCCGGTCGCAGCGCCGCGTGCGCGGCGCGCAGCACCTCGTGCCATGCATCGTCGTCGACGAAGACCTGCGCGACGTTCGCCGTCATGGTGACGACGTCGACGGCGAGCGGCGGCAGGGCGGCAGCGGTGCCGACGATCCACGTGACGGCCCCGGCGCCCGGCTTGCCGCGGGCGACGTCGATGGAGGCGGCCGCGGGGTCGACGCCGACGACGTCGACCCCGTGCCTGGCGAGCCGCAGGGCGAGCTCGCCCGTGCCGCAGCCGACGTCGAGCGCGCTGCGGGCTCCGAGCTCGTCGACGACGAGCCGTTCGTACGCATCGAGGTCGCTGCGATCGGGGTCGAGCGGGTCGTAGATGGCGGCGAGCCGCGGGTCGGCGAAGATCGGGTCGGCGGCGGCGTCGCTCACGCGAAGGCCACGTCGTCGGCGGCGATCACGGCGGCCTCGCGCCCCGGTGCCGTCTGGAACGACCAGTACAGGTTCGTGTGGGCGACGACCTGCGCGGGTCCCGGTGCCTCGGGCTCCCATTCGCGCAGGTCGTCGGTGGTGTGGGCGTCGCCGACGAGCGTCACGTCGTAGCCGCGGGCGAAGCCGCCGTGGATGGTCGAGCGGATGCACGCGTCGGTCTGGCCGCCCGTGACCACGAGCTGGTCGGCGCCGATGCCGGCGAGCACGTCGTCGAGATCGGTGGCCTCGAACGCGTCGCCGAACGTCTTCTCGACGACGGCCTCGTCGTCGGCGGGCACGAGCTCGTCGACGATGCGCCACTGCGGGCTCTGGATGGGAAGCTCGTCGCTCGAGTGGCGCACCCACACGACGGGCGTGCCGGCGCCGCGGGCCCGCTCGACGAGCGCGCCGATGCGGGCGATGACGCCCTCGCGATCGTGCGCCGCCTCGAACACGCCCTGCTGCACGTCGATCACGAGCAGCGCCTGGCTGCCGCGGCCGGAGATGGTGGACATCGTGCTCTCCCCTCGTGTGCAGCCGACGCTACGCCGCACCACCGACGTGCGCGAGCGCAGCGAGCCTCGAGGGAGCGGCACGACCAGCGCGTCGAGACGAGAAGACTCCCCGCGCACCCGCCAGAGCCCGGTTACCCTTGCTGCGTCTCCGCCCTGGGGGAGTTGGCCTGGATGGCGCCACGCGGGGAGCCGTCGACCATCGTACCCGCTTCGCGCGCGGGTCGCGACGGCAGGATCGCTACGCCGACAGGCGAGCGAGCTCGTCTGCGGTGAGCTCGACGTCGACCGACGCGAGCAGCTCGGCGAGCTGCTGCGGCGTGCGTGCGCTCGCGAGCGGGGCGACGACGAGGGGCTGCTGGCGCAGCCACGCGAGCGACACGGCCGCGACGGTCGTGCGGTGGGCGGCTGCGACGTCGTCGAGCACGTCCAGCAGCGCGACGTTGCGCGGCTCGTCGAGGTACGCGGCCGCGGCTCCCGCGCGCTGCGAGTCGACGGCGACGCCCGGACGGTACTTGCCGGTGAGGAACCCCGATGCGAGCGACGGATAGGGCACCTCGACGAGTCCGAGGTCCGCGAGCGTCGGCAGCAGCGCGGCCTCGGCGTCGCGGGAGACGAGGTTGTAGCGGTCCTGGCTCGTGGTGGGACGCGCGAGGCCTGCGGCGTCCGCGGCGGCGACGAGGGAGCGCACGCGCTCGGGCTCGAACGTGGAGACGCCGACCTCGCGCACCTTGCCTGCCTGCACGAGCTCGTCGAACACGGCGGCGACGTCCTCCTGCGGCACGTCCGGGTCGTCGCGGTGCGCGTAGTAGAGGTCGACGTGGTCGGTCTGCAGCCTGCGGAGGGAGTCGTCGAGCGCTGCGCGGACGTTCTCGGGGGAGAGGCCCTGGCGCTCGGGGTGCTGGAAGACCTTCGTGGCCACGACGACGCGGTCGCGCACGCCGCGCGAGGCGATCCACTCGCCGAGGATCGCCTCGGACTCGCCGCCGACGTTGCCCTCGACCCACGCGGAGTAGACGTCGGCGGTGTCGATGGAGCGGCCGCCGGCGGCGAGGAAGGCGTCGAGCACGGCGAACGACTCGTCGCGGTCGCTCGTCCAGCCGAAGGCGTTGCCACCGAGGATCAGGGGTCCGTGGTCGAGTGCAGTCATGCACGGGCGAACGTGCTCGCGGCGTGCGCATTCCCCGTGCGCCGACGCGTGAGCCGGCCCGGGCGCGTCGTCCGCTGCTGGCGTCGCCCGGCGTGGGTGGCCGCCGGTAGCCTGGCCTGCATGGTCGCAGCGCTCTACCGCCGGTATCGGCCGGAGTCGTTCGCCGAGCTCATCGGGCAGGCGCACGTCTCCGATCCCCTGAGCGCCGCCATCCGCGGCGACCGGGTGGGGCACGCCTACCTCTTCTCGGGTCCGCGCGGCTGCGGCAAGACGACGAGCGCGCGCATCCTCGCCCGCTGCCTCAACTGCGCGACCGGCCCCACGCCCACGCCGTGCGGCACGTGCGACTCGTGCGTCGAGCTCGGCCGTGACGGCGGCGGCTCGCTCGACGTCGTCGAGATCGACGCGGCGAGCCACGGCGGCGTCGACGACGCCCGCGACCTGCGCGAGCGCGCCGCGTTCGCCCCGGCGCGCGACCGATTCAAGATCTTCATCATCGACGAGGCGCACATGGTGACCTCCGGCGGCTTCAACGCGCTGCTGAAGATCGTCGAGGAGCCGCCACCGCACGTGAAGTTCATCTTCGCGACGACCGAGCCCGACAAGGTCATCGGCACGATCCGCTCGCGCACGCACCACTACCCGTTCCGGCTCATCCCTCCCGCTCCCATGCTCGAGTACGTCTCGCGCCTCACCGACGAGGAGGGCGTGCAGGCCGAGCCCGGCGTGCTGCCGCTCGTCATCCGAGCGGGTGGCGGCTCCGCACGCGACACGCTGTCGATCCTCGACCAGCTGATCGCGGGCTCCGAGACGCCGACGGTCGCGTACGCGCAGGCGGTCGCGCTGCTGGGATTCACGCACGCCGAGCTGCTCGACGACGCGGTCGAAGCGTTGGGCGCGCACGACGCGTCGGCGATGTTCGGCGCCGTCGACCGCGTCATCCAGTCGGGGCAGGACCCGCGACGCTTCGTGGAGGATCTGCTCGAGCGGCTGCGCGACCTCATCGTCGTGCGGGCGGCCCACGACCCGGCGTCGCTCCTGCACGGCGTGCCGCAGGAGGAGCTCGACGCCATGCTGCGGCAGGTGCGCGCGTTCGGTCCTGTCGAGCTGTCGCGCTCCGCCGACGTCGTGGCCAAGGCCCTCACCGACATGACGGGCGCGACGAGCCCCAAGGTGCACCTCGAGCTCATGGCAGCGCGTCTGCTCGTGCCCGCCGCCGGCGACCAGGAGCTCGGCACGCTCGCTCGGGTCGAACGGCTCGAGCGCCGCATCGGCGTCACGGGGGCGACGGCCGATGCCGCTGCGGCCGAGGCTCCCGCGCAGGCCGTCGCTGCGGCGGCCCCCGCGCGCGCCACCGTTCCCGCGCAGGCCACGGCGGCTCCGCAGGCCACGGCGCCGACCTCCGCAGCCGCACCCGAGACGCCGGTGCCGCCGACCGCCGCAGAGGCTGCGACGCCGAGCGAGCGGCCCGCAGCGCAGGACGCGCCCGCGCACGACGCTCCGCCCGCCGTCGTGACGCCCGCGGCGGTCGGGACGGTCCGCGTCGAGCAGCTGCGCGACGCGTGGGACGAGGTGCTCACCCACCTCGGCGACGCGAGCCGTCCCGCGTGGCTGCTCGTCTCGCAGGCCGAGGTGCTCGAGCTCGACGGCGACGTCCTGCGCATGGGGTTCCGCAACCAAGGCGACTTCGAGGCGTTCCCCGCCAAGCCAGGCGGGGTCACGAGCCCCGCCGAGCACCTGCGCGCATCGATCGAGCACGTGCTCGGGCTGTCGGTGAAGTACCGTCGCAACCTCATCGACGCGCCGGAGGGCGGGCGCCCGCGGTCTCGCACGGCGCAGCCGTCGTCCGACGACGTCGATGCGGAGCCCGCTCCGACGGCGCAGGCAGGCCCCGCGCCGGTCCCGGCCGCCTCCCGGCCGACCGAGCCCGCGAGCGCACCGGCACCGGCAGACGGACCCGCGTCGGCGAGCGCGCCGTCCGCCTCGACGCGACCGGCGCCGACGAGCGCGCCGCAGCCGCGCGGCGGCGCGGCATCGACGCCGCGCTCCTCCGCGTCCGCGTCGGCCGCGGGGTGGGCGGTCGCCGCGATCCCCAGCGCCCACCCGGAGCCGGACGCGCGACCCGACGCGGTCGTCACCCCCATCCGCGCCACGCAGACGGCACCGGCGCCCGTCGCCGATCCGGCGCAGGCGCCGGCTCGCCCGTCGTCGGCGCCGGCATCCGACGACGTGCCAGACGGCGACGCGCCCGACGACCCGTGGGGTCCTGAGGAGCAGGTCGTCGACCACGCCACGGCCGCGGCCGCCGTCGAGGCGACGGCGCAGGCCGTGCAGGCCCACGCCGTGACCGAGCCCGAGACCCAGCGGCAGCAGGCGACCGGCCGGGCACCCGCCGTCGATCCGCGTCGCAGCGCGCTCGACGACGCCAGGTACGGCGAGGCCGTCGTGCGCGAGGAGCTCGGTGCCGAGTTCATCGAGGAGATCGCGCTCGATGGCATGGAGGGTCGATAGATGTACGACGGCATCGTGCAGGAGCTCATCGACGAGCTGGGCAGGTTGCCGGGCGTCGGCCCGAAGTCCGCGCAGCGCATCGCGTTCCACATCATCCAGACCGAGTCGTTCGACGTGTCGAGGCTGTCGCGCGTGCTCGCGGAGGTGCGCGACCGGGTGCGGTTCTGCGAGGTCTGCGGCAACGTCGGCGAGCAGGAGCGCTGCATCATCTGCCGCGACCCGCGGCGCGTGCCCACGACGATCTGCGTCGTGGAGGAGCCGAAGGACGTCGTCGCGATCGAGCGCACCCGCGAGTTCCGCGGGCTCTACCACGTGCTCGGGGGCGCCTTGAACCCCATGCAGGGCGTCGGCCCCGACCAGCTGCGCATCTCGCAGCTGCTGCGGCGCCTGCAGGACGACACGGTGCAGGAGATCATCATCGCCACCGACCCGAACGTCGAGGGCGAGGCCACGGCGACGTACCTCATCCGCACGCTCGCGCCGCTGGGCATCGCGGTGTCGAGGCTCGCGAGCGGACTGCCCGTCGGCGGCGACCTCGAGTTCGCCGACGAGATGACGCTCGGGCGTGCGTTCGAGGGGCGCCGTCAGGTCACCTCGTAGCGTCGTCGCACGGCCGAGCCAGGCATGCGAGCGACCATAGGATGAGGGTTCGCCCATCCCCACAGGAGTCGTCATGAGCCTCATCGTGCAGAAGTACGGCGGCTCGAGCGTCGCCGACGCCGAGAGCATCAAGCGCGTGGCGAAGCGCATCGTCGAGACGCGCAAGCGCGGCTCCGACGTCGTCGTGGTCGTCTCGGCGATGGGCGACACGACCGACGAGCTGCTCGACCTCGCCCACGAGGTCGTGCCCGGGCTGCCCGCCCACGGCCGCGAGCTCGACATGCTGCTCACCGCGGGCGAGCGCATCTCGATGGCGCTGCTCGCCATGGCGATCACGTCGATGGGTGGCGAGGCGCTGTCGCTCACCGGCAGCCAGGCGGGCATGCTCACGGATGCGACCCACGGCTCCGCGCGCATCGTCTCGGTGACCCCCGGCCGGGTTCGCGCCGCGCTCGACGACGGCAAGATCGTGATCGTGCAGGGCTTCGCAGGCTTCAACAAGGTCACGGGCGACATCACGACCCTCGGCCGTGGTGGCTCGGACACGAGCGCAGTCGCCCTCGCCGCCGCGCTCGATGCCGACGTGTGCGAGATCTACACCGACGTCGACGGCGTGTTCACCACCGATCCCCGCATCGTGCCGCGCGCCCGCAAGGTCGACAGGATCACGAGCGAGGAGATGCTCGAGCTCGCCTCGGCGGGCGCGAAGGTGCTGCACATCCGCAGCGTCGAGTACGCGAGGCGCCACGGCGTCACGCTGCACGTGCGCTCCTCGTTCACGAACCAGGAGGGCACGATCGTGTACGACCCCGAGAAGGAGGGGACGATGGAAGAGGCTCAGATCGTCGGCGTCGCGAGCGACCTCGGCGAGGCGAAGATCACGATCGTCGGCGTGCCGGACGTGCCTGGGACGGCGGCGCGCATCTTCACGATCGTCGCCGAGGCGGAGGCGAACGTCGACATGATCGTGCAGAACGTGTCGGCGGCGTCCACCGGTCGCACCGACATCACGTTCACCCTGCCGAAGGAGGACGCGGCGCGTGCCCTCGCGGCCCTCGAGGCCGCGAAGGACGAGGTCGGCTTCGAGCAGGTGCTCCATGACGACCAGATCGGCAAGCTCGCGCTCGTCGGCGCGGGCATGCGCACGAACGTCGGCGTCTCGGCGAAGCTGTTCCGCGCCCTGTCGGACGCGGGCATCAACCTCGAGCTCATCTCGACGAGCGAGATCCGCATCTCGGTCGTGACGAGCGCGGCGCAGCTGCACGACGCCGTCCGCGTCGTGCACTCGGCGTTCGGGCTCGACGCGGACACCGACGCGGTCGTGCACGCAGGGACGGGCCGATGAGCCTCCGGCTCGGCATCGTCGGCGCCACCGGGCAGGTCGGCGGCAAGGTCATCGAGCTCATCGAGCAGCGCGGGCTCGCGTACGACGAGCTGCGACTGTTCGCGTCGGCGCGCTCCGCGGGCTCGCACCTCACGGTGCGCGGCGAGGCCATCACGGTCGAGGATGCCGCGACCGCGGACCCCGCGGGTCTCGACGTCGCGATCTTCTCGGCGGGGGCGACGACGTCGCGTGCGCAGGCGGAGCGCTTCGCCGCCGCAGGCGTCACGGTCGTCGACAACTCGTCGGCATGGCGCATGGATCCCGAGGTGCCGCTCGTCGTCTCCGAGGTGAACGCGCACGCGCTCGAGACGATCCCCAAGGGCATCGTCGCGAACCCGAACTGCACGACGATGGCGGCGATGCCCGTGCTGAAGCCGCTCGACGCCGAGGCCGGGCTCACGCGGCTCGTCGTCTCGACGTACCAGGCGGTCTCCGGCTCCGGGCTCGCGGGGGTCGAGGAGCTGCGCGGGCAGCTGGCGTCGGCCGTCGAGCAGCAGCCCGAGCGCCTCACGCACGACGGCCACGCGCTCTCGCTGCCCCAGCCGGTGTCCTACGTCGCGCCCATCGCGATGAACGTGCTGCCGCTCGCCGGCTCGATCGTCGACGACGGCGAGGGCGAGACCGACGAGGAGAAGAAGCTCCGCAACGAGAGCCGCAAGATCCTCGAGCTCCCGGACCTGCTCGTCGCGGGCACGTGCGTGCGCGTGCCCGTCTTCACGGGGCACTCGTTGTCGATCCACGCCGAGTTCGACCGCCCCATCAGCCCGGAGCGGGCGCGAGCGCTGCTCGCCGACGCAGCCGGAGTGGTGCTCGCCGACGTGCCGACGCCGCTCGACGCGGCAGGCACCGACCCGACGATCGTCGGCCGCATCCGCGCCGACCAGTCGGCACCTGCCGGCCGTGGCCTCGTGCTCTTCCTCTCGAGCGACAACCTCCGCAAGGGCGCCGCGCTCAACGCGCTGCAGATCGCCGAGCTGCTCGCCGCGCGCATCGCGGCGTAGCAGGCGACGGGGCGGGGCCGTGCGGCTCCGCCCCGTCGTGGTGCGCTACGGCTGCTCGGGCGTCGCGTCCGCTTCGCCGTCGCCGCCGCCGCGAACGCCGTCGACCTTGTCCTCGACCCATTCGCGCGCATCCTGAGCGCGCTCGCCGAGCGTCTCGCCGACGCCCTGCGCCCGCTCACCCACGTCGCCTGCGACGTCCTTGGCCTTGTCTGCCACGTCGCCTGCGACGTCCTTGGCCTTCTCGGCCACGTCGCCTGCGACGTCCTTGGCCTTCGCGCCGACGTCCTGCGCCGTGTCCTTCGCCCACTCGGCGGCGTCGCCGAGCCTGTCCTTCGCGTCGTCGAGGAATCCCATGTCGACGCCTCCTCTCGTGTGGTGGTCCGACACTATGCCGGTGGACGTCGCGCGTCCTGTGCGCGGCGGATGCGTGACGCGGACGCCGCCGCACGCGAGTACCATGGGAGCCGATGAAGACGATCGATGTGGCCCTCATCGGCGGTGGGATCATGAGCGCCACGCTCGGTGCCCTCCTGCAGAGGCTCGAGCCCGACTGGTCCATCGAGGTGTTCGAGCGCCTCGGCGGGGTCGCCCAGGAGTCCTCGAACCCGTGGAACAACGCCGGCACGGGCCACGCTGCGCTCTGCGAGCTCAACTACACGCCCGAGGGGCCCGACGGGTCGATCTCGCCTGCGAAGGCCGTCGACATCAACGAGCAGTTCCAGGTGTCGCGCCAGCTGTGGTCGACGCTCGTCGAGGACGGCTTCCTGCCCGACCCGAGCGCGTTCATCTCGGCGACGCCGCACATGAGCTTCGTCTGGGGCGAGGCGAACGTCGACTACCTGCGTCGACGCTACGAGGCGCTCAAGGACGAGCCGCTGTTCGAGGGCCTCGAGTTCTCGACCGACGTGCGGCAGATCCGGCAGTGGGCGCCGCTGCTCGTGCCCGGTCGCCGCAAGGATCAGCCGATCGCGGCGACGCGCATCACCTCGGGCACCGACGTCGACTTCGGTGCGCTGTCGAGGCTGCTGTTCGCGGGCATGGAGCGCGGCGGTGCGCGCGTGCGCACCGGCAAGGACGTGCAGGGGCTCAAGCGCGGCAAGGACGGTCTGTGGACCATCCGGCTGCGCGACGAGGTGGGCCGCACGCCCTCGCGCATCCGTGCGCGCTTCGTGTTCGTCGGCGCAGGTGGCGGCGCGCTGCGCCTGCTGCAGAAGTCGGGCATCCCCGAGGCGCACGGCTTCGGCGGCTTCCCCATCACGGGCGAGTTCCTGCGCACCGACGATCCCGCGATCGTCGAGCGGCATCTGGCGAAGGTCTACGGCAAGGCGAGCGTGGGCGCACCGCCCATGTCGGTGCCGCACCTCGACACGCGCGTCGTCGACGGTCGGGCGAGCCTGCTGTTCGGCCCCTACGCGGGATTCAGCCCGAAGTACCTGAAGACCGGGTCGAACCTCGACCTGTTCTCGTCGATCCGGCCGCACAACCTGTACCCGATGATCCGCGCGGGGCTGGCGAACCTCGGGCTCGTGAAGTACCTGGCAGGCGAGGTGCTGTCGACCAAGGCGAAGCAGATGGAGGCGCTGCGCGAGTTCGTGCCGAACGCGCGCGCGGCCGACTGGCACCTCATCACCGCCGGCCAGCGCGTGCAGGTCATGAAGAAGGATCCCGAGAAGGGCGGCGTGCTGCAGTTCGGCACCGAGATCGTCACGGGTGCCGATGGCACGATCGCAGGGCTCCTCGGGGCGTCGCCAGGCGCGTCGACGGCCGCGCCCATCATGCTGACGATCCTCGAGCGCTGCTTCCCCGAGCGCTTCCCCGCATGGCGCGGCGAGGTCGAGCGGCTCGTGCCGTCGTTCGGCACGAGGCTCAACGACGACCGCGACGCGGCACGTGCGAGCATCGCCCGCACGGCGCGCGTGCTCGGCATCGACGGTCTCTCGAGCGACGCCGCGCTGGAGCGGTCGGCGTAGCGCGTCCCGCGCGCGACCGGCGAACGCCGACGACGCGGGACGCTTCGAAGCGTCGAGGTGTCTCGCAGCACGCACGAGCGTTGCGTCCAGATGCGCGCGGATGCGGTCTTCGAGCGTCACAGGCTGCGATCTGGATACCTTGTGACGCTTGCTCAGTTCTTGGGGTACGATCCGACCATGGTGTCCGATGCAGCGCGAACCAGGGGACAGATCACCCTTGGGATCATCGATGACTTCGCGATCCTGCTCGAGTCCCTGCGCGTCTGGCTCGAGCGAAACGCTCCCGACATCGACGTCGTGATCAGCGCCTCCACGTTTCGCGAGTTCGCCATGGACGGGTCGTTTCCGCCCGACGTGACGCTCATCGGTGAGCTGCGGCACGAGTCCACGACGATCGCGTCGCGCATCAAGGCGTGCGTCGCCGCCGGGTCGCAGGTCGTGATCGTCGCCGACGATCGCGCCGTCGACCACCATCAGGCGCTGCAGGCGGGCGCGGCCGAGGCGCTGCCGCGCAAGACTCCCATGCTCGAGATCGTGCAGGCGATCCGGCGTGCGAGCCAACGGCAGATGCCCGCCGTGCGCCGCAGCGCGCCCCTCGAGCGTCCTCGTCTGAGCCCCGGCGAGCGGCAGGCCCTGACGTACTACGTGCAGGGCTACTCGACGCAGCAGGTCGCGACGGCGATGAACGTGAAGTACGAGACGGCGAAGACGTTCCTGCGGCGCGTGCGCCAGAAGTACGCGGCCGTCGATCGCGCCGCTGGCAAGCGCGCGGATCTCATCGTGCGCGCGACGGAGGACGGCATCCTCTAGCCTGGTTCCTCGTGGCAAAGCTCTACTTCCGCTACGGGGCGATGAACTCGGGCAAGTCGACCGCGCTGCTGCAGGCGGCGTTCAACTACGAGGAGCGCGGGCAGCGGGTGCTGCTGGCGAAGCCGACGACCGACACGAAGGGCGATCTCGCCATCGTGTCGCGGCTCGGCGTCACGCGCGACGCCGACTTCGTCGTCTCGCCGACCGACGCGATGCTCGGTGCGTTCGTGCACGCGGCGGGCGGAGCGCCCGGCGGCGACGCGATCGCGTGCCTGCTCGTCGACGAGGCGCAGTTCCTCACCTCCGAGCAGGTCGACGATCTGCTGCGCATCGCGGTGCTCCACGACGTGCCGGTGCTCGCGTACGGCATCCGCACCGACTTCCGCACGCACGCGTTCCCCGGCTCCGCGCGCCTCATGGAGATCGCGCACTCGCTGGAGGAGCTCAAGACCATCTGCCGCTGCGGCCGCAAGGCGCTCTTCAACGGCAGGCGCGTGGGGGACCGGTTCGTGTTCGAGGGCGACCAGGTGGCGATCGACGGCGAGGCTGTCGCCTACGAGTCGCTGTGCGCGACGTGCTACCTGCGCGAGTCGGGCGGCGCGCTGGCGTAGCCGCGTGTACGAAGATGCAGGAAGCCCCCTCCGCGTGGAGGGGGCTTCGACGTGGTCGGGGTGACAGGATTTGAACCTGCGGCCTCGTCGTCCCGAACGACGCGCGCTACCAAGCTGCGCCACACCCCGTTGTCGCCGCTTGCGCAGCAACCTGTCCATGCTAGCCGATCCGGCGGGCCTCCAGCGACACCAGCACGGCCTCGGGCGGGGTGCCGAGCCGGAACGGCGCGTAGATCGACGTGCCGATGCCCTGCGACACCTGCAGCGCGACGCTGCGATCGGCGTGCCGCCACGTGGTGAGGCCCGATGCCTGCTCGCGCGGCACGTCGCAGTTCGCGACGATCGCGTGGCCCCCGGGGATGCGCACCTGCCCGCCGTGCGTGTGGCCGGCGAACACCACGTCGGCGCCCTCGCGCGCGTATGCGTCGAGGATGCGCCGGTAGGGCGAGTGGGTGACGCCGATCGTGACGGGGCCGAGCGTGTCCGCGCTCCAGGCGGCCTCGTCGCGCAGGGTCGCGAGCTCGTCGAGGGCGACGTCGAGTCGATCCCATCCGTGGTGCGCGTCGTGCACGCCGACGAGCGCGAGCCGCGTGCCTGCGATCTCGAGGCCGCGCGCGTGGTTGTCGAGGTCGAGCCAGCCGAGGTCGGCGTAGACGGCTTCGAGCGCTGCCGTGTCGAGGTCGGACGCGTGCGCGGCGCCCCCCTTCGAGGAGGGGCCGCGCAGGTACCGCAGCGGATTCTTGAGCATGGGGCCGACGTAGTCGTTCGAGCCGTGCACGAAGACGCCGGGGATGCCGCGCAGCGGCTCGAGCGACGCCGCGACGGCCGGGATGGCGTCGCGATGCCCGAGCGCGTCGCCCGTCGAGATCACGAGGTCGGGCTCGAGCGCGGCGAGGGAGCGGATCCACTCGATGCGGCCCCGCTGCCACGGCGCGAGGTGCTGGTCGGCGAGGTGCAGCACGCGGATGGGCGCGCTGCCTGCGGGGAGCACGCGGATCGTCTCGTGACGAACGCGGTAGGCGGTGCGCTCGACGAGCGTCGCGTACGCGGTGGTCACGACCCCCAGGCCGACGAGCGCGCCCGCGGCGATGCCGAGGGCGCGCCCGGAGGCGTCAGCAGCCAGGGTCCTGGCCGTCCTGGTTCGACCCGACGACGATCGACACGGGCGAGTCGGGAGCTCCCTCGGTGCCGGCGTCGGGGTTCTGGTCGAGCACCTCGCAGCGCTGGTTGCCAGGTGCCTGGCTCCAGGTGATCTGCAACGCGCCCGGGTCGAGACCGCTGTCGGTCATCGTCGATCTCGCGTCGGCGAGGGATTGCCCCTCGAGCGTCGGGATGGCCACCCCGGGCGGCGCATACTGCGAGCCGTCGCTGATGAGCAGCGTGATCGACGTCTCCGGCAGCACGAGCGCCCCCGCGCCCGGCGCCGTGTACTCGACGCGCCCGCTCTCCTGCGCACCGGCGACGGTCGAGCCGACGACGACCGTGAAGCCGGCGCCCTCGAGCGCCGCGCGGGCATCGTCGGGCGTCTGCCCGGCCACGTTCGGCAGGGCGACGGCGTTGCCCTGCAGCGTCTCGGCGTCCGGCTGCAGGAACTCGCCGCCGGGGTAGCGGGCGAGGGCATCGGCCATGACGTTGGTGAACACGGTCGATCGGACGTTCCACATCGATCTGCCGCCGAGGCCGAAGATGCCGACCTGGCCGCGGATGTTGCCGACCCACACGCTCGTCGCGATCGACGACGACGCGCCGTTGACCCACGTCTGCACGACGTTGTCGTTCGTGCCCGTCTTCGAGATCACGGGGGCGTTGCCAGGGGGGTTGTTGAGCGGGTTGCGGTTCGTGACCTGCTGCAGCACGAACTGCATCACCGACGCCACCTCCGGCGTGATGACCTGCTCGCACTCGCCCTCGGGGGCCGGGATCGCGGCGCCGTCGCGTGCGACGATGCTGTCGATCGCGGTCGGCTCGCAGTGCACGCCGCCGTTGGCGATCGTCTGGAACGCTTGCGCCATGCCGAGCGGCGTCACGTTGGCTGCACCACCGATGAGCGCGGACGCGCCGCGGTCGTTGGCGTACGCCTCGTCACGGTACGAGCCGCCCATCGCCGGGCTGGCACCCATGTCCTCCGCGATGTCGAGCACGTCGCAGGTGTTGAGGCGCGTGCCCATCTCGATCGTGCCCGTGTTGAGGGAGTTCACGAAGATGTCGGTGACCGTCGAGCGGCTGGAGTTCAGGCCCTCGTTGTTCTGCGGGTCGAAGCGCGACGGTCCGTCGCAGGTCGGCACGGTGCGCTCGCGCCTGGAGGTGTCGAGCGACGTGTTCACCGAGTAGCCGGCCTCGATCCACGCGGCGAGCGTGAAGATCTTGAATCCCGAGCCCGGCTGGAACCCGTTGCCTCCGCCGTACTGCGGTCCGACGTTGAAGTTGATCCCGGTCTCGGTGAGGGGATCGTGCGCCTCGGTGTCGTCGTAGTCCTTGTTCTGCGCCATCGCGAGGATGCGGCCGGTCTGCACGTCGAGCATCGTGACGGCACCGCCGTACTCGAGGCGCTGCTCGGTGTTCGGCACGTACTCGTCGAGCGTCGCCTGCACCTCCTCGTTGAGGCCGACGTCGATCGTCGTGTAGATCTGCAGGCCGCCGAGCGACAGCGTGCGCGTCGCCGCCTCGCGGTCGGCGCCGAGGATGAAGCTGCCATCTGGCTGCGGCTCGTCGAGCAGCTCGGTGACGTAGTCGCAGAAGAAGCCCGTCGAGCCGTAGTAGGAGGCGATGCAGCCGTTCTGCGCGGGCTGGATGTTCACGAAGCTCTCGTCGATGACGGTCGCGACCGCCTCGTCGTGCTGCTCCTGGGTGATGTAGCCGACCTCGAGCATCGCGTCGATGATGTAGTTGCGGCGAACCTCGTTGCGCTGGTAGTTGTCCGGCGAGAAGAGGTGCAGCGTCGAGGGGTTCTGCACGATCGTCATGATCGACGCGGCCTGCGCGATGGTGAGCTGGTTGGCGTTGACGCCGAAGTACCGCTGCGCAGCCGCCTCGATGCCGTACGTCGCCTGGCCGAAGTTGGCGATGTTGAGGTACGCGGCGAGGATCTCGTTCTTCGTGTACCGCTGCTCGAGGCCGATCGCGAAGCGCATCTCCTGCAGCTTGCGGCCGTAGGAGTCGGTGGTCTGGTCGTCGCACAGCTCCTGGTCGAAGCGCTCGTCGGTCTCGACGTCGACGACCTGGCATGCGACCTCGACGATCTGCTGGCGCACGAGCTGCATCGTGAGGCTCGAGGCTCCGCCGGAGCCACCCGTGACCTGTCCGACGGCGGCGCGGATGATCGACGGCGCGTCGACGCCTCCGTGGTCGTAGAAGCGGCGGTCCTCGCCGGCGATGGCGGCGAGCGGCGCCCACTGCCCTGCCTGGTCGAGCGTGACGACCTCGCGGTTCTGGCTGTAGAACTCGGCGATGGGCACGTTCTGCCCGTCGAGGGTTCCGAAGATGGTGGAGACCTCGGACTGCTCGTCGATCTGGGCGAACTCCGGCAGGTTCTCGAAGATGTCCAGGCCGCTGTTGGCGGTGCTGGAGGCGACGGCGACGGCGGGCGTGACGGTGGCGCTCACGAGGAGGCCGGCGACGACGCTGAAGCCGATGAGGCCGAGCAGGCTCCCGAGCAGGGATCCCGGCGCGTGCTTGGCGTTCGAGCGGGCTGGCATGCTAGCGAGGGTACGGCACCACGCTATGAACGCTCGTTCGGCACGGAGGACTCATGACCACTTGGGAGTACGCGACGACCCCGCTCCTCATCCACAAGGAGACGGCGATCCTCAACAACTGGGGAGCAGACGGATGGGAGCTCGTGCACATCGCCACGGGCGCGGAGGGCGGCCTCATCGCCTTCCTGAAGCGGCCGAAGGCGTGAGCGTCGCAGACCGCCTCGCCGAGCTGGGCCTCGCGCTGCCGCCGGTCGCACCGCCCGTCGCGGCGTACGTGCCCGCGGTGATCTCCGGCAGCCACGTCTACACGTCCGGCCAGCTGCCGTTCGTCGACGGCGCGCTGCCCGCGACCGGCAAGGTGGGCGCCGAGGTGTCGCCCGAGGATGCGAAGACGTACGCGGCGACGTGCATCCTCAATGCGCTCGCGGCCGTCGAGTCGCAGATCGGCTCGCTCGACCGCGTGACGCGCATCGTGAAGGTCACGGGCTTCGTGGCGAGCGCCCCCGGGTTCTCGGGGCAGCCGGGCGTCGTGAACGGCGCATCCGAGCTGCTCGGCGAGCTGCTGGGCGACGCGGGCGTGCATGCGCGCAGCGCCGTCGGCGTCGCGGAGCTGCCGCTGGGCGCTCCCGTCGAGATCGAGCTCATCGCGGAGTTCGCCTAGCCACCGACCGATGGAGGTTCTCGGCCGCGTGTGACCTCACGAGCGGCCGAGAACCTCCTGTGCTTCGAGCGGGGATCAGCGCAGCTGCGAGCGGATCGCCTCGACGACGCCCTGGTCGGCGAGCGTCGTGGTGTCGCCGAGGTCGCGTCCCTCCGCGAGGTCGCGCAGCAGGCGGCGCATGATCTTGCCCGAGCGGGTCTTCGGCAGGTCGGGCACGATGAACACCTGCCGCGGGCGTGCGATGGGCCCGATGTCGGATGCGACGTGCGCACGCAGCGACCGCTCCGACTCCTCGACGCTCTGCGCGTCGGCGAAGCGCGCCTTGAGGATGACGAACGCGACGACCGCCTGCCCCGTCGTCTCGTCGGAGGCGCCGACGACGGCCGCCTCCGCCGTCGACTCGTGGCCGACGAGCGACGACTCGATCTCGGCCGTCGACAGCCGGTGCCCGGAGACGTTCATGACGTCGTCGACGCGGCCGAGCAGCCAGATGTCGCCGTCCTCGTCCCTGCGAGCGCCGTCGCCTGCGAAGTAGCGGTCGCCGAACTTCTCCCAGTACGTCTCGCGATACCGGTCGTCGTCGCCCCAGATGGTGCGCAGCATCGACGGCCACGGCTCGGTGACGACGAGCAGGCCGCCCTCGCCGTCCTCGACGACGGCACCCGACTCGTCCACGACGTCGATCACGATGCCAGGCAGCGGCACCTGCGCGCTGCCGGGCTTCAGCGCGGTGACGCCGGGCAGCGGGGCGATCATCATCGCGCCCGTCTCGGTCTGCCACCACGTGTCGACGATGGGGGTGAGGCCCGAGCCGACGACCTCGCGGTACCAGAGCCACGCCTCGGGGTTGATGGGCTCGCCCACGGTGCCGAGCACCCGCAGGCTCGACAGGTCCGACGACTGCACGTGCTGCCGCCCGAGCTTCATGAACGTGCGGATCGCCGTCGGCGCCGTGTAGAAGATGGTGACGCCGTAGCGCTCGATGAGCTCCCACGGGCGCTCGGGGCCGGGGGTGTCCATCGTGCCCTCGTAGAGCACCTGCGTCGCGCCGTTCGCCAGCGGCCCGTAGACGACGTAGGAGTGGCCGGTGATCCAGCCGACGTCGGCCGTGCACCAGAACACGTCGGTCTCGGGATGCAGGTCGAACACCGCGCGATGCGTGAAGGCCGCCTGCGTGAGGTAGCCGCCGGAGGTGTGCAGGATGCCCTTCGGCTTCCCCGTCGACCCCGACGTGTAGAGGATGAACAGCGGGTGCTCGGCGTCGAGGCCGGGAGCCTCGTGGTCGGCCTCCACCTCGGCCATCGCCTCGTGGTACCAGCGGTCGCGGCCCTCGACCCACTCGACGTCGTTCTCGCCGCGGCGCACGACGAGCACGCCGGACACGTCGTGGCCGTCGCTCGCGAGCGCCTCGTCGACGACGGGCTTGAGCGGCAGGACCTTGCCCTTGCGCCACGTGCCGTCTGCCGTGATGACGAACGTCGCCTTCGCGTCGTCGATGCGCATGCGCAGGTTCGAGGCGCTGAAGCCGCCGAACACGACCGAGTGGATGGCGCCGATGCGCGCGCAGGCGAGCATCGCGGCGACCGCCTCCGGCAGCATCGGCAGGTAGATGGCGACGCGGTCGCCGTCGCCGACGCCGTGGGCCTCGAGCACGTTGGCGAGTCGCTTGACCTCGTCGGTGAGCTCGGCGTACGTGATGGTGCGCCGATCGCCCGGCTCGCCCTCCCAATGGAGCGCGACGCGGTCGCCGAGGCCCGCCTCGACGTGACGGTCGAGGCAGTTGTAGGCGACGTTCAGCTGCCCGTCGCCGAACCAGCGCGCGTGCGGCGGCTGCCAGTCGAGCACCTCGGTGAAGTCGCGATGCCAGTGCAGCTCGCGAGCGCGATCGGCCCAGAACGCGAGCCGGTCGGCATCCGCCTCCTCGTAGAGCCCCGCGCCCGCGACCGCCTGGGCGCGGAACGCGTCGCTCGGTGGGAAGGTGCGCGACTCGGAGACGAGGTGCTCGAGGTGCTCGGTCATGTCGGGTGCTCCCTTGCATCTGGACGTGACCATCCGACCCTATGGGATGCGCGACCGCTCGCCGGTTGCGAACGGTTGCGCACGGGGGATCCCGCCTGACGCGGGCGGAGGGGCCGGAGTATGCTCCGGGTGTCGATCCCGTGTCGACACGGCAGGCTGCGTCGGATTCCCCCGATCCGTGCGTCTGCGGCGGCGCCCGTTCCCCCCAATGGGCGCCGCCTTCCGTGTGCGGGCGTCTCCACAGGCCCGCGCTCTCCACCGAGCAGCCGCGCTCGAGGCGTGGGCGATGCGCCCGCTGGCAGGGTGCAGCGCATGCCAGGCATCCCGTTCGTCGCAGGACTGCCCGTGGCGCCCGCGGCGAGGCTCGGCGCTTCGGGCGCGCCGTTGCGCGAGTTCGGCGAGCTGGCGCCGCTCGTGGGCGACGCGGCGGTGACCGACGTGTTCGTCGTCGCGGGGCGCGCGTGGGTCGACCGCGGAGCCGGGGCCGTGCAGACGCCCATCGTGCTCGACGAGGCACGCGTGCGGGCGCTCGCGACGCGGCTCGTGGAGGCGGGAGGCAGGCACGTCGACGAGGCCACGCCGTGCGTCGACGTGCGACTGCACGACGGCATCCGCGTGCACGTCGCGCTGCCGCCCGTCGCCGTCGCGGGCACGCAGCTGTCGATCCGGCTGCCGCGCACCGATGCGCTGGGGCTCGATGCGCTCGCATCCGCGGGCGCGTTCTCGCTCGTGGGTCGCGCACGCGTCGACGCGCTCGTGGCACGCCGCGCCAACGTGCTCGTGACGGGCGCAGGTGGCTCGGGCAAGACGACGCTGCTCGGCGCGATGCTGTCCGCGGCGGCACCGGGAGAGCGGATCGTGACGATCGAGGACGTCGCCGAGCTGCGCATCGCGCACGACCACGTCGTCGCGCTGCAGACGCGGCAGGCGAACCTCGAGGGCGTCGGCGAGGTCGACCTCGCTCGGCTCGTGCGGGAGGCGCTGCGCATGCGACCGGATCGGCTCGTGCTGGGGGAGTGCCGAGGCGCGGAGATCCGCGAGCTGCTCGCCGCCCTCAACACCGGCCACGACGGCGGCGCGGGCACGTTGCATGCGAACGCGCTCGCCGACGTGCCAGCGCGACTCGAGGCGCTCGGCGCCCTCGCCGGGCTGTCGCCCGCGGCCCTCGCTCGGCAGGCGGTGAGCGCGTTCGACGCCGTGCTGCACGTCGAGCGCGACGCCGATCGGCGGCGCATCGTCGCCGTGGGCGCGCTCACGATGCGCGACGACCGGCTCGAGGTGGCCGATGCGCGCGCGTGACCTCGAGGCGGTCGCGACCCACGTGCAGCGCGTCGCCGCCGTGACGGCAGGTGGGGTGCCGCTGCACGCCGCCTGGGGCTACGTGGGCGTCGACCGTGCGAGCCGCGACGACGCGCACGCCGAGGCGTGGCGGCTGTGCGACGTCGCGCTCGACGTCGCGGCCGAGGCGGGCGCGCCGGTCGCCGCGGTGCTCGCGCGCCTGGCAGGCACGCTGCGCGATCGCGCGGCGGGTCTGCGGGCCGTCGACGTCGCGCTCGCCGCGCCGCGGTCGACCGCGAGAGTCGTCGCCGCACTGCCGCTCGTGGGCATCGGGTTCGGCATGCTGCTCGGGCTCGATCCGCTCGGCGCCCTCGTCGGGTCGCCGATCGGCCTCGTCGCGCTCGCGACCGGCATCGCGCTCGGGGGCATCGCGCTCGTGTGGACGCGGCGCATCGTCGCGGCTGCCACGCGTGGATCGCCCACCGCAGGGCTCGAGCTCGAGCTCGTCGCGGTCGCGCTCGCTGGCGGCGTCGGCGTGGCGCGGGCCCGCACGATGGTGGCCTCGGCGCTGCAGACGCACGGCGTCGCCGGGGTCGACGCCGAGACGATCGACGAGACGCTGCGCATCGCAGAGGCTGCGGGCGTGCCTGCGGCGGGTCTGCTGCAGGCGGAGGCGGAGGCGGCGCGCACGCGGGAGCGGCTCGCAGGGCAGGAGCGAGCCGAGCGCGCATCGGTGCGGCTCGTCGTGCCGCTGGGCGTGTGCGTGCTGCCGGCGTTCGGGCTGCTCGCGATCGTGCCGCTCGTGCTCACGATGCTGCAGCAGGCGATCGCGCCGATCGCCTGACGAGCCTGCGCGTCAGCCGCGCGGCTGGGCGTCGTGCTGCTCGGGCGACGGCTGCTGCGCATCCCACTGCTGCTGCTGAGGCCACTGCTGGGCCGGCCACGGCTGCTGCTGCCACTGCTGGGCGGGCCCCTGCTGCTGCGGCGGCCATGGCTGCTGCACGTGCCCCGGCTCGGCCGCGAGCGCCCAGGCGCGTGCCGCATGCCAGGTCGCGGGATCGACGTTCGGCGGCAGCACGGGGCTCGCTGCGTGCTCGAACCGCCCGCTGCGCAGCGAGGACGGCAGGACGCCGGGAACGAGGTACGCGAACCCGACGAACGGCACGACGCCGCCGAGCGCCCAGCCGCCGACGATGAACGCGAACGAGAGGCCGCCGTGCAGGCCGGCGTCCTGCAGCCTGCGCCACGTCAGCGCGAGGTGCGGCACGAGGAGGCCGAGGGAGAGGAGGCTCCCGAGCATGAGGAGCCCGAGACCGGGGAGCAGCAGCTCGAGGGGTGTGCTGGATCCGCCGACGGTCGACGGCGACTCGATCGACTCCCGGACGATCGTGATGGTGCCGATCGCGTAGACGATGACGCCGGGCGCCGTCAGCACCGTCGTGGCGAGGAAGAGCGTCAGCTGCCCCCACCAGAACTCGCTCATGCTCGCACGACCTCGGAACGTCGCGTACTTGCGGAGGAATCGCACCATCCCCGCAGGGCCGATCCCGTAGTGCGGCTGGTCGAGGGGCACTGGCATGCCAGCAGTCAACCAGCGCGCACCTCCGCATCCGCTCGGTGGCCGCGTCCTCACAGGCCGGCGCCGTCCACAATCGCGGCGCAGGCGAGGTCGCGCAGGCGGCGTCCGTGCTGTCGTGGTGGCCCGCGCACGGGGCGCGGAGGGAAGAGGGTGGAGATGCTCAGGCTCAGGATGCTCGTCGACGACGAGGCAGGGGCGGCGACCGCGGAGTACGTGGTGGCGACGATGGCGGCGGTCGGCTTCGCAGGGCTGCTCGTGGTGATCCTGCGCAGCGACGAGGTGCGTCAGGTGCTCACCGACATGGTGCAGCGAGCGCTCACGGTGCAGCAGTGAGGTGGCGCCGTCGCGACCTGCACGGCGAGCGCGGCGCCGTGACGGCCGAGCTCGCGGCGGCGCTGCCCGCGGTGGTCGTCGTGGCGGCGCTCGCGATCGGCGGCGTGGGGGCCGCCGCGCAGCAGGTGCGCCTGCAGGACGCCGCAGGCGACGCCGCGCGCGCGGCCGGCCGTGGCGATGCGGCGCAGGAGCACGCCGGCGCTGCGACGGTCGAGGTCGCGACGACGGGCGACCTCGTGTGCGTCACGGTGCGCAGCGAGGCCCTCGGCGGCGTGGTGCCGCTCGTCGCCTCCAGCTGCGCGGACGCGAGCGGTCGATGACGATGACGCCTGCACCGCACGGCGCTCGCGGTGCTGCGCTCGCCGACGACCGAGGCGCAGGCACGGTGCTGGCGCTCGCGCTCGTCGCCGCGTGCGTCGCGGCTGCCGCGGTGGTGCTCGCGGCGTGCGCCGTCGTGGTGGCGTCGGCGCGCGTGGATGCGGCAGCCGACGCCGCGGCGCTCGCCGCCGCCGATGCCGCAGCAGGCTTCAGCGACGTCGACCCGTGCGCGCGTGCGGAGGTGCTCGCGGGCGCCAATGGCGCGCGCGTCGTCGACTGCGTGCTCGACGGGCTCACGTCGACGGTCGTCGTGCGCGACGCAGGCGGGCTGCCGGTGGTCGCGACGGCGGTCGCTGGCCAACCCGCCCTCGAGCAGGAGGCGTCGTGACGCGACGGCGCCCGGGCACGCCTGCGGCGAACGCCCACGCTCGGCGGCACGGCGGCGTCCCGCGTCGTGTGTAGTGTGTGGAACCGTCCGCGGGAAGGAATTGCGTTGGCAGACGGCATCAGGCTCGTCATCGTCGAGAGCCCTGCGAAGGGCAAGACGATCGAGCGCTACCTCGGTGAGGGCTACAAGGTCATGGCCTCGGTGGGGCACATCCGCGACCTCGTGAGCCCCCGCGACCTCCCGGCCGACATGAAGAAGGGGCCGTTCGGCAAGTTCGCCGTCGACGTCGACTCCGCCTTCGAGCCGTACTACGTCGTCAACGACGACAAGCGCAAGACGGTCACCGAGCTCAAGAAGGCGCTCAAGGACGCAGACGAGCTCATCCTCGCGACGGATGAGGACCGCGAGGGCGAGGCCATCGCGTGGCACCTCCTCGAGGTGCTCAAGCCCAAGGTGCCGGTGCAGCGCATGGTCTTCCACGAGATCACGAAGGAGGCCATCGAGCACGCCCGCGACAACACGCGCCAGCTCGACATGGACCTCGTCGACGCGCAGGAGACCCGCCGCATCCTCGACCGCCTCTACGGCTACGAGGTGAGCCCCGTGCTGTGGCGCAAGGTGCGCCAGGGGTTGTCGGCCGGTCGCGTGCAGTCGCCGACGGCTCGCCTCATCGTCGACCGGGAGCGCGAGCGCATGGCGTTCGTGCCCGCCGCGTACTGGAGCCTCGCCGCGACGTTCGACGCCAAGGGCAAGCACTTCCTCGCCAGGCTCGTGCGCCTCGACGGCGCACGCATCGCCACGGGATCCGACTTCGACGACCGCGGTCGGGTGAAGGGCGTGCGCACCATCCTCGACGCCGAGGCCGCCGCCGCGCTCGGCGACGAGCTCGAGCAGTCGTCGTTCACGGTCGCCGGCGTCGAGTCGAAGCCGTACCGCAGGCGCCCGTCGGCGCCGTTCACCACGTCGACGCTGCAGCAGGAGGCCGGTCGCAAGCTGCGCTTCTCGGCGAAGCAGACGATGTCGGTCGCGCAGTCGCTCTACGAGAACGGCTACATCACCTACATGAGGACCGACTCGCCGTCGTTGTCCGCGCAGGCCATCTCGGCCGCGCGCACGCAGGCCGTCGCGCTCTACGGCGACGGCGCCGTGCCGCCGGCTCCGCGCCTCTACTCGGGCAAGTCGAAGTCGGCGCAGGAGGCGCACGAGGCGATCCGTCCGGCTGGCGACGCGTTCCAGACGCCGAAGTCGCTCGCCGGCCGCCTCACCGACAACGAGTCGCGCCTCTACGACCTCATCTGGAAGCGCACCGTCGCGAGCCAGATGATCGACGCGACGGGGCAGACGGCCACGATCACGATCGCCTCCGAGGCGACGAGCCGCGGCGTGGCCGAGTTCACCGCATCCGGCACGGTCATCACCGAGCCCGGGTTCCTGCAGGCCTACGAGGAGGGCAAGGACGTCGACCGGTACGCCGACGACGCCGAGCAGGACGCGACGCTGCCGGACGTGCAGGCGAAGGATGCGCTGGGGCTCGAGAGCCTCGACCGCAAGGATCACGTCACCACGCCGCCGCCGCGCTACACGGAGGCGAGCCTCGTCAAGGCGCTCGAGGAGCTCGAGATCGGCCGCCCCTCGACCTACGCGTCGATCATCGACACGATCGTGCGCCGCGGATTCGTCACCCTGCGCGGCGGCGCCCTCGTGCCCGAGTGGATCGCCTTCGCGACGATGAACCTGCTCGAGCAGCACCTGGGGCAGTACGTCGACTACGACTTCACCGCCGAGATGCTGGCCGACCTCGACCGCATCGCCGATGGCGACGCCGATCGGGTCGAGTGGCTGTCGCGCTTCTACCGCGGCCACGACGGCAAGCCGGGTCTGCGCGACGTCGTCGGCAACCTCGGCGAGATCGACGCGCGCGCCGTGAACTCCATCGACCTGGGCGAGGGCGTCACGCTGCGCGTCGGCCAGTACGGCCCGTACCTCGAGCGCACCGACGAGCAGGGCACGCTGCAGCGCGCGAACGTGCCTGAGGAGCTCACCCCTGACGAGCTCACGCTCGCGCGTGCGCAGGAGCTGCTCGATGCGCCGCCCGTCGAGGAGCGCGTGCTCGGCGAGCATCCGGAGACCGGCAAGTCCATCATCGTGAAGGACGGCCGCTTCGGCCCGTACGTCCAGGAGCTCGAGCCCGAGCCCGAGACTCCGGCGGAGCCCGCCCTCACGAAGACCGGCAAGCCGAAGAAGGTGCCGAAGCCGCCGAAGCCGCGCACCGCATCGCTCTTCGCGTCGATGTCGCCCGAGACCATCGACCTCGACACCGCCGTGCAGCTGCTGTCGCTGCCGCGCACGATCGGCGTCGACCCGGCCGACGAGTCGGCGACGCCCATCACGGTGCGCAACGGCAGGTACGGCCCGTTCATCACGAAGGGCACCGAGACGCGGTCGCTCGACAGCGAGGACGAGATCTTCTCGATCACGCTCGAGCAGGCGATCGAGAAGCTCGCGCAGCCGAAGTACGGCGGCAGGCGCCAGTCGTCGGCGCTCGCCGAGTTCGATGCCGACCCCGTCAGCGGCAAGCCCATCAAGGTGAAGGACGGCCGCTTCGGTCCGTACGTCACCGATGGCGAGACGAACGCGACGATCCCGCGCGGCGAGGAGGTCTCGGACGTCACGTTCGAGCGTGCCGTGGAGCTGCTGCAGATCAAGCGCGACAAGGGACCGGTGAAGAAGCCGGCCCGCAAGGCGCCCGCGAAGCGGCGCACGCCAGCCAAGAAGTGAGCGTGGCCGGGCTCTTCCTCACGCTCGAGGGCGGCGACGGCTCGGGCAAGACGACGCAGTCGACGCTGCTCGCGGCGTGGCTGCGCGATCGCGGGCACACGGTCGTGACCACGCGGGAGCCGGGCGGCACCGACCTGGGCGTGGAGATCCGACATCTCGTGCAGCATCGCCGCGGGCACGTCGCGCCGCGCGCGGAGGCACTGCTCTACGCCGCCGATCGCGCCCATCACGTGGCGACGCTCGTGCGACCCGCGCTCGAGCGCGGCGACGTCGTGCTGCAGGACCGCTACATCGACTCGTCGGTCGCCTACCAGGGCGCAGGCCGGGTCCTCGGCGCCGACGAGGTGCGCGACCTGTCGCTGTGGGCCGTCGACGGGCTGCTGCCCGACCTCACGATCCTCCTCGACCTCGACCCAGCCGAGGGTCGGCGTCGCATGGCTGCGCGAGCCGACGCACCCTACGACCGCCTCGAGGAGGCGCCCGACGACTTCCACGACCGCGTGCGCGCCCAGTACCTCGCGCTCGCCGCGGCCCACCCGGACCGCGTCGTCGTCGTCGACGCGGCGAGCGCGCCGGACGTCATCCACGCTGCCGTCCGAGAGCGCGTCGTCGCCCTGCTGGCAGGCTGACGCCGTGGGCGTCGAGGCGAGGGGAGCGCGAGCGTGAGCGATCCGTGGGGCGAGATCGTCGGCCAGGACGCCGCGGTCGCGACGCTGCGCCGCGCCGCCGCGTCGCCCGACACGTCGGCGATGACGCATGCGTGGCTGATCACCGGCCCGCCAGGCTCCGGTCGCTCGAACCTCGCGTTCGCCTTCGCAGCGGCGCTGCTGTCGCCGCCGGACGGCGTCGACGAGCGCGTGCGCGTGCAGGTCGACGCACGCACGCATCCCGACCTCGTCGTGCTCGCGACCGAGGGCGTGACCATCTCGATCGCCGCGGCCCGCGAGGCCGTGCAGCGCGCGTCGATGTCGCCGGCGTCGTCGCGGTACCGAGTCGTGGTCGTCGAGGACGCGGATCGCATGATCGAGCGCACGTCGAACACCCTGCTCAAGGCGCTCGAGGAGCCGCCGGAGGACACCATCTGGGTGCTGTGCGCGCCCGGCGAGAGCGACCTGCTGCCGACGATCCGCTCGCGCGTGCGCACCGTGTCGCTCGGCGTGCCCGACCCCGACGCGGTCGCGAGGCTGCTGGTCGAGCGCGACGGCGTCGACCCCGCGCTCGCCGCGCAGGTCGCCCGCGAGGCGCAGAGCCACATCGGCATGGCACGCAGGCTCGCCACGAGCGACGAGGCGCGCGCCCGCCGGACCGAGACGCTCGACATCGCCCTGCGCGTGCAGACGGCCGGCCACGCGGTGCTCGCGGCGGCCCGCTACGTCGAGATCGCCGGCGCCGACGCCGAGGCGATGAGCGCCGACCAGGACGCCGCCGAACGCGAGCAGGCGCTGCGGCAGCTCGGCATCGCACCCGGCGGCACCGTGCCGCCGCAGCTGCGCAAGCAGCTGCGCGAGCTCGAGAAGGTGCAGAAGGACCGCGCGAAGCGGGGTCTGCGCGACGGCGTCGACCGCATCCTCGTCGATCTGCTGTCGCTGTTCCGCGACATCCTGCTCACGCAGCTCGGCGTCGCGACCGAGCTCGTGAACGCGGCGCAGCGATCCCGGATCGAGGAGGCGGCGCACGGGCGGCGGCCCGAGGATGCGCTCGCCGTGCTCGACGCCATCCAGGTCGCCAGAGATCGCATCGAGGCGAACGTGCCGCCGCTGCTGGCGCTCGAGGCGCTGCTCGTCGTCGCCGCCGCGCCGTCGCAGCGGTGAGCATCGCACGCCCAGGCGCTCGCACGTAGCATGAGCGCGGACGAAGGGACTCCCATGGCTTCGAGGCTCCGCCGCAGCACGACCGTCGCCGCGCTCGCCGCAGCGGTCGCGATCGCGCTCTCCGGCTGCGTCCTCGTGCCGCCGTCGCTCGCGCCGGGCCAGGGTGGCACGCCACCGACGCCGGACGGCTCCGGCGCCCTCGACTTCACCCCCACCGGCGAGGACGTCGACGCCGCCCTCGAGCCGTACTACACGCAGGACGTCGACTGGACGCTGTGCGCAGGCGGCATGACGTGCGGCACGATCGACGCCCCCATGGACTGGTTCGGCGCCGACGACGGCCGCTCGATCGAGGTCAGCATGATCGTGCGCCCCGCAGACGGCGAGGCGTGGGGCACGATGCTCTACAACCCGGGTGGGCCGGGTGCCTCTGGCCTGGAGTACGTGCGCGAGTACGGCGACTATCTCGTGGCGCCGGAGGTGCTCGAGCACTACAACCTCGTGGGCTTCGACCCTCGCGGCGTCGGCCAGTCGACGCCCATCACCTGCTACGACGACCCGTCGACGCTCTACGACTACCTGTACGAGATCCCCGAGGGTCCGAGCCCCGAGCCGCTGTCGGACGAGGCGCTGCAGCAGCAGCTCGACGATGCCGCCGAGTTCGGCGACGCGTGCCTGCAGCACACGGGCGAGGCGCTCGAGTTCATGGGCACCGAGCAGGCCGCGAGCGACATGGACCTCATCCGCGCCCTGCTGGGCGAGGAGCGGCTGCAGTACCTGGGCGTCTCGTACGGCACGCTGCTGGGCTCGACGTACGCCGACCTGTTCCCCGAGCACGTCGGCAGGTTCGTGCTCGACGCCGCCGTGGCACCCGATGCGACCGATGCCGACGGCACGCTGTTCCAGGCGGGTGGCTTCGAGCTCGCGCTGCGCAACTGGATGACCGACTGCCTGAGCGTCGGCGAGTGCCCGTTCGATGCTGCCGACGCCGACGAGGGCATGCAGCAGGTGGGCGCGTTCCTCGACGGACTCGAGGCGGCACCCGTCGCGGGCACCGATGGACGCGAGCTCGGCTCGAGCACGATGTTCACGGCGATCGCGGCGAACCTGTACTCGCCGCAGCAGTGGGGCACGTTGCGCTCGGTGATCTCGGACGTGCTGGCAGGCGACGCCGACTCGGCGCTCGCCGAGTCGGACCGCTACTACGGCGTGAACCCCGACGGCACGTTCGCCGACAACTCGTTCGAGGCGCTCATCGGGGTCAACTGCCTCGACGCGCCAGCGGTGACCGACTTCGACGAGGTGCGTGCGAACGCGGAGGAGATCCGCACGGTCGCTCCGACGCTGTGGCAGGCGTTCTCGGGCATGTCGACGTGTGCTGCGTGGCCGTTCGAGGCGACGCGCGAGCCGCACGTCATCACGGCTCCGGGCGCCGAGCCGATCGTCGTCATCGGCGGCCGCAACGACCCGGCGACCCCGTACGAGCAGTCGGTGACCCTCGCGGAGCAGCTCGACAGCGGCGTGCTCATCTCGGTCGATGCTGAGGGCCACTCGCAGTACAACCTCGGCAACGCGTGCGTCGACGAGCCGGTGAACGCGTACTTCCTGACCGGCACGGCGCCCTCGGCCGACATCGACGACTGCTGACGAGCCATGGGGATTCGCTGCAACCTTGCAGTGACTGCAATCATGGTGCCATGACGGACGAAGGACTGCGAGCGCGCAAGCGCAGGCGCACGAGCGCGGCCATCCAGCGCGCCGCGCTCGAGCTCGCCCTCGAGCGCGGAGACCTGCAACCGCCCGTCGACGCGATCGCCGCACGCGCCGACGTGAGCCCGCGCACGTTCTTCAACTACTTCGCGACCCGCGACGAGGCGCTCATCGGCGAGCCCATGCGCTTCCCGGACGACGCCGACCCCACGGTCGGTGCCGACCTGCTCGACATGCTCGAGACCGTCGCGCTGCAGGTGCTCGGCGACCGCGAGCTCGACCGCGGCCTCATCATGCTGCGCCGCGACGTCATGCGGCAGCATCCCGAGCTCTTCGCCCGCCGCATGCTGCAGAGCCACGAGATCGAGCAGCAGCTCGTGCGGCTCGCCGAGCGCCGAGCCGACCTCGACGGCGCCGACCGCGCGCACGAGCGCGGCCGCATCGCCGCGCTCGTGGCGATGGGGGCGCTGCGCGCCGGATGGATGCGCTGGGTCGACCGTGCGGGAGCGGAGAGCCTCGAGGACGCCGTGCGTGCGACGTTCGACGAGGTGCGACGCATGGTGCGCGAGGCGACGGTCGCCTGATCCCTTCGGCGGCGGCGTCGTCGCCCGCCGGTCGCCGCCCGCCGCCCGCTGGTCACGGTCCGGTCACGACCTCGCCATCTGGCCGATCCCGCGTCGTGGGCGCGGGTAGCGTACTGGCAACGCCTGCGACGGCGTCGGCTCGACGCCGACCCGCCGCTGGCCTCCCACAGCACCGCAGACCATGGAGGTCACCGTGTCCCGACCCGCATCCAGGCGCCGCGCCCTCGTGGCGCTCGCAGGTGCCACCGCCGCAGCCGTCGCGCTCGTCGGCTGCGTGCAGAGCGACCGCGACGAGCCCGGCACGGGCGGCGGCTCCGACGACGTCGACTCGACGTTCGTCTTCGCCGCCTCCGCCGACCCGCAGGGTCTCGACCCCGCGTTCGCCAGCGACGGCGAGACGTTCCGCGTCTCGCGCCAGATCTTCGAGGGTCTCGTCGGCGTCGAGGCGGGCACCGCCGACCCCGAGCCCCTGCTGGCCGAGGAGTGGGAGCAGTCGGACGACGGCCTGTCGTACACCTTCCAGCTCAAGGAGGGCGTGACCTTCCACGACGGCACCGAGTTCGACGCCGAGGCCGTCTGCTTCAACTTCGACCGCTGGTACAACTTCACCGGCGTCGCGCAGGCCGAGAGCATGGCCTACTACTACACGAGCCTCTTCAAGGGCTACGCCGACAGCCCGGAGAACGCGGTCTACGAGTCCTGCTCCGTCGACGAGGACCTCGTCGCCACCGTGACGCTCGCGCAGCCCTTCGCAGGCTTCATCGCCGCGCTGTCGCTGCCCGCGTTCGCGATGCAGAGCCCCACGGCCCTCGAGGAGTTCGGCGCCGACGACGTGGGCGGCACCGAGGAGGCCCCCACGCTCTCGGACTACGCCAACGGCAACCCCGTCGGCACCGGACCGTTCTCGTTCGACTCGTGGGAGCGCGGCTCGCAGCTCGAGCTCACCGCGTACGACGACTACTGGGGCGAGCAGGGTCAGGTGCAGGACATCATCTTCCGCGTCATCGACGACCCGACCGCACGCCGTCAGGCGCTCGAGGCGGGCGACATCGACGGCTACGACCTCGTGAGCCCCGCCGACGCTGCGGCGCTCGAGGAGGACGGCTACCTCATCGAGTCGCGCGACCCGTTCACGATCCTCTACCTGGGCATGAACCAGCAGGTGCCCGAGCTGCAGGACGTGCGCGTGCGCCAGGCCATCACGATGGCGATCGACCGCGACCAGCTCGTGTCGCAGACGCTGCCGGAGGGCACCGAGCCCGCCAACCAGTTCATCCCGCCGTCGGTCGCCGGCTACAACGACGACGTCACCGAGTACGAGTACGACCCGGAGGCGGCACGCCAGCTGCTCGCCGAGGCCGGCTACCCGGACGGCTTCACGCTGCAGTTCAACTACCCGACGAACGTCTCGCGTCCGTACATGCCGAACCCGGAGGAGATCTTCACGAACGTCTCCGCCCAGCTCGAGGAGGTCGGCATCACCGTCACCCCGCAGCCCGACGCATGGTCGCCGGACTACCTCGACCGCATCCAGGGCGGTGCCGACCACGGCATCCACCTGCTCGGCTGGACGGGTGACTACAACGACACCGACAACTTCCTCGGCGTCTTCTTCGGCAGCCAGTCGAACGAGTGGGGCTTCGACAACCAGCAGCTGTTCGACGACCTGGCCGCCGCCCGCGCGGAGCCGGACCTCGACGCGCAGATCCCGCTGTACGAGGACATCAACGAGGAGGTCGCGACCTTCATCCCCGGCGTGCCGCTGGCGCACCCGGCCCCGTCGCTGGCCTTCTCGGAGCGCGTCGAGTCGTTCCCGACGAGCCCCGTGAACGACGAGGTGTTCAGCCAGATCGTGCTCACGTCGTAGTCGCGACGCACGCATGACCATCGGTGGGAGGGGCCGGGCGACCGGCCCCACCCACCGCTCCTGACGAAAGGCCTTCGTGCTCCGAGTCATCGGCAAGCGCCTGGCGCTCCTCGTCCCGACCCTCGTCGGGCTGAGCCTGCTGCTGTTCCTCTGGGTCCGCGCCCTCCCCGGCGGACCCGCGACCGCGCTCCTCGGCGAGCGCGCGACCCCAGAGGCCGTCGAGCGCATCAACGCGCTGTACGGCTTCGACCGCCCCATCTGGGAGCAGTACGTCACCTACATGGGGCGGCTGCTCACGGGCGACTTCGGCGTCTCGATCGAGACGGGACGACCCGTGCTCGAGGAGTTCGCGCGCCGCTTCCCCGCGACGCTCGAGCTCGCCACGTTCGCGATCCTCTTCGCGGTGCTCATCGGCGTGCCGCTGGGCTACCTCGCCGCGAAGCACTACGGGCGGGCGATCGACCACGGCTCGGTGGTGCTGAGCCTGCTGGGCATCGTCATCCCCGTGTTCTTCCTCGCGTTCATCCTCAAGTACGTCTTCGCGGTCGAGCTCGGCTGGTTCCCGCCCGACGGCAGGCAGGATCCGCGCATCGACGCGACGCACTTCACCGGGTTCTGGGTGCTCGACGGGCTGCTCACCGGCGAGCTCGACGCCGCATGGGATGCGTTCCTGCACCTCGTGCTGCCCGGCATCGCGCTCGGCACCATCCCGCTCGCGATCATCGTGCGCATCACGCGTGCGAGCGTGCTCGACGTGCTCGGCGCCGACTACGTGCGCACGGCGCGCGCGAAGGGCGTGCTCGAGTCGACGATCCGCGGCCGCTTCGTGCTGCGCAACGCGATGCTGCCGGTCGTCACCACCATCGGGTTGCAGGTGGGGCTGCTCATCTCGGGGGCGGTGCTCACCGAGACGGTCTTCGCCTTCAGCGGCGTCGGCCAGTTCCTCGCGTCGGCGATCTTCTCCCGCGACTTCCCGGTGCTGCAGGGCTTCATCCTGTTCATCGCCGTCGGCTACGCCCTCATCAACCTCGTCGTCGACGTCAGCTACTCGTTCATCGATCCCAGGGTGCGTGTCCAGTGAGCGCCGTCCTCCCTCCCTCCGGCGACGCCAGCATCGCCCCGGAGCCCCAGGAGCCGAAGGGCTCCGGCCCGGTGCCTCGCGAGGCCGGCACGAGCGTGTGGGGCGCCGCCTTCTCGAGGCTGCGCCGCAATCCGCAGGCGATCGTCGGCGCCGGGATCGTCGGCGTCTTCGTGCTCGTCGCGATCCTCGCGCCCGTGCTCGCACCGTACGCGGGCACCGCGCTGCCCGGGCGATCCGAGATCACGCCCACGAGCATCCCCGTGCCCGGCGAGCTCGCGCAGTTCCCGCTCGGCCTCGACCGGTTCGGCGGCGACGTGCTGTCGAAGCTCATCTGGGGTGCGCAGGCGTCGCTGCTGATCGGTCTCGTGTCGACGGCGCTCGGGCTCGCGGGCGGCATGCTGCTGGGGCTCGTCGCCGCGAACTTCGGCGGCTGGGTCGACAACCTCGTCATGCGCGTCGTCGACATCCTGCTCTCGGTGCCGAACCTGCTGCTGGCCGTCTCGATCGCAGCGGTGCTCGGGCAGACGCCCGCGTCGGTGATGATCGCGATCGGCGTGAGCCAGGTGCCGATCTTCGCGCGCCTGCTGCGCTCGTCGATGCTGCAGCAGCGTTCGTCGGACTACGTGCTCGCAGCGCAGACGCTCGGACTCTCGCGGCGCACGATCACGATGAGCCACGTGCTGCCGAACGCGCTGGGCCCCGTGGTCGTGCAGGCGACGCTCGCGCTCGCGACCGCCGTGATCGACGCGGCGGCGCTGTCGTTCCTCGGGCTCGGCGGCGGCAGGCCCGAGACGGCCGAGTGGGGCCGCATGCTCACGTATGCGCAGAACGAGCTGGCGATCGCGCCGCACCTGGCGTTCCTGCCCGGCATCTGCATCGCCATCACGGCGCTCGGCTTCACGCTGTTCGGCGAGTCGCTGCGCGAGGCGCTCGACCCGAGGCAGCGGCGCGCGTAGCTCGATCGGGCAGGAGTCGCAGACGTCGGACGCGAGGCGCTGCAGCTCCTGCCCACGCAGTCGTCGGACGTGACCGATCGGCCGGGCGGCGGCGGCCCGGTGCGCGAGCCGGGCAGCGTCAGGCCGCGCCGAGCTCCGCACCGGGGATGGATGCCAGCAGCTGTCGCGTGTACGGGTGCCGCGGGTTCTGGAACAGCTCCTCGCTCGGCGCCTGCTCCACGATCTCGCCGCGCTGCATGACGGCGACGTGGTCGCTGATGAGCCGCACGACCGCGAGGTCGTGGGAGATGAACAGGTACGACAGGCCCAGCTCGCGCTGCAGCTCGCCCAGCAGGTGCAGGATCTGCGACTGCACGAGCACGTCGAGCGCCGACACCGGCTCGTCGCACACGACGAGGTCGGGCTTGAGCGCGAGCGCCCGCGCGATCGCGACGCGCTGCCGCTGCCCGCCCGAGAGCTCGCCGGGGTAGCGGCGCAGCATCGACTGCGGCAGCGACACCTGGTCCATGAGCTCGCGCACGCGCGCGCGGCGCTCGGCGCGCGAGCCACGCTTGTACGCATCCAGGGGCTCGCCGACGATGCGGCCGATCGTGAACGACGGGTTGAGCGACGAGTACGGGTCCTGGAACACCGGCTGCACGCGCTGCCGGAACTGCCGCAGCTCGTCGCCCTTCAGGTCGGCGATCTCCGCGCCGTCGAACAGCATCGATCCCGACGTCGGCTCGACCGCTCGCAGCAGCATCCGCGCCGTCGTCGTCTTGCCGGATCCGGACTCGCCGACGATCGCGACCGTCTGCCCGCGCGGGATGACGAACGACACGTCCTTCGCAGCAGTGAAGTCGTCGCCGCCGCGCACGGGGTAGACCTTCGTGAGACCCGTGATCTCGACGATGTTGTCGGCCGCGGCCGCCTCGCCGTCCGCGGGGCCGTGCTCGATGACCTCGGCGCGCGCCGCGGCGACCGAGGGAGCGGCGGCGACGAGCGCCTTCGTGTACTCGTGCTGCGGCCGCTGCAGGATGTCGGCGGCAGACCCCGCCTCGACGACGCGGCCGCGGTGCATGACGACGACCTTCGAGGCACGCTCGGCGGCGAGGCCCAGGTCGTGGGTGATGAGCAGCACGCTCGTGCCGAGCTCCTCGGTGAGACGGTCGATCTGGTCGAGGATCGTGCGCTGCACCGTGACGTCGAGGGCGCTCGTGGGCTCGTCGGCGATGAGGAGGCGCGGGGCGCACGCGAGGCCGATCGCGATGAGGGCGCGCTGGCGCATGCCGCCGGAGAACTCGTGCGGATACTGCTTCGCACGCTGCTCGCCGTCCGGCAGTCCCGCGGCCGACAGGGCCTCGACGACCTTCGCGTCGACGTCGCGCCGCGTGGCCTTGCGGTGCACGAGCAGCGTCTCTGCGACCTGCGTGCCGATCTTCGACACCGGGTTGAGGTTCGACATCGGATCCTGCGGCACCATGCCGATCTCGGCGCCGCGGATGCTGCGCATCTTCGACTCGGCGAGGCCCACGAGCTCGCGGCCGTCGAGCTGGATGCTGCCGTCTGCGATGGTCGCGTTGTCGGCCAGCAGGCGGATGATCGCCATCGCGGTCGTCGACTTGCCGGAGCCGGACTCGCCGACGATCGCGACCGTCTCGCCCGCCTCGATGTCGAACGACACGTCCTGCACGGCCTCGACCGTGCCCGCCAGGGTGCGGAACGACACCCGCAGGTCGCGCACGCGCAGCAGCGGTGCGCGTTCGGCGTCGGGCGTCGCGGTGGGCTCGACGGGCTCGGCAGCGGGCTCGGTCATGCAGCAATCCTGCCCGACCCGCGGTGCCCGCATCCGTCGTTCCCGCGGATCGTCACACGACCGTAGCCTTGGGCGTCGAGCGGGGCGACGCGTGGCACGCGAGCGGGCGCGAAGTTTGCTATCGTTGCTGTTCGTGCCGCGTGCGGCACACGCCGCCCTAGCTCAGTTGGCAGAGCGATTCACTCGTAATGAATAGGTCGAGGGTTCGATTCCCTCGGGTGGCTCCAGACGAAGGCCCCCGCCGTGCGCGGGGGCCTTCTTCCATGCTCGGCGCGGGTGAGCGGACCGGTCGCGTCGCATCCACGGGAACCGGGGATACGGTGAGTGTCGTGCCCGATGCCCCCGACATGCGCGAGTGGCCCACTGGGCGCCTGCTGGCCGCTGCCGCGCGGCTCGTCGAGCACGAGTGGCACGAGGTGCTGCAGTCCGCGGGCATCACGCACGCTGGGCTCGTCGTGCTCGACCTGCTCTCGGCCGGCCCGTTGCCGCAGGCCGAGATCGCGAGGCGCGCGAGGGTCGAGGTGCAGACGATCTCGCGGACGGTCGACCGTCTCGAGCGCGAGGGTCACGTGGAGCGAACGCCCGACCCGCAGGATCGGCGCTCGCGGCTCGTCGCGCGCACGCCCGCGGGGGAGTCGGCGTGGGCGGAGGCGCGCTCGCTCGAGGCGCGCGCGATCCCGGCGGTCGACGACGCGGACGCGCTGCGGGCGCAGCTGCTGCAGATCGTGCAGTCGCTGAGCGCGCGTCGCTGGTCGTGACCGCCGCGACGCGGACCTGAGGGCGGCGCCGAGCGGCATGCGCCCGCTGCGGGCCGCGCTCGCCGCCTCGCGCCGACACGCATGAGTCGCTCTGGCGCCTGAAGGTCAGCCAGCGTAGTATTTGACGCATGGTCCGTGCGCTGCTCATCGTCGACGTCCAGAACGACTTCACCGAGGGTGGAGCCCTCGGCTGCGACGGCGGGGGCGCCGTCGCCGCCGCGATCACCGAGCACGTGCGCGCGAGCGACTACGCGCTCGTGATCGCGAGCCGCGACTGGCACCACGGCGACGACGACAACGGCGGGCACTTCGCCGCGCCGCAGTTCGGCACGGGCGAGCCCGACTACGTCGACACGTGGCCCGTGCACTGCGTCGCAGGCACGCCCGGCGCCGACTACCACCCCGCGCTCGACGCCTCGCTCGTCGACGTCCACGTCTTCAAGGGCCAGGGAGAGCCGTCGTACTCGGCGTTCGAGGGCGAGACCGACGACGGCCGCGCCCTCGCCGACGTACTCGACGCCGCCGGCGTCGACGAGCTCGTCGTCGTCGGCATCGCCACCGACTACTGCGTGAAGGCCTCCGCCCTCGACGGCCTGCCCGTCGTGCCCAGCGTCACGGTCGTCGACGCGCTCACCGCCGCCGTCGCCCCCGGCACCCGCGCCGCGGCGCTCACCGAGCTCGCCGACGCAGGCGTGGCAGTCCGGTGACCGCCCCCGCCCCCGCACGCGCCACGGGCCGCGTGCCCCGCTGGCTGCGCGCCGTCATCCCCGCCGTGCTCATCGTCGGCTGGCTCACCGCGCTCGGCGTCGGCGGACCCACGTTCGGCAGGCTCGACGAGGTCGTCGAGAACGACCAGGCGGCCTTCCTGCCGCAGTCGGCCGACGCGACGGCCGTGCAGGAGGCCCTCGGTGGCTTCCTCGGCGACGACCGCATCCCCGCGATCGTCGTGCTCGAGGGCGACGGGGCGCTGACCGACGACCAGCTCGCGGGCGCGCAGAGCCTCGCGGCCGACGTCGGCGAGGTCGACGGCGTCGTCGAGGCCTCGCCCGCGATCCCGAGCGACGACGGCGAGGCCGTGCAGATCGTGGCCGTCATCGACTCGGGCGACTCGGAGGCCGTCGACGTCGCCGTCGAGGCGATGCGCGACCTCGTCGCCGACGCGCCGGGCGGCCTCACGGGCGCCGTCACGGGCCCTGCGGGCTTCGCCGCCGACATCGCGGAGGCCTTCGGAGGCATCGACGGCATCCTGCTGCTCGTGGCCCTCGCCGCGGTGCTCGTGATCCTCGTGATCGTGTACCGCTCGCCGCTGCTGCCCATCCTCGTGCTGCTGACGTCGGTCGCTGCGCTGTGCCTCGCGATCCTCGTGGTGTTCCTGCTCGCGCAGGCCGGCGTGCTGCAGCTGAGCGGACAGACGCAGGGCATCCTGTTCATCCTCGTCGTGGGTGCCGCGACCGACTACGCGCTGCTGTACACGGCGAGGTACCGCGAGGCGCTCACGCTGCACGCGAGACGTTGGGATGCGACGGTCGCGGCGTGGAAGGGCTCGTTCGAGCCGATCCTCGCCTCGGGCGGCACCGTGATCGCCGGGCTCCTGTGCCTGCTGCTGTCGGACCTGCAGTCGAACCGGCAGCTCGGCCCCGTCGCGGCGATCGGCATCGCGATGGCGCTGCTGGCGGGCCTCACGATGCTGCCCGCGCTGCTGTACGCCGTCGGCCGCGTCGCGTTCTGGCCCCTGCGACCCAAGCACCACGGTGCGCACGAGCACGAGGCGCAGCATGCGAAGGCCGCCTCGGCGGGCCTGTGGGCGCGCGTCGCGCGGCTCGTGGGCGCGCGACCGAGGCCCGTCTGGATCGTGACGTTCCTCGTGCTCGCAGCCGGCGCGGTCGGCATGACGCAGCTGCAGGCGAACGGCGTGCCCTCGAGCGAGTTCGTCACCGGCTCGTCGCAGGCTCGCGACGGGCAGGCCGTGCTCTCGGACCACTTCCCCGGCGGCTCGGGCGCACCCACGTACGTGCTCGCCGACGAGGGCGACCTCGACGCCGTCGCCGAGACGGCAGGCGACGTCGACGGGGTCGACGCCGTCGCCGCGACGAGCGACGAAGCCCCGGGGGGCACGGTGCCCGTCGGCGACGCGGGCGAGCCCGCGGCGCCCGGTGCGCCAGCCGGCGAGCCGCAGGTCGTCGACGGACGCGTGCTGCTGCAGCTCACGCTCGACGCCGCACCCGACTCGGATGCCGCGCAGCAGACGGTGCGCGACGTCCGCGACGCCCTCGCGGGCGCGGGCCTCGCCGACGCGCTCGTGGGCGGCACGACGGCGACGGCGATCGACACGAACGACACGGCCATCCACGACCGGGCGCTCATCATCCCGATCGTGCTCGCGGTCATCCTCGTGATCCTCGCGCTGCTGCTGCGTGCGATCGTGGCCCCGATCCTGCTCATCCTCACGACCGTGCTGTCGTTCGGCACGGCGTTGGGCGTGGGCGCGCTCATCCTGCACGCGATGGGCAGGGAGGCGATGGATCCGTCGGTGCCGCTGTTCGCGTTCGTGTTCCTCGTCGCGCTCGGCGTCGACTACAACATCTTCCTCATGACGCGCGTGCGGGAGGAGGTGGGCAGGCTCGGGCATCGCGAGGGCGTGCTCGCGGGCCTGCGCGTCACGGGCAGCGTCATCACGTCGGCAGGCGTCGTGCTCGCGGCGACGTTCGCGGCGCTCGCGGTCATCCCCGTGCTGTTCCTGCTGCAGATCGCGATCATCGTGGCGCTCGGCGTGCTCATCGACACCGTGCTCGTGCGCTCGCTGCTCGTGCCTGCGCTCGCGCTCGAGATCGGGAAGGTCACGTGGTGGCCATCGGCGCTCTGGCGTCGGACGGAGGGCACGAGCGTCACGCCTCCGCGCCCACCCGCCGCATGATCGGAGTCGCGGAGATGCCGTGCACGATCACCGAGAGGGTGATGGTGAAGCCGACCGTCGACCAGAGCGCCGGGAGCTCGGCGAAGCCGGCCTCGCCGGCAGCGTAGGCCACGTAGAAGATCGACCCGACGCCCCGCACGCCGAAGAACCCGACGGCGAGCCGCTCGCGGCCCCGCAGCGGGCGGTCGCCGCTCGTCGGTCGCCGCCTGCCGACCGCGAGCGCGATCCACCCCGTCAGGGGCCGGATGACGAGCACGAGCGCGATCCCCACGGCGACGCCACCGGGGGTCAGGTCGGCCAGGAGGCCGTTCGTGAGGGAGATGCCCAGCAGCAGCAGCACGACGAGGGTCAGCAGCTGCTCCAGCCGCTCGATGGTCGCATGCATCTGCCGGTGGTACTCGTGCCCGCGCTCGACCGAGCGAAGGGTGAGGGCGGCGACGAACACGGCCACGAAGCCGTATCCCTGGGCCACCTCCGACGCTCCGTACGCCAGCAGCAGCGCAACGACGGCCATCAGGGGTTGGCCACGCTCCGCGACCCGCATGGACACCTTGGACGAGCGGAACGCGATCCGTCCGAGCAGCCATCCCACGGCGGCGCCGATGACCACGCCGATGAGGACCTTGGCCACGAGATAGAAGCCGACCCACGCCCCGATCCACTCCGACATCGCTGCCTGGCCAGCGAGGAGGATCGCACCGTAGGCGAAGGGGAACGCGAGCGCGTCGTTGAGACCGGCCTCGGACGTGAGCGCGAACCGGACCTCGTCGGACTCGTCGATCTCGCCGGTCGACTCGCTCGGCTGCCCCGGCCCCTCGACCTGGACGTCGCTCGCGAGCACCGGGTCGGTGGGAGCGAGCGCCGCACCCAGCAGGAGGGCCGCGGGCAGCGCGAGCCCCATCCACCACCAGCCGAGCAGCGCGACGGCCCCGATGCACAGCGGCATGGTGATGGCGAGCAGCCGCCACGTCGCCGACCACCGACGCCAGTCACCCGGTCGACGCAGGCTGAGCGGGCGGTCGAGCGCCAGCCCGACCCCCATCAGCGAGACCAGCACCGTGGCCTCGGTCAGATGCTCGGTGACGTCGGCGTGCACGATGGGGGAGAAGGTCTCCGCCTCCCACATGGGCAGCAGCCCGATCAGGCATCCGACCGCGAGCAGCACGACCGGAGCCGACAGCGCCACGCGCTTGAGGGCGACGGGCAGGACCACGGCGATGAGCAGTGCTGCTCCGAAGATCAGGTACGCCAGGTCCGCGGTCACGTTGCAGTGTCACGCGACGAGATCGGCCGAGCAAGCCGGCCCCGACGAGGCGCAGATCGTGCTAGCGACCACCGGCGCCAGGGGTTGATGCGCCAAGCGTCAGGGTGCTTCGGGCTCGTCGGTCGCCCGCAGCCACGCCCACAGCGTGGCGCGATCGCCGAAGACGGTCACGTCGAGCCCGAGCGACGTGCCGAGCGCGACGATCCTGCCGCGCAGCGTGTGCCGGTGCATGCCCGTCGCACGCGCCGCGGCATCCCACGCGCAGTCGTGCGCGAACCAGGTGCGCGCGAGCGCGAGGTCGGCGTCGCCCGCCTCGGTCGCGAGCAGCTCGCCCAGGTGTGCGGTCGCGGCGGCCCGTACGGCGCGGTCGTCGAGCAGACCGAGCAGGCCGTCGGCGGCGGGGGAGTACGTGGCGGATGCCGCACCCTGCCGCCGTGCGCGGTCGAGGGCGGTGCGGGCCTGCGCGGTCGCCGTCGGTGCATCGGCCCATGAGGCGGGCGCCGACCAGCCGACGGGGACGTCCGCGCCGGCGAGCGCTGCGACGACGGCATCGCGATCCACGGCGCTCGCGACGACGAGCGTCTCGCCGCCGCGCACGCTCGACGACGTCGTCCCCGCTCCCTCGACCTCGAGGCCGAGTGCGCCGCCGGCGACGGCGACGACGATCGGCTCGGCAGGCAGCGTCTCGCCGACGCGCGCGAGCAGCCTCGACGTCGACCGCACCTCGCCGGCGAGCGCCTGCTCGAGGATCGCGCCCTCGAGCGCGGCGACGCGGTCGCGGGCGGCCTGCGACGTCGTGAGCGCGAGCTCGAGCAGTCCAGCGGCGGTCGTCGCGACGGAGCGGGCGGGAGCGTCGAGCGCTGCGGACCCCACGAGGGCGAGGGCGCCGTGGAGCCTGCCTGCGCCGCCGAGCGTCTGCACGAGCGTCCACGTGCCGTCGGAGCCCTCGGCCGTGCGTGCCGTGCGGCGTCCTGTGCGCACCCCCGCGCGCACCTCGTCGAGCACGGCGTCGGGGAGGGCGCGGCCCGCCGACGCCTGCACGCGCGCGCGGTCGTCGAGCAGGGCGGCGTCGACGCCCAGCTCGCGTGCGAGGGCGCGCACGACGGCCGCGGCGCCGTCCGCTCGGCTCGCGGCGGCGGCGACCGAGCGCTGCGCGTCGGCGGCCCAGCGGTCGCGCGCCGTCGCCAGCTCGGCGTTCCACCGGATGATGGCGAGGAAGCGCTCCTCGTAGGGCACCTCGAACAGCGGCAGGTCGGCGGCGAGGCACGCGTCCACGAGGGGTGCGGGCACGGCGTCGGCGTGGACGCCGGTGCCGAAGCCGAGCGCGAGGACGCCGGCGTCGACGAGCGCCCGCACGTAGCCGGGGGCGCGGACGTCGTCGTCGACGAGCTGCCTGCCGGTCGTGAGCAGCACGTGGTCCTGGCCGAGGAAGGGCGTCGGATCGGGCAGGTCGGATGCGGCGATCCACGAGATGCGACTCGAGCGGCGCTCGTCGCCGCCGGCGACGATGCCGCGCAGGTGCAGCGTGGGCTCGTCGACGAGCGACGCGACGGTGGGGATCGCGGGCGTCGCTCGAGCCGTGGATGCCATGATGGCAATCATCGCACGCTGAGGTGCCACGCTGGCAGACGGGGCGAGGTCGTCCTCCGCCTACCGTGGTGCCACCGAGCCGAGGGGGCCTACGTGAGCATGCAGCAGACGACCATGCACGACATCGCGGCGGGGACGCCGACGACGCATCCGCCGACCCCTCGCGGCGGACCGTCGCTCGCGCAGGAGCGCAGGGTGCGCACCGCGATTCCCGGCCCTGTCTCCCAGGCGCTGCTCGCACGCAAGACCGAGGCCGTCGCACGCGGCGTCGGCATGGCGCTGCCGGTCTTCGTGACGGCAGCGGGTGGCGGCGTCGTCGTCGACGTCGACGGCAACTCGCTCATCGACCTCGGCTCCGGCATCGCCGTCACCTCCGTCGGCAACGCCGACCCCGCGGTCGTCGCCGCCGCGACGGCGCAGCTCGAGCAGTTCACGCACACGTGCTTCACCGTCACGGGCTACGAGGGCTACGTCGCCGTCGCCGAGGCCCTCAATCGGCTCACGCCCGGCGACTTCGGCAAGCGCACGGCCCTGTTCAACTCGGGCGCCGAGGCCGTCGAGAACGCCGTGAAGATCGCCCGCGCGGCCACGCGCCGCAGCACGATCGTCGCGTTCGACCACGCGTATCACGGCCGCACGAACCTCACGATGGCGCTCACCGCCAAGTCGATGCCGTACAAGCGCGGCTTCGGCCCCTTCGGAGCCGACGTGCACCGCGCCCCGATGTCGTACCCGTTCCGCGACGGCCGCACGGGCGCCGAGGCGGCGCGCATCGCGGTCGATCGCATCGAGCGCCAGGTCGAGACCGACGAGATCGCGGCCGTCATCGTCGAGCCCATCCAGGGCGAGGGCGGCTTCGTGGTGCCCGCCGACGGGTTCCTGCCCGCGATCGCGCAGTGGGCGCGCACCCACGGCATCGTCGTCATCGCCGACGAGGTGCAGACGGGCTTCGCGCGCACCGGCGCGATGTTCGCCTCCGAGCACTTCGGCTTCGAGCCCGACCTCGTCGTCACCGCGAAGGGCCTCGCGGGCGGCATGCCGCTCTCGGCCGTCACGGGCCGCGCCGAGATCATGGACGCCGCGCACGTCGGTGGCCTCGGCGGCACGTACGGCGGCAACCCCGTCGCGTGCGCAGCGGCGCTCGCCGCCATCGCCGCGTTCGAGGGCGGGCTCGTCGAGCGCGCCCGCGAGATCGAGTCCATCGCGCTCGACCGGCTGCGCGCCGCGCAGGCGCAGGACCCCCGCATCGGCGACGTGCGCGGACGCGGCGCGATGCTGGCGATCGAGCTCGTCGACCCCGAGACGGGCCTGCCGGATGCCGCGCTCACGGGCCGCGTCGCCGCCGCCGCGCACGCTGCGGGCGTCATCGTGCTCACGTGCGGCACCGACGGCAACGTCGTGCGACTGCTGCCGCCGCTGGCGATCGGCGACGATCTGCTGCGCGAGGGGCTCGACGTGCTGTGCGACGCCCTCGCAACCGCCTGACCCATCCACGCGTCCGGCCGTAGGCTGAGGACGTCCCCGACCTGCGAAGGAGCACCCATGACGCACCACGACGAGGCGACGCTGCTGGAGGGCGTGCACGGCGCGCTGTACATCGACGGCGCATGGGTCGACGGCGAGGACGGCACGATCGACGTGACCGACCCGTCGACGGGTGAGGTCATCAAGACGATCGCGAACGGCTCGGTCGCCGACGGGGTGCGGGCGCTCGACGCCGCCGTCGCAGCGCAGGACGCATGGGCGCGCACGCCTGCGCGCGTGCGCGGCGAGGTGCTGCGGAAGGCGTGGGAGCTGCTGCAGGAGCGCAAGGAGGACTTCGCGCTGCTCATGACGCTCGAGATGGGCAAGCCGCTCGCCGAGGCGCGCGGCGAGGTCGCGTACGGCGGCGAGTTCCTGCGGTGGTTCTCGGAGGAGGCGGTGCGCATCGACGGCCGCTACCAGCAGAACCCCGAGGGCACGGGCCAGATGATCGTCACGCACCGCCCCGTCGGGCCGTGCTACCTCATCACGCCGTGGAACTTCCCGCTCGCGATGGCGACGCGCAAGATCGCGCCCGCGATCGCAGCCGGCTGCACCGCGGTCGTGAAGCCCGCGACGCTCACGCCCCTGACGACCCTCGCGTTCGCGCAGCTGCTCGAGGACGCCGGCCTGCCGAAGGGCGTCGTCAACGTCGTCACGACGAAGAGCACGGGTGCGCTGTCGGATGCGATCCTCGCCGACCCGCGCCTGCGGAAGGTGTCGTTCACCGGCTCGACGCCCGTGGGGGTGCAGCTGCTGAAGAAGGCGGCCGACAACGTGCTGAAGGCATCGATGGAGCTCGGCGGCAACGCGCCGTTCGTCGTGTTCGAGGACGCCGACCTGACGAAGGCCGTCGAGGGCGCGATGCTCGCGAAGTTCCGCAACATCGGCCAGGCGTGCACCGCCGCGAACCGGTTCATCGTGCACGAGTCGATCGCCGACGAGTTCGCGCAGCGCATCACCGAGCGCGTGCAGTCGATGCAGGTCGGCCGCGGCACCGAGGAGGGCGTGCAGATCGGCCCGCTCGTCGAGCCGAAGGCCGTGGACAACGCCGTGCGCCTCGTCGACGAGGCCGTCGCCGCCGGCGCCGTCGTCACGACCGGCGGCAAGGCCATCGAGGGCGCGGGCTCGTTCTTCGAGCCCACCGTGATCGACCGCGTCTCGGCCGACATGTCGGTCTCGGTCGAGGAGATCTTCGGACCCGTCGTCGGCATCCAGCGCTTCTCGACGGAGGAGGAGGCGGTGGCGCTCGCGAACGCGACGGAGTACGGCCTCGTCGGCTACGTCTTCACCGCCGACGCCGCCCGCGGCCAGCGCATGATCGACCTCATCGACACCGGCATGATGGGCCTCAACGTGGGCGTCGTCTCGAATGCAGCGGGACCGTTCGGCGGCGTGAAGCAGTCGGGTCTCGGCCGCGAGGGCGGCGCCGAGGGCATCCACGAGTACCTCGAGACGAAGTACACCCTCATGCCCAGCCCCTACGCCTCCTGATCCCGTGCGCCTGGACGTGCTCCACCCCGAGGTCGTCCATGCCGTGCGCGACTACCTGAAGGCCGCCGACCGACTGCTGCCCGGGCGCGTCGTGGCGTGCGCGATCGCCGGATCGGTCGCGCTCGGCGCGTACCGGCCGGGTCGCAGCGACGTCGACCTGCTGGTCGTGCTGGGTGGCGGCGCCGTGCGCAGGCGCGACATGCGCAGGCTCCGCAGGCTGCACCGGTCGCAGGTGCCGCGCATCGCGGGCCGCGTGGCGCGCGGGCACGGCATCTCGGCGGCGTGCAATGCGTCGTTCGTGCACGCGAGCGAGCTCGCGCACCCCGTGACGACCATCCGCCCCATCGCATCGCACACGGGCGAGCAGTTCGTCGTCGGGGCGGCGTTCGACGTGAACCCCGTCGTGTGGCGCGAGCTGCTCGACGGCGGCGTCCTCGTGCGCGGCGCGCCGATCGCGACGTGGGGGCTTGACGCCGAGCCCGACCGGCTCGTCGCGTGGAACCGCGCGAACCTCGACGACTACTGGCGATCCGTGCGCGACGCCGTCGTGCGTCGTCGCCGCCCGATGACCGCGGCGTGGGTCGCATGGTGCGTGCTCGGCCCCGCCCGCCTCGACGCGACGATCGTCACGGGCCGCATCCTCACGAAGGAGCAGGCAGGCGTGCTCGCGCTGGCGCGCTTCGAGGAGGCGGCGGGCATCGTCGACGTCGCGCTCGCCCACGTGCGCGACCAGCCGCTGCCCGCGAGCCCGCCGCGCGCGGAGTGGCGGGCGCGGACGGCTGCGCTCATGACGGCGACCATCGAGAGCGCGGGCCGGCCCGAGCGGCGCGGCGGCACGCGCGCCTGACGCGCGCCTAGCTCGCGGCGTCGGCGGGCACGAGCAGCTGGTGCGTCGCGAGCTCGAGGTACAGCGGGCTCGCGACGAGCAGCTCGGCGTGCGTGCCCGTGGCGACGACGCGGCCGGCGTCGAGCACGACGATCTGGTCGGCGTCCGCGACCGTCGACAGACGGTGCGCGATCACGAGCAGCGTGCGGCCCACCGCGACGGCGTCGATCGCCGCCTGCAGCTGCGCCTCGTTGCGGCCGTCGAGGCTCGACGTCGACTCGTCGAGCAGCAGCACCGCGGGCGCCGACAGCAGCGCGCGCGCGATCGCGAGGCGCTGACGCTCGCCGCCCGAGAGACGCACGCCGTGCTCGCCCACGGCCGCGTCGAGCCCGTCGGCGGAGCGATCGACGATCTCGCGGAGGTTCACGCGGCCCAGCACCTCCAGCAGCGTCTCGTCGGAGGCGTCGGGGGCTGCGAGCAGCAGGTTGTCGCGCACGCTGCCTGCGAGCACCGGCGCATCCTGCTCGACGTAGCCGATGCCGGCGCGCAACGCACGCCGCTCGAGCGAGCGCGCATCGCGGCCGTCGACGACGATCGTCCCCGACGTCGGGTCGTAGAAGCGCTCGATGAGCGCGAAGAGCGTCGACTTGCCTGCACCGGACGGGCCCACGATCGCCGTCCGCGAGCCCGGCGGCACCGTGAAGGTCACGTCGTGCAGCACCGTCGGGCTCGCGAGCTCGGCCGCCGCCTCCGCATCGGCGCCCTCCGCCGTCGCCCGCGAGCGCACCACGGCCTCCGGGTAGCGGAACGAGACGCCCTCGAAGGCGATCGCGGCGTCGGACGTGCGCGCGTCGTCGACGACGTCGCCCGCGTCCTCCGCGTCGAGGCGCACGATCTCCTGGATGCGGCCGAGCGCGCCGAGCGCCGTCGACACCGCCGTGACGGCGCCGATCATCTGCCCAAGCGGGAAGATCATGTACGACAGGAACATCAGGAAGCCCACGAGGGAGGCGATGGGCAGCTCGCCCGTCGCGACCCGCAGTCCGCCCACGCCGATCACGACGAGGAACGCCACCTGCACGGCGATGCCGGCGATGGGCACGACGAGCGCCGAGATGCGCGCGACGCGCACGCCCGCGCCGAAGGCCGCGGTGGAGCGCTCGCCGACGACCGCGATCTCGCGATCGGTCGCGTTCGCCGCTCGAACGGTGCGCACGGCCGAGATGGCGCGCTCGAGCGCGCTCGTGAGGTGGCCGACCTGCTCCTGCGCCGCGCGCGTCGCGCGCGTGAGCATGGGCATGACCACGAGCACGGCGCCGAACGCGACCACGACGACGAGCAGCGTGAGGCCGAAGAGCATGGGGTCGATGACGAGCATCGCCACGATCGCGCCGACGAACGTCAGCAGCCCGCCGACCGACTCCACCAGGCCCTGCGTCAGCACGGCGCGCAGCAGCGTCGTGTCGCTGCCGACTCGGCTCACGAGGTCGCCGGTGCGGCGCTGGTCGAACTCGGCGATCGGCAGGTGCAGCAGGCGGCCGACGAGCTGCGTGCGCGTGCGCAGCACGACGTGCTCGCCGAGCACCTGCAGCAGGAAGTGCTGCACGCCGCCGACGACGCCGTCGAGCAGCACGATGCCCACGAGCACCCACGGCAGCCAGGTGAGGGGCTCGGAGTCCTGCACGGCCGTGATGATCTGCTGCACGAGCAGCGGCTGCACGAGGCTCGTCACGGCGCCGAAGACCGACAGCACGAGCGCGCCGACGAGCAGCCCCTTCTTCGGGAACAGGTAGGGGAGCAGCTCGCGCACCGATGCCTTCGGCCCGTCGTCGGCGGCTCGCCGCAGGAATCCTCGTCGCTCGCTCATCGCCGTCCATCATCCCACCGCGGCGCATGCATCCAGGGCTCGTGTCGGAGGGCGCGGCTACAGTGAGTGCTCGTGCCAGCCGTCATCTCCGCCCGTGGCCTCGTCAAGCGCTACGGCGACTTCACCGCCGTCGATGGCATCGACTTCGACATCGAGCAGGGGGAGTCGTTCGGCTTCCTCGGGCCCAACGGTGCGGGCAAGTCGACGACGATGCGCATGATCTCGGCCGTGTCGATGCGCACCGAGGGCACCCTCGACGTGCTCGGCCTCGATGCGAACGACCACGGACCCGAGATCCGCGCCCAGCTTGGCGTCGTGCCGCAGGCCGACACCCTCGACACCGAGCTGCGCGCTCGCGAGAACCTCGTCGTGTACGGCCGCTACTTCGGCCTGCCGCGCGCCGTGGTGCAGCAGCGCGCCGACGAGCTGCTCGAGTTCGCGCAGCTCACCGAGAAGGCGAAGGCGCGGGTCGACGACCTCTCCGGCGGCATGAAGCGCCGCCTCACGATCGCCCGCGGCCTCATGAACGAGCCGCGCATCCTGCTGCTCGACGAGCCCACCACGGGCCTCGACCCGCAAGCGCGCCACATCCTGTGGGATCGGCTCTTCCGCCTCAAGGAGCGCGGCACGACGCTCGTGCTCACCACCCACTTCATGGACGAGGCCGAGCAGCTGTGCGACCGCCTCGTCGTCGTCGACCACGGGCGCATCGTCGCCGAGGGCAGCCCGGCATCCCTCATCCGCGACCACTCGTCGCGCGAGGTGCTCGAGGTGCGGTTCGGGTCGAGCCGCAACGCCGAGGCGGCGAAGGCCATCGGCGGCATCGGCGACCGCCTCGAGGTGCTGCCCGACCGAATCCTCGTCTACGCGCACGACGGCGACGCCGCGCTGCAGGCGATCCACGCGCGAGACCTCAAGCCCATCACGAGCCTCGTGCGACGCTCGAGCCTCGAGGACGTGTTCCTCAGGCTCACCGGCCGCACCCTCATCGAATGAGCGCGCCCATGGAGGCCGAGGCGGGCACGCAGGCCGATCGGGTGGCGATCGGCATCGACGCCGCGCGTCGCAGCCGCAGGCTCGGCTGGTGGTACGTCGCCGAGCAGCGCATCCGCGCGATGCGCGCCTACGTCGGCACGTGGATCGGGCTCGGCCTCGCCTCGCCGTTCCTCTACGTCGCCGGTCTCGGCTTCGGCCTCGCGATCGTCGTGAACGACGCGCAGGGCGGGCAGGACGTCGGCGGAGCCGACTTCCTGCTGTTCCTCGCACCCGCGCTCGTGCTCGGCTCCGCGATGCAGACGGCGGCGCAGGAGTCGACCTACGGCGTGTTCGGCGGCTTCAAGTGGGTGCCGATCTTCATGGCGATGCGGTCGAGCCCCGTGAGCCCTGCGCAGATGGTCGTCGGATACACGATCGGCACGCTCGTGCGCGTCATCCCGTTGTCGGTCGTGTACGTCGTCGCCATCTGGCTGCTGGGCGTCACCGACTCGCCGCGGGCGCTGTGGCTCGTGCCGATCGCGTGGATCCTCGTGCTGGCGGTCGCCCTGCCCGTCACGGCGTGGGCTGCGCACCAGGAGCAGGACCGCGGGCAGCTGAACTTCATCGACCGCTTCGTGACGCTGCCCCTCATGCTCTTCTCGGGCACCTACTTCCCGCTCGAGACGCTGCCGTGGTTCCTGCAGTGGATCGGGTGGATCTCGCCGCTGTGGCACGCCGTCGACCTCGGCAGGTGGGCGCTGTACGGCGCGCCCGTGCCCGACTGGCTCGTCGTCGTGCACGTCGCGGTGCTCGTCGGGTTCGCGACCGTCGGGTTCCTGCTCGCCGTGCGCGTCTTCCGGAGGAGGCTCGACCTGTGACCGCCCACCTCTCCGAGCCGCTGCTCACCCAGCGCCCGCGCGGACCGCTCTCCGGCATCTACGCGGGCAACGCGCGCGCCGTCATCGGCCGCGGCATGCACGTGATGCGGCGCAACAACCTCACGGTCGTCGTCTCCGGCTTCTTCGAGCCGATCTTCTACCTGCTGTCGATGGGCATCGGCCTCGGCGCCCTCATCGGCGTGCTCGACTACCGCGGCGTCGAGGTGCCGTACGCCGCCTACATCGCGCCGGCGCTCATGGCGGTGTCGGCGATGAACGGCGCGGTGTTCGACTCGACGATGAACGTCTTCTTCAAGATGCACTACGGCAAGCTCTACGACGGCATGCTGTCGACGTCGCTCGGCCCGCTCGACGTCGCGCTCGGCGAGATCTTCATGGCCCTGTTCCGCGGCTTCCTGTACGCGTGCGGCTTCATGGCGGTCACGACCGTCATGGGCCTCAACATGTCGCCCACGGCGCTGCTGGCCATCCCCGCCGCCGTGCTCATCGCCTTCGCGTTCGCGAGCCTCGGCATGGCCGTGACGAGCTACATGAAGACGTTCCAGCACCTCGACTACGTGTACTTCGTCATGATGCCGATGTTCCTGCTGTCGGCGACGTTCTTCCCCATCGAGGTCTACCCGCCGGCGGTCCAGTGGATCATCATGGCGATGCCGCTGTGGCACGGCGTCGACATGATGCGGCAGCTGACGCTCGGCATCCTCGACTGGTCGCTGCTCATCCACATCGGCTACCTCGCGGCGATGTCGGTGCTCGGCATCCTCTTCACGACGTCACGGCTCAAGGCGCTCTTCCTGCGCTGACGACGGCGATGGCGCAAGCCCGCGTGCGCGCTCGAGCGCCTCGCTAGCGTCGAGGCATGCCCCGCATCCTCGTCTTCGCACCTGCGCCGCTGCTGTCGATCGCGATCGAGGAGCACGGCGACGAGCCCGACGTGCACATCCACGTCGGCGGCCAAGGCGTGTGGCAGGCGAGGATGCTGCGAGCGCTCGGCGCGGAGGTCGCGCTCGTCGCGTCGTTCGCGGGCGAGCCGGGCAGGGTCGCCGAACGGCTGCTGGGCGACGAGGGGCTCGCGGTCGCCGACCTCGACCGCGAGGGCGTGAACCCCGTGCGCATCACCGACCGCCGCTCGGGGGAGCGCACGTCGATCGTCGAGACCGACGGCTCGCCGCTGAACCGCCACGATCTCGACTCCCTGTACTCGATGGTGCTGCGCGAGGCGGCGCACGCCGACCTCGTCATCCTGTCGGGCCCGGTCGACGACGAGACCCTCGACGCCGACGTGTACCGCAGGCTCGCGAGCGACCTGACCGCGCTCGAGTGCCGCGTGCTCGTCGACCTCGCGGGGGAACGGCTCGCGGCTGCCGTCGATGGCGGCGCGACCGTCGTGAAGGTGAGCCACGAGGAGCTGATCGCCGACGGGCTCGTCGATGACGGCGACGACGAGCAGCAGCTCGTCGCGGCGATGGAGGGCCTGCGCGAGCGCGGCGTCGACGTCGTGGCGGTGTCGCGCGCCGACGTCGGCTCGCTCGTGCTGCACGAGGGCGGACTGCTGCGGGTCACTGCTCCGAGGCTCGAGGTCGTGGACCACTCCGGCGCAGGCGACTCGTACACGGCGGGGCTCGCCCTCGCGATCGCCGACGGTCGCAGCGTCGAGGACGCCATCCGGCTCGGCGCCGCTGCCGGTGCGGTCAACGTCACGAGGCACGGCCTCGGCACGGGCGATGCGGAGGCGATCCGGGCCGTCGCCGAGCACGTCGTCGTGGAGCGCGTCGAGCGCTGATGCGACTACGGCACGGGCGTGCCGACGCCCGACGCGCGCCAGCCGCTCACGAGCTCGTCGATCGCGTTCGGGAGGGCCTCGTCGGTGCAGGTGTCGACCACGATCGTCACGGTGCCGTGCTGCGTCGTCTCGACGACGAGGTGCGTCGTGCGCCCGCCGTCGCAGTCGCCGACGATGGTCGTGTCGCCCTGCACCTCGTATCGGACGACGTCGGCGAGGGCGGCGAGCGCGTCGGCGTCGGTGACGAGGTAGGCGCCCCCGTCGAAGCCGGGGATCGCCTGCGACTGCGAGTACGTCACCGATGTCGGCGAGAGCGTGGGCACCTGCGAGCACGCGGGCAGCGGATGCACGGCGACCGCGCTGCACGGCGGCGAGGGCTGTGGAGCATCGGGCACGACGACGCAGCCGGCGAGCGCGAGCCCACCCAGGGCGACGGCGAGGGCTGCGGCGATGGAGCGGCGGAGGGGCATGTCGTCGACGCTAGCCGGGCCACCGGCGAGGGGCCCGGGTGCGCGGCGCGCGTTCGTCGAGCGTGCGGTGCCGATGTCCTCCGAACCGGCGAACGGGCCCCAACCGTGGTCGGGGCCCGTTCGTCGGTGCGGCGAGGTGCGCGTCAGGCCGACGTGGAGTTCACGTAGTCCTGGTCGCGGGTGTCCTTCGACAGCAGCAGCACGACGAGCGTCAGCGCTGCCGCAGCCGACAGGTAGAGGCCGACGAGCAGCGGCGAGCCGCCCGCGAGGCCCCACAGCGCGACGGCGACGAACGATGCGGGAGCCGCACCGATGACGCTCGACAGGTTGTACGCGAGCGCGGAGCCCGTGTAGCGCACGTTCGCGGGGAACAGCTCGGGCAGGTACGCCGCCATGGGACCGAAGGTGAGGCCCATGAGGGTGAAGCCGAGGATGAGCGCGGCCATGATGCCGACGAAGCCGCTGCCGAACAGCGGCACCCACAGCAGGCCGAAGACGACGATCGCCGCCGAGACGGTCGCGAGCATCCACTTGCGGCCGAAGCGCTCCGCGAGGGGGCCCGCGACGAGCGTGAAGATGCCGAAGAAGACGACGCCGACGATGAGCAGCCAGAGGAAGTCGATGCGCTGGAAGCCGAGGCCTGGCACGAACGTGTCGGGGTTGAACGGCTGACCGGCAGCCTCGGCTGCGGCTGCGCCCTGCTCGACCGTCGAGGCGCGGGTGCCGAACGTGAGCGTGAACGTCGTCATGAGGTAGAACAGCACGTAGGTCGCGAACATGATGAGCGTGCCCTGCAGGACCTGTCGCCAGTTGTGCTTGAACACGCGACCGAGAGGCACCTTCACGACCTCGTTGCGCTCGACGACCTTCGTGAACGCGGGCGTCTCGATGAGCTTGAGACGCACGTAGAGGCCGACGGCGACGAGCACGGCCGAGAGCAGGAACGGGATGCGCCAGCCGAACTCTGCGAACTGCTCGGGCGTGAGCGTGTAGGTGATGGCGATGAAGATCGTGTTGGCGAGGATGAACCCGATGGGGGCGCCCAGCTGCGGGAACGTGCCGTAGATGGCGCGCTTGCCCGCGGGGGCGTTCTCGGTCGCGAGCAGCGCAGCACCCGACCACTCGCCGCCGAGGCCGAGGCCCTGGCAGAAGCGCATGAGCGCGAGGAGCGCGGGGGCGAGGATCTCCCAGCCGGGGGTGAGCGCGGTCGGCAGGCAGCCGATGAGCACGGTCGCGACGCCCATCGTCAGCAGCGACGCGACGAGGGTCGTCTTGCGGCCGATGCGGTCGCCGAAGTGGCCGAACAGGATCGAGCCGATCGGGCGGGCGACGAACGCGACGCCGAACGTCGCGAGCGACGACAGCAGCTGCGCCGTCTCGTTCTCGGCCGGGAAGAACAGGGCCGGGAACACGAGCACGGCGGCCGTCGCGTAGATGTAGAAGTCGTAGAACTCGATCGACGTGCCGATGAGGCTCGCGAAGATGACCCGGCCGCGGGAGTTCGCGGGCGTGCTGGGCTCGGTCGTGGTGGTGGGGGATGCGTCGGCCATGAGGCTCCTTCGGAAGTGCTGGGAGCAGCCTAGCCAGGCGGAGGTGCGAGGCCGCGCACGCGCGCGAGGGTCGCCTCAGGCCCCGTCGAGCGCCCATTCGGCGACGAGGTGCCCGAGCGCCTCGTCGCGACCCGTCGCGCCGCACGACGCGGCGGTGACGGTCTCGACCGTGCCGTCGTCCGACGAGACGGTGACCGTCGTGCGCGTCGACCATGCGCACTCGATGTCCTCCGGCTCCGTGACCGGCAGCGCGAGCACCGCGGCGAGCGCGTCGAGCGACGCGGCGTCGTCGCGTTCGATCCCGTCGGTCCCGTCGCCGAGCGGACCGTCGGACTGCACGGCGAGGGCCGAGGAGACGGTCGCACCGGCCGAGGGCGTCGGCGACGTGCTGCTCGGCCCGGGCGGCCACGGCTCGGTCGCGACGGCATGCTCGCCCGACTCCCGCCACTGGGCGACGAGGCCGTCGATCTCCTGCTGGAAGGCGCTGGCACCGTCGTGCAGCGTGAACGCGATCGTCACGGCGTCGTCGTCGGTCGTCCAGTAGGTGACGAGCGTCGAGCGCGCACCCGGTGCGCCGACGGTCTCGTCCAGCTGATCGCCGTATGCGCCGTGGGCGATCACGATCGCAGCGAGGTCGTCGATCGCGTCGGCGTCCTCGATCCGATAGGTCTGCCCGTCGAAGTCGGGTGTCGCCTGCTCCTGCGAGGCCATCGCGCGCTCGAGGGTCGGGACGGGCTGCCCGACGGGCGGCGTGGCGCACGCGGCGGTGGAGGCGACGAGCAGCGCTGCGATGCCGGACGCGAGGAGGGGGAGGCGGCGCATGGCATCGACGCTAGACGGCGTCGCGGTGCGCCGCCGCAGCGTGCGCGGTGCAGCGCATCCTCGTCTCGTGCGAGTCCGCTGCCGATCGAGCTCGACGCCCCAACCGCGCGCCGCAGACGTTCGTCTGCCGGCGCGTGCGGGCGCGTGCGGGGAGGCTGAGCCAGCGCGTCAGATGCGGTGCAGGGCGAGGGCGGCGCCGACGGCGGCCTCTGCGGCCTTCGCGCCCGTGTCCTCCTTCGAGCCCGGCAGCCCCGCCCGGTCGATGCCCTGCTGCTCGTCGTCGATCGTGAGCACGCCGAAGCCGACGGGCTTGCCGGTGCGCAGCGCCACATGCGTGAGCCCCTGCGTCGCCGCGCTCGCGATGTACTCGAAGTGGGGCGTGCCGCCGCGCAGGATCACGCCGAGGGCGACGACGGCGTCGGCGTCGCGCTCGAGCACGCGCTGCGCGACGACCGCGAGCTCGAACGCGCCTGCGACGGGGATCTCGCGCACGCGCGCGCCCATCTCTGCCAGCGCACGCCGCGCGCCGGCGAGCAGGCCGCCCGCGATCACGTCGTGCCACTGGCCGTAGACGATCGTGACCGTGAGGCCGGTCGCGTCGAGGTCGAGGGCCGGGGCTCCGGAACCTGCCATGTCAGTCTCCTGTCGTGGTGCGCAGCGATGCTGCGTGCTCGGGCACGATCTGCGCGGGCAGCACGTGGCCCATGCGATCGCGCTTGGTCTCGAGGTAGCCCTCGTTGAGGTCGCCGACGCCGACGACGAGCGGCTCGCGCGCCGCGATGGCGATGCCGTGCCGCTCGAGCTGCGACGCCTTCTCGGGGTTGTTCGACAGCAGGCGGATGCGCGTCAGGCCCAGCTCTCGCAGGATCGCGGCGGCAGCGCCGTACTCGCGGGCGTCGGCGGGCAGCCCGAGCGCGAGGTTCGCGTCGAGGGTGTCGAGGCCGTCCTCCTGCAGGCGGTACGCCCGCAGCTTGTTGACGAGGCCGATGCCGCGCCCCTCCTGGCCGCGCAGGTAGACCACGACGCCCTCGCCCTCGTCGTGGATGCGCTGCAGCGCCGCATCGAGCTGCGGGCCGCACTCGCACTTCAGCGAGCCGAACGCCTCGCCCGTGAGGCACTCCGAGTGGATGCGCACGAGGGCGCCGTCGGCGACGGGATGCCCGGCGACGATCGCCACGTGGTCGGCGCCGGTGACGAGGTCGCGGTAGGCGAACATGCGGAAGTCGCCGTGCACCGTCGGTACGGTCGTGCAGACCTCGTACCGCACGCGCGGTGCGAGCGCGGGGTCGACGGGCGCGATCGAGGCGACGGCTCCGGCGTCGAGGTGGGCGATGAGGTCGGCGATCGTGACGACGACGAGGTCGTGCTCGGCGCCGAACGCGATGAGCGAGGGCAGGCGTCGCATCTCGCCGGTGTCCTCGACGAGCTCGCCGATGACTCCGACGGGCTGCAGGCCGGCGAGCGCGAGCAGCTCGACGGTGGCCTCGGTGTGGCCCGGGCGCACGCGCACGCCGCCGTCGACGGCGCGCAGCGGCACGATGTGACCTGGCCTGCGCAGGTCGCCCGCGCCGGATGCGGGGCTCGCGAGCACGCGCAGCGTGTGGGCGCGGTCGTCGGCGGAGATGCCGGTCGTCGCGCGGTCGGCCGCATCGACGGTGACCGTGTACGCCGTCTGCCGCAGGTCCTCGTTCGCAGGCACCATGAGCGGCAGCCGCAGCCGGTCGGCGACCTCGCCCGTGAGCGGCGCGCAGAGGAATCCGGAGGTGTGCCGCACGAGGAACGCGACCTGCTCGGGGGTGGCGAGCTCGGCGGCGAGCACCAGGTCGCCCTCGTTCTCACGCCCCTCGTCGTCGACGACCACGACGGATCGACCGGCGCGCAGCGCCTGCACCGCCTGCTCGATCGTGCCGATCATGCTCGCGCTCCCGCGCTCGCGCGCACGTGGTCGAGGCGCAGCATCCTGGCGACGTGCCTCGCGACGACGTCGGTCTCGACGTTGACGCGGTCGCCGGTCATGAGGGTGCCGAGCGTCGTCGCCTCGAGCGTCTCGGGGATGAGCGACACCTCGAGCCACTGCTGCGGCTCCGCCTCGTCGCTGAGGTCCGACACCGTCAGGCTCACGCCCTGCAGCGTGATGGAGCCCTTGCGGGCGACGAGCTCGGCGAGGTCGTCGTCGAGCGCGAGGCGCACGCGCCGCCATGCGTCGCCGTCCTCCCACACGACGACGGTCGCGGTGCCGTCGACGTGGCCCTGCACGATGTGCCCGCCGAGGCGGTCGCCGACGCGCGCGGCGCGCTCGAGGTTCACGCGGTCGCCGACGGCGAGGTCGCCGAGCTGCGACATGCGCAACGACACCTGCATGACGTCGGCGGTGAAGGTGTCGGCGGTCTGCTCGACGACCGTGAGGCAGAGGCCGTTGACGGCGATGGAGGCGCCGTGGGTCGCGTCGGACACCGCGAGCGGACCGCGGATGGTGAGCCTGGCGGAGTCGCCTGCGGTCTCGAGCGCGACGACCTCGCCGATCTCCTCGATGAGCCCTGTGAACATGGGTCAGCCCTCCTTCGCCGCGGTGGCGGCCGGTCGGATGGTGGCGGTGACGAGCAGATCGCGGCCGAGCGTCTCGACGTGCACGTCGTCGAGCAGCAGCTGCTCGCCGATCGTCGCGACGCCGACGGCGGCGATCGCCGTGCGCGGACCGCCGAGCAGCGTCGGTGCGACGTAGCAGTGGATGCGGTCGGCGAGGCCCGCGGCGACGATCGCGGAGGCGAGCGTGGGCCCGCCCTCCACGTAGAGCGACTGGACGCCGTGGTCGCGCCACAGTGCACCGAGGGCTGCGTGGAGCGGACCCGTCACCTGCACGAACGCGCGGGGGTGGTCGTGGAGCCGGGCGCGGGCGGGCACTGCGCGCGCGCCGACGACCACGGGCAGCGGCTGCCGCGTCTCGGAGCCGCCGTCGACGCGTGCCGTGAGCCGGGGGTCGTCGGCCAGCACGGTCCCGGTGCCGACGGCGATGGCGTCGTGGAGCGCCCGCTGCCGATGCACGTGCGCACGAGCCTCGGCGCCGGTGATCCACCTGCTGCTGCCGTCGGCGGCTGCGGCGCGGCCGTCGAGCGACTGCGCCCACTTCACCGTCACGCGCGGGCGTCCGGTGGTGAGCGCGTGACGCCAGTCGTCGACGAGCGCCGCCGCGCGTGCGTCGGGTGCGTGCACGACGTCGACGCCGGCCGCTGCGAGTCGCTGCGCACCACCTGCGGAGGCGTCGCCGGGGTCGGCGACGGCGTAGACGACGCGTGCGATGCCCGCCGCGACGAGCGCGTCGGCGCACGGGCCCGTGCGACCGACGTGGTTGCAGGGCTCGAGGGTGACGACGGCCGTGGCACCGCGCGCGGCGCCTGGCGGCAGCTGCGACAGCGCGTCGACCTCGGCGTGCGGGGTGCCCGCGCCGCGGTGGTGCCCTTCGGCGAGCACGTCGCCTGCGGCGCTCAGCAGCACGCATCCCACCTGCGGGTTGCGTCCCCTGGGGCCGAGTCCGGCGAGCGCGAGCGCCGCGTCGAGCGCGTCGCGCTCTGCCTGCGTCGGGGCGGTCGCTGCCGCCTGTCGTGTCGCCACTCGTCCTCCGTGTCGAGGCCGCGGGCGCGCAGAGGCAACCCACTCGAGGTGCCACTTCCATCCGGACTCTCACCGTCGGCGCAGGAATTCCACCTGCTCGGCCACCCGGGTGGGTGGTTCGCGGACTCTGACCGCCGGTTCAGACTTGCACTGACCCCGTGAGCACTCGACGTGTATCTGGAGCCTACAACTCGCCGCCGTCAGCGGTCATTCCCGGGCGACTCCCTGCGCAACCTGGGTCGTGCCTCGAGCGCTAGGAGAGCGCGAGCGGGGCGGCGCCGAACGACACGGCGAACTGCGCGCACCAGATGGACACGCTCGTGATTGCCGTGAGGTCGAGGTCGCCGGGGATCGCGTACTGCTGCGTGCCGACGTTGCCCGTCAGCGGGCCGAGGCTGGTCCAGCTGCCGTCGTCGAAGACGCCCCAGCCGTCGAAGCCCTCGATGACGGGCTGGTCGGTGAGCCAGACGTGCAGGTCGGGGCCGTTGGAGGTGTCGAGCTCCTCGAGCACGAGCACGCGGTCGCCGGTCGGGAGCTCGAGGATGCGGGCGACGCCGGTCGTCGCGTGCTCGTGCGTGATGAAGGTGCCGCTCGCGAGCTCGACGGGACCGGTCGGGCTCGGCGACGGCAGCGACTCGTCCTCCGTGGCCGTCGGTGCGGTCGCGGGCTGCGCGACCGCCGTGGGCACGCGCTCGTCGACGACGTCGTCCACGAGCAGCAGCCAGGGTTGGAAGACGGCTCCGGCGACGACCACGGCGACGACGGCGACTGCCGCGCCGATCGCCAGAGGCAGGCGGCGTCTCAGGTTCGCCCGTGCCATCGCCGGCTCCCGTCGTCGTGCACCGCGCTGTCGGAGCACCGGTGCCGGAGACCCACGCTCACGCGCCGACCCGGTCCGGTGCTGCCCGCGCCGAGCGGCTAGCGCAGCCCGATCGCCCGGTATGCGCGGTCGAGCGTCGCCTCGGCGACCTCCGACGCGCGGGCGGCGTTGCTCGCGAGGATGCGGTCGAGCTCGGCCGGGTCGGCGAGCAGCTCGAGTGCCCGCGCGCGGATGGGCTCGACCTCCGCGACGACCGCGTCGGCGACCGCCGACTTGAAGGCCCCGTACTGCTGCCCGGCGAACTCGGCCTCGAGGTCGGCGATCGGCCGCCGCGTGACGCTCGAGAGGATCGCGAGCAGGTTGGTGACGCCGGGCTTCGTCTCGCGGTCGGCGCGCACGACGCCCTCCATGTCGGTCACCGCCGAGCGGATCTTCTTGGCCAGCGCCGTCGGCTCGTCGAGCAGCCACAGGATGCCCTTGGGGGAGTCGCCCGACTTCGACATCTTCGCCGTCGGCTCCTGCAGGTCGTAGATGCGTGCCGCGTCGCCCTGGATGACGGGCTTCGGCAGCGTGAACGTGTCGCCGAAGCGCTGGTTGAAGCGGGTCGCGAGATCGCGAGTGAGCTCGATGTGCTGCTTCTGGTCGTCGCCGACCGGCACGGCCTCGGCATCGAACAGGAGGATGTCGGCCGCCATGAGCACGGGGTAGGTGAAGAGCCCGACCGACGTCGCCTCAGCGCCCTGCTTCGCCGACTTGTCCTTGAACTGCGTCATGCGCCCGGCCTCGCCGAAGCCCGTGATGGTCGAGAGCACCCATGCCAGCTGGGCGTGGGCGGGCACGTGCGACTGCACGTACAGCACGGAGCGCGACGGGTCGATGCCGGCGGCGATGTACTGCGCGGCCAGCGTGCGCACCTGCTCGCGCAGCGCCTTCGGGTCCTGCGGCACGGTGATGGCGTGGAGGTCGACGATGGAGAAGTAGGCGTCGAACTCCTCCTGCATCGTCTGCCACTGGCGGATGGCGCCGATGTAGTTGCCGATGTGCAGCGAGCCCGACGAGGGCTGCATGCCGGAGTAGAGGCGGGGCTTCGTGGTCATGCTGGTTCCTTGGATGCTGGGCGCGAGCGCGTGCGGCTCAGAGCGCGTAGTCGACGACGACGGGGGCGTGGTCGGACCATCGGGTGTCCCACGCGCTCGCCTTCGCCACCTCGTAGTGGGTGACGGTCGACGCGAGCGCGGGGGTGGCGAGCTGGTAGTCGATGCGCCAGCCGGTGTCGGTGTCGAACGCGCGACCGCGCTGCGACCACCACGTGTAGGGGCCGTCGACGTCGCCTGCGTGCGCGCGGCCGACGTCGACCCATCCGTGGCCCTTGCCGCGCACGCCGTCGGCGCCCGTGACGATCCTGCCCTCGGGCCCGAGGATGCGGTCGAGGTGCGAGCGCTCCTCCGGCAGGAAGCCCGCGTTCTTGCGGTTGCCCTTCCAGTTGCGGATGTCGCGCTCGGTGTGACCGACGTTGAGGTCGCCCATGACGACGGCGAGGTCGGTATGGGCGCGCAGCTGGGGGAGGCGCTTGAGCATGGAGCCGAGGAAGCGCATCTTGTCGTCCTGCTTCGGGGTGCCGACCTCGCCCGAGTGCACGTACGCCGAGACGACGGTCAGCACGCGATCGTCGCCGCCGTCGGCAGACGGCACGGCGAAGTCGGCCTCGAGCCAGCGACCCTTCGTGTCGAACGTCTTCAGGCCGATGTCGGTGCGGTGCTCGATGGACGGCTGGCGCGACGCGACGGCGACGCCTGCGCGGCCCTTCGCGGTCGCGGGATCGTGCAGGATGTGCCAGCCCTCGAGGATGCGCAGCACGTCCTCGTCCTGCGCACGCACCTCCTGCAGGCACAGGATGTCGGGCTTCGCCTCGTCGATCCACTCGAGCATGCCCTTGCCCGATGCTGCCCGGATGCCGTTGACGTTGACCGACACGATGCGCATGGGCTCGAGCCTACCGGCGCACCACCGACGCGATCGGCGCAGCGACTGCGCTCTCGGGTCGCTCGCGATGCGGAGCGGTCTCAGGGGATTCGCATCCGGGCGGTAACGCTCGTGGCCATGCTGGACAGGTCATGATCATGGGCGCAGACGACGACCGAGCGAGCGAGTATCGCATCCTCTTCCGTGAGGTGTACGACGATGCGGTGCGGTTCGCGATGCGGCGCACGGAGCCGGCGGACGCCGACGAGGCCGTCGCGACGGCCATGATGGTCGCGTGGCGCCGATTCGCGCACGCGCCGCAGTCGCTCGACGCACGACGCGCCTGGGTGTTCGGCATCGTGCGGAAGACGCTGTTGAACCAGCGTCGCAGCGCCACGCGGCGCACGGCGTTGGCCGTGAGGCTCGCCTCGCACGCCGACCTCACGCATCGGGACGACGTCTCCGAGGTCGAGCTCCGTGCCGATCTCGCCGCGGCGTGGTCCGCGCTGTCGGCTGCCCATCAGGAGGCGCTCGGTCTCGCCGTGTTCGAGCAGCTCGATGCGACCGCCGCGGCGCGCGTGCTCGGCATCCTGCCCGGCACCTACCGCGTCCGCCTCTCGCGTGCCCGGAGGGCACTGCACGCCGCCCTCGAGGACCAGCCCACCACCGCCCCGCCTCAGAAGGCACTGAACCATCAGGAGACATCATGACTCTCGATTCCCAGCTGCGATCGATGGATGCGGCCGCCGGGCAGCCAGACGCTCGACGTCGAGCTCGCGGCGCCTCCCTCGCGGACAGGATCGTGCACACCGGCACCGCACGGGACCACGCGTCACGATCGCCACTCGTGTGGCGCGTCGGCGGGGTGCTCGCCGCCGGTGCACTCGTCGCGGCCGGCGCGATCCTGCTGCCAGGACTCACCCCGGCGCTCCCAGCCGTCGCATCCTGGACCCCGGAGGCCGGACCCGTGTCCGCGGACGACCTGGCCGTCGCCGAGGACGCCTGCAGGCAGAGCCTCGGGTACGAAGGTCGCATCGATGAGGACACTCCCGTCGTCCTCGCCGAGCGCCGCGGCGACATCATCGGGCTGATCCTGTACGAGGCATCCCCCGAATCGCAGGGATCGTGCATCGTCGGCCTCCCCGAGGGATCCACGTCGACTGCGGGCGTGCTCAGCGCATTCGGCGGCCAGTCGGGCGACGCGCTCGTGCCACCGGTCGACAGGATCATGGAGGGCGCCCTGTCGCAGTTCCGTGCAGCAGACGGGTTCGTCTCGCTCACCTCCGGCGCGGCGGGCCAGGACGTCGTCAGCGTGCAGCTGCACGCCGACGGCATCACGACGGAGGCGACCGTCCACGACGGCCGATTCGTGGCGTGGTGGCCAGGCGCCGCGTTCGAGGACGCCGACGAGCCCTCAGGGCAGGGCGGCCCCGACGACGTGATCACGTACGACGTCACGCTCCGTGACGGCACGGTCATCACGAACGCCGAACCCTGGTTCCCCCGCCCGTAGCGGCGGACCGGGCTCGTGCTGCGGGCGTGGGCTCAGGGCGTCACGCCCGGTTCGCTGCTCGCGGCACCGCCGCAGCCCGCCGTGCCTGGCGGCGTCGAGCCTGCAGGACGGTCAGCGCCTGCGCGCCTGCTTCGCGAGCCGCTTGTGCGTCTGCCGCATGAGCAGGCTCTGCTTGGGGTCGGGCTTCTCGCGCTCGGCGATCTCGGCCTTGAGGGCCTCGCGCTCGGCCTTCGCCTTCGCGATCGCCTCCTCGCGCGCGTTCTCGACGTCGACGAGTCGCACGTACGCCTTGCCGACGCTGCCGACCGCGATCCACGCGAGCGCGACGAGCAGGATCTGGTTCACGAGCCCGAGCCAGATGAGGATGCCCAGGATGGCGGCGAAGCCGGCGACCAGCGGGTTCGCGCCCCCGGACAGCAGCAGCGTCGCGAACTGCTTCAGGATGAAGAATGCGACGGCGCAGGCGAGCGACGCGCCCAGCAGCTGCTTCGCAGGCAGTCGCAGGCGGCCTGCGAAGCGGTAGAGCAGGGCGACGATCGACGCATCGAGGGCGAGCTGCGCCACGATGCCGACGACCTGCCCGACGCCGCCGATGCCGAGCGCGTCGGCGACCGCCGAGGTGACGACGAGGATCGCCGCGGAGGCGAGCACGAGCACGCCGATGCCGACCGCGACGCCGAGGTCGCCCACCTTGAGCAGCACCGGCAGGGTGCGCACGTCAGGCAGGTGGAAGACGGCGCGGAAGCCCTCGCGACTCGTGCCGATCCATCCGATCGCGGTGATGAGGATGCCGACGGAGGCGATCGCGGTGCCCCAGCCGAGCACGCTCGACTCGAGCAGGGCGTCGACGTCGATGAGGCCGCCGTCGCCGGTGTCGAGGAGGCCGGGCACGCTGCCCGCCACGGACTGGATGACACGGTCGCGCAGTGCGTCGTTGCCGCCGAGCACGAGCGCGAAGATCGCGAAGCCGATGAAGAGCGCCGCGAACAGCGACAGGAACGCGCTGAGCGTCATGCCCTGCGCGAAGACCGGCCCCTTCGCCTGCCCGTAGTGCGTGAACGCGCGCACGGGACGCGACTGCATGATGCGTTCCACGGCGGTCTGCGCCACGGTCGTACCCCCACTTCGACGCCGTCCGGACAGCGTAGTCTTGCCCCATGGCAGAGCTGCGTGGAGTCGGTGTCGGTCGCGGAATCGCTGCAGGCGTGGTACTGCGGATGCCCGAGCCGTTGGCACCCCCGTCGAACGAACCGCTGCAGGGCGACGCCGCCGACGAGACGGCACGCGTGCAGGCCGCGCTCGCCGAGGTCGCGAGCGAGCTGTCCGACCGTGGGCGCACCGCCGGCGGCGAGGCGCAGGAGGTGCTCGAGGCTGCGTCGCTCATGGCGCAGGACCCCGCGCTCGCCGACGACATCGCCGGCCGCATCCAGCAGGGCACGAACGGCGAGCGTGCCGTGCACGACGCGTTCGACCAGTTCAAGACGATGCTCATCGCCCTCGGCGGCTACATGGCCGAGCGCGCCACCGACCTCGACGACGTGTCGCAGCGCGTCGTCGCGCACCTGCGCGGCGTGCCCGCGCCTGGCGTGCCCGAGTCGGACGTGCCGTTCATCCTCCTCGCCCGCGACCTCGCCCCGGCCGACACGGCGACGCTCGACCTCGAGCGCACGCTCGCGCTCGTCACGCAGGACGGCGGCCCCACGAGCCACACGGCGATCCTCGCGCGCTCGAAGTCGATCACGGCCGTCGTGGGCGTCGAGGGACTGCTCTCGGCCGTCGAGGACGGCACGCGCGTCATCGTCGACGCGAAGACCGGCCTCATCACCCTCGACCCGACCGATGCGGAGGTGGAGGAGGCGACGAGCGAGGCCGCGACGCGCGCCGAGCGTGCCGACGCCCCCATCACCGAGGGTGCGCTCGCCGACGGCACGAAGGTGCCGCTGCTGGCGAACGTCGGGCGCCCGGAGGATGCCGTGAAGGCGCTCGAGCTCGGCGCGGAGGGCGTGGGCCTGTTCCGCACCGAGTTCCTCTTCCTCGACGCGAAGGAGGCGCCGTCGGTCGCCTCGCAGACCGACTCGTACACGCGCATGCTGCAGGCGTTCGAGGGCAAGAAGGTCGTCGTGCGCGTGCTCGACGCCGGAGCCGACAAGCCGCTCGCGTTCCTCAACGACGCCGAGGAGGAGAACCCGGCGCTCGGCCTGCGCGGCATCCGCGCGCTGCGCGCGAGCGAGCAGATCCTGCGCGACCAGCTCGAAGCGCTCGCGGCAGCCGACGCGGCGACGAACGCCGACCTGTGGGTCATGGCGCCGATGATCGCGAACCAGGAGGAGACCGAGTACTTCGTCGCGCTGGGTCGCGAGCACGGCCTGAAGACGGTCGGTGCGATGGCCGAGGTGCCGTCGATCGCCGTGCTCGCCGATCAGGTGATGGCCTCCGCCGACTTCGTGTCGATCGGCACGAACGACCTCACGCAGTACACGTTCGCCGCCGACCGCATGCTCGGCACCGTCGCGTCGTTCCAGGACCCCTGGCACCCCGCGGTGCTGCGCCTCGTCAAGATGCTGGGCGACGCGGGCGCCGAGGCAGGCAAGCCCGTCGGCGTGTGCGGCGAGGCTGCCGCCGACCCGGCGCTGGCGGTCGTGCTCGTGGGGCTCGGCGTCTCGACGCTGTCGATGAGCCCCGCCGCGTTCGCCGACGTGCGCGCCGAGCTGCTCGAGGTGACCCTGGAGCAGGCGAAGGCGAAGGCCGCCGCAGCGCTGCTCGCGTCGACCGCGACGGGTGCGCGAGACGCGGCAGCCGCCGCCTGACCGCGCTGCCGCGTCCGCGTCTCAGGCGCGGGCGCGGCGCACGGCGTCGCCGAACGCCTCCGCGCGGTCGCGCTCGAGCTCGATGGGCTCGACGACCTCGGTGCGCGCCACCTCGGCGACCGCGCGTCGGAGGCGACGCCGAGCGCGTGCGCGGCGGGCGGCCCCGATCGCGCCGCCGACGCCCGCGCCCAGCAGACCCACGAGGATGCCCAGCAGCACGCCGGCGGCGATGAGCAGCGTCGGCACCGGCCAGCCCTGCTCGACCGGCACGTCGACGGCGGGGAGGCCCCAGATCGGCAGCAGCGCGGCAGCGAGCAGCCAGCCGACGCCCACGAGCGCCGTGCCGAGCGCGATCCACTGCACGATCGCGAGCACGGCCCACCACCACGAGCCGCGTGCGCCGAGGTCGGTGCGAGCGACGGCGCGGTCGAGCGCGTCGGGCACGACGGCGAGCGCCTCGTTCGCAGCCTGCCGCACCGCGGCGCGCCAGCCGTCGCCGAGCCCGTCGGCTGCTGCGTCGCCGTAGGCGCGGACCGCGAGCGACGCCTGCGCCCGCTCGGCGGAGGACTGCGCTGGCAGCGCCGTGCGATGCACGTCGGCATCCCGATCGCGTCGGGCGCGGCCGGGCAGCAGATGCAGGCGACGCAGCGGATCGGGTCGAAGCCGCAGCAGCCACGCCGTGGGGATCCACCCGGTCGTCTGCCCAGCGCGCTTGCGGTACGACGCGCCGGTCGCGCGGGCGACGGGCTCGACGCGCGCGGCGACCGCGAGGCCGTCGACGAGGCGTGCGCGCACGGCTGCGTCGACCTCGGGTGCGATGTCGGGTGCATCGAGCCTCGCGGCGGCGGCCGCGACGTCGGCGGCGAGCCGTGCCGACTGCGCGGCGCGCTCGCGGGCGAAGCGCGCGATGACGGCACGCACGGCGTCGATGCCCTCACCCGTCGCAGCGCTCGCCGGCAGCACGCGCACGTCGGCGAGGCCGTCGGCGGCGAGCAGCCCGCGCAGCGATGCGACGACGTCCGGCACCGCGTCGGTCGGCAGCAGGTCGACCTGGTTGAGCACGGCGGCGGTGACGCCGCCGTGCGTCGCCAGCGGTGCGACGAACGCGCGATGCAGCACCGCGTCGGCGTACTTCTGCGGATCGACGACCCATACGAGCACGTCGACCTGGCCGGCGAGGCGCTCGGCGACCGCGCGATGCTGCGGCTCGACCGAGTCGAAGTCGGGCAGGTCGAGCAGGATGAGCGACAGCGCCTCGTCGCCGGCGAACGGTGCCTCGACGTGCCTGCGATCGGAGACCTGCAACCAGTCGAGCAACGCATCCGAGCCGTGGGCGCCCCAGACGGCGGCGAGCGGCTCCGACGTCGTCGGCCTGCGCACGTGCGCGCGGGCGAGCTGCTCGCCGACGACGGCGTTGAGCAGCGACGACTTGCCGGAGCCCGTCGCGCCGAAGAAGCCCACGACGGTGTGCTCGCTCGACAGCGCTCGTCGCGACGCGGCGCGGTGCAGCACGCCGCGGATGGCGTCGACGTCGGCGTCGTCGATGCGGCCGGCGCCGAGCTCGGCGGCGTCCTCGAGCGCGTCGAGGGCGGCGTCGAGGCTCACGCGCGCTCCTCGTCGCTCGCGGCTGCGTCGTCGGAGGCGACGGCGGCCATCGCGCGCTCGAGCGCATGCGACGCGTCCTCGAGCGTCGCCGGCGTCGTGCCCGCTCGCACGGGGTCGAGCAGGGGTGCGTAGCGGTCTGCCTCCTCGGCGAGCAGTCCGCGCACGCGCTCGTCGAGGTCGGCACGCGCCTCCTTCGCCATGCGCCGCACGGCGTCCTCGCCGAAGATCGTCTCGAGCAGCTTCTGCCCGACGAGCGCCGAGCCGCCGGCGATCGCCACCTCGCCGCCGGTGAGCCCACCCGTCGAGGCGAACACGATCACCATGAGCGTCACGGTGACGGCGTTGAGCCCGAGCGACAGGATGCGCGCCTTGACGCGCTTGTCGCCGGCCTGATCGGTGATGCGCTGCACGAGCGCCGCCTGCCAGTCGCGCACGAGGCGCGACGTGCGCTGCGCGAGGTCGTCGCCCTCGCGAGAGAGGTCGACGCTCGCCGTCAGCTGCCTGCCCGCCTGCGTCGTGCGCACCCGCTGCCACGCGTCGCCCGCTGCGCCGCCGGCCTCGTCGACGACGACGGCGTGCAGTCCGTGCTCGATGGCCGTCTCCACCTGCACGACCGGCGCCGGCTTGCCCTGGAAGAACGCGCCGAGTCGGTCGCGGGTGCGCGAGAACCAGCCCTCGATGGTGCGGAACACGTCGGACGTGCCCACGAAGTCCTGCCACCTCGCGAGCACCTCGCCGCGCAGCAGCGTGCCGTCGCTCGTGGCGGCGTGGATGCGCTCGGCGGCATCGTCGTAGCGCGCCTGCACGACGCGCGCGAACTCGTCGGCGGCATCCACCTGCTGCGCGCGAGCCGCGGCGACCTCGCGCGTCGTCGCGGCGAGCCTCGTCGCGGCACCTGCGAGCGTGCGACCAGCGATGCGCGCACGCTCGGCACGATCGCCTGCGATGCCCACGAGCCAGGCACGGATGTCGGCCACGGCATCCGTCGGCAGCATGCCGAGGTCGTCGAGCGGCGACTCGACGACGGTGAAGATGGGGGCTGCGCCGAGGCCGCGCTCGCCCAGCATGCGTCGCAGATCGTCCTCGACCTCCGCCACGGCGCCGGCGGGCACGCGGTTGAGCACGACGCCGACGGTGACGGCACGGCCTGCCGCGTCGTCGAGCGCCTCCCACGGCACGGCGTCGGCGTATCGGTTCGCGGTCGTCACGAAGAGCCACAGGTCGGCGGCGGCGAGCAGCTGGCCGGCGAGCGCACGGTTCTCGTCGGCGATGGAGTCGAGGTCGGGCGCGTCGACGATCGCGAGGTCGGCGGGCACGCGATCGTCGCCGACGAGCACGACGGAGCCGACCATCGTCGCGTCGGGCTCCTCTCCGGCCGCCGAGGCGGGGAGCGGAGCGGGGCGCACCTCGCCCGTGATGCGCGCGAGCCCCGGCAGCACCCGCGTCGATGCGAACCAGCCGCGGTCGCCGGGCGCGTGCAGCAGGATCGGCTGCCGCGTCGTGGGGCGGATGACGCCCGTGCGCGTCACGGGCAGGCCCACGACGGCGTTGACGAGGGTCGACTTGCCGGCTCCCGTGGATCCGCCGACGACGGCGAGCAGCGGGGCGTCGAGGTTCGTCAGGCGCGGCTCGACGTAGTCGTCGATCTGCTGCAGCGCGCGCTGCCGCTGGTCGCGCGCGGCGTCGACGCCCTCGACGGCGAGCGGCAGCCGGGTCGCGTCGAGCGCCTCGCGCAGCGCGCTCAGCCGCTCGAGGGCGGTGATCGTCGCATGGGTCACGGCACCAGCATGCCGCAGCCGCCTGAGCGCGTCCGCGCCACGCTCGCCGTGGGATGCGCTCAGTGCGCGTGCACGCGCACGGGGCGGCGGTGGCTGCGCAGCCGCACCGCGACCGTGACGGCTGCGACCACGACGCACACGACGGCCGCGACGACGGCGAGGACCGTCGACTGCGGCTCGCCCGTCAGCCTCGCGACACCGATCCATGCCACGCCCCACACGATCGCGAGCATCGGGCCGATGCGGCCGTGGCCGCGCAGCGCGAGCGCGATGGCGATGCCCGCGACGACGACGAGCACGATGCTCGCGGGCAGCGCGAACGCCTCGGGGCGCAGTCCCATGTCTGCGAGCCACGCGGCGACGTTCGCGACGGTCGCGACGCTCACCCAGCCGAGGTAGAGGCCGAACGTGCCGTCGACCACGACCGTCTCCACGAGCGAGCTCGAGCGGATGCGGCGCAGCACCTCGAAGATGGCGATGAGGCTCAGCAGCAGCGCGACGATGATGACCACGGTGAGGGCGACGGCGGTCGCGAGGCTCGCGGTGATCCACGCCGCGTTCAGCACCATCGACGCGAGCGCGAGCCACCCCATGCGGCGCTGGCGGGGGTCTGCCTGGTTGCGGGGGAGCACCTGCCAGATGCCGTAGACGGCGAGGCCGAGGTAGATGACCGACCAGATCGAGAAGGCGGGTCCCCCGGGGGCGAGCGGCGTCGCGTCGGAGGCGAACGCGCCCTGGCCGACGCCTTCGGCGGTGCCGCCGCCGAGCAGTCCGGAGCCGAGCGCGGCGCCCAGCAGCGTCGCGGGCACCGCGACGAGCACGAGGATCGCGCGCACGCGGTCGAGCGTCGTCGGCGAGGACGTGGTGCGGGCGGGGGCGCTGGAGCCTGCGGGTTCGACCATGCGGTCGACGCTAGCGCTGCGGATGCGTGGCACGCGCGGGGTTGACAGCCGGCTGACTACTTGCCGGCTTGACGACTGCCTCCTGCGTCGCTCGGGTCAGGAGCGGTCGGGCGGGTGCTGCGCGCGCCACCGCAGCCACATGCTCGTCGTCCTGCCGAAGAGCACGGAGATCGTGACGAGCGCCACGACGGTCAGCGCGCCCGCCGGGAGCAGCAGGCCGGGCACGATGCCGCCGAGCATGCCGATGGCCGCAGCGCCGACGTGCGCCCACCGCGCCCACGACCGGCCGAGCCGCACGAGCACGAGCGCCGCCGCCCGCAGCATCGCGCTCGCCGCGATCACGCATGCGCCGACGACATGATCGAGCGGGTACGCGCTGCCCGAGAGGGCGGCCTGCGCGAGGGCAGCGAGGAAGAGCGCTGCCAGCACGGCCACGACGCTCTCGAGCGCGAGCATGATCGCGAGGCCTGTGAGCCGCAGCGGCACCATCGGCCATGCCGAGGCCGCATCGCGCGGTGGCTGCCACCGGCGGGCAGTCGCACCGGATGCCTGCGACGCGGATGCCGGCGACAGCGGCACGTCGTGCGTCACCGGCGAGCGCGGCCCGCGCGCGTGATGGTCCGATGGCTCCGTCATGCCGGGCACGCTACCGGGGGCCCGTGGACGTCGGGTCAGAGGATCTGGCCGATCGGCTCGCGCTTCTCCGCCTGGAAGCGGTCCTCCGTGCGGCCAGCGGCCCAGTATCCCGAGAGCGACAGGTCGTCGCGCGCGACGCCGTGACGCTTCACGACGTCGCGGATGGCCTTCATCGCCTCGCGCTCGCCGTGCGCGAAGACGTGGGTGCGCCCGTCGACGAACGCGTGCGCGGCCACGGCATCCGCGAGCACCGACGACGAGCCGGGCGCGACGTCGTCGCCGCGGTGCAGCCACACGACGTCGACGCCGGCCGGGGACGGCAGCGGCAGCTCGTCTGCGGCGCCGAACACCTCGAGGTAGGCCGTGCCGACCGCCGCGGGCGCCTCGGTCGCGAGCCACGCGAGCGCCGCGCCGATCGCAGGGATCGCCGACTCGTCTCCTGCGAGCAGGTGCGCATCGGCGTCGGCGTCGGGCACGTAGCCGCCTCCTGGCCCCGAGAAGACGATCGCATCGCCGGGCTGCGCCGCCGCGGCCCACGGGCCCGCGAGGCCCTCGTCGCCGTGCACGACGAAGTCGATCGCGACGCGACCCTGCTCGACGACCGGCACCGAGTACGTGCGCGTCACCGGCAGGTCCTCGGGTGCGAGCGTCTCGCGCAGGGCAGCGAGGTCGTACGGCGGCTCGAGGCCCAGCTCGGGCCTCGCGAACCACAGCTTCACGTACCGGTCCGTCGCCTCCGACCCCTCGAAGGCGGCGAGCCCCTCGCCGCCTGCCCAGACGCGCACGAGGTGCGGCGACCGCCGGTCGACCTCGAGCACCTCGAGCAGATG
>NZ_CEEDMM010000044.1:0-213890 GCF_979255995.1 Agrococcus sp. AC640b
CTGCTGCGGTGCGTGCGACGGCACGGTGGGAGGGGCGACGCCGTGCGGGCGTCCGAGCCACCGCGTCGTCAGGGCGATGAGCACCCCGGCGAGCACGAGCAGCACGGCGCGCACGGCGGCGATCGCGATCGTCGCTGGCAGCCCCCACGGCAGCAGCACGGTCTCGAGCAGCACGACCCAGACGGCGGCTGCGATGGCGATGGCCGCTGCCGCCCATCGCGCCCCGACGGCGCGCACGCCTGCGACGCCGACGAGCACGAGCAGGCCGACGACGACGATCGTGTCCGACAGCACCAGGCGCAGCGATCCGAGCGTCTCGCTCGCGACGTACGGCGACGCGACGATCAGGGCGCCTGCGATGCCTGCGAGCACGAGCGCCGCCACCCATCCGGCGCCCTCGCGGCGGTCGCCGGCGCGTGCGGCGGCGGTCGAGACGAGGGCGGCGACGACGGCGACGAGCGCGATGCCCATCGCGAGCGCGTCGCCGAGCGTCGCGAGCACGACGAGGCCGGGCCCGCCGGATGCGCCGACGACGACCGCGACGACGACGAGCGCGAGCCCGTGGATCGCGAGCGCTGGGATCGCGACGACGAGCAGCCAGACGATCCGCGTCGCGACCGCACCGAGGGCGAGCACGATGGAGGCGGGCACGGCGCTGGAGATCGCGAGCTGCACGAAGGTGCCGGCGTCGAGGGAGCCGAGCACGAGCCCGAAGGTCGTGAGGCCTTGCGGCACGAGGAGCCACGTGGATGCGACGACCGCGAGGATCGCGAGCCCGAGCACGCCCGTACGCTGCCGTGGCGGTCGGGTCCAGGTGGAGGCCGGGAACGCGGTCATGGGGTGCTCCTCGCGTCGGGGTGCGGGCTCCCACGCTACGCCGCACCGCTGGACGCGGCCTGCGTCGAGCGACGGGCGGCATGGGCGGTCGCCAGGCGCCCGGTGACGCGGCCGAGCCGCGGACGGTGGGCCCCGTGGGGCTCGAACCCACGACCAGCGGATTAAAAGTCCGACGCTCTACCGACTGAGCTAGAGGCCCGTGCCCTCCGATCCTGCCATCCGCTGCGCCTCCCGCTCCGACGTCGATCGGGCAGCACATGCAGATCCGAGGGCCGCTCGGCTGCATGTGCTGCCCGATCAGGCGTCAGAGGCGACCACGCACTCGGCGGGGGTGCACCTCGAGGGGCGGGGATGGGATGGGGAGTGCGGGGCCGCCGATCAGGTGCCCGGCGCGTACGCGTGCGTCGGTGCGTGCAGCGATGCGAGCGGGCTCGCGACGGGCGCGGACGCCGTCTGGAACGGCACGACGTCCTGCGCGCACGTGGCGCCGTCGGTCGCCGCCAGCGTCGTGAGATACGTCGCGATCGCGGCATTCGCGCAGGTGCTCACGCCGATCGTCGCGTGGCCGTAGCCCTCGACAGTCAGCACGCTCGCGTTCGCGAAGCGGTCGGCGTAGGGCTGCGTCTGGTCGTACGGCGTCGCCGGGTCGTGGCGCGTGCCGATCACGAGCACCGGCGCCTGCGTCGTCTGGTCCCACGGACCCATGTACGCGTCGTCGTCGGCGTACTGCACGAACTCGCACTGGATGCCGACCCACGAGCGGAAGCGCCCGAAGTGCGGCGCCTCGGCGTCGGCCGCATCGGCCTGCGCCGGGTAGTCCCACGGCTGCAGCGGATGCTGACCGTCGACGCACATCGACGCGATCGCGCTGCCTGCGCCGGAGTAGTCCTCGATGAGGCCCAGCCTGCGCAGCAGGTCGCCGATCTCGCCGAGCGATCCGGAGCGCTGCTGCTGCATCGCAGCCTGCTGCGGCTCGGTGAGGGCGTGCAGCTGCACGAAGGCGTCCGCGAGCGGTGCGAAGCCCGCAGGCGAGTACATCGACGAGAACGCGGTCGCGACGGCGGCGCCGTAGTCGAGCGTCACCGTGGTGCCGTCGGGCATCGGGATCTCGACCGGCTGCTGCTGCAGGCGGTCGAGCACGGTCTCGACGATCTCGCCGGGGTCGCCGAGCGCCGCGAGCGAGCACGCCTCGGGGCCAGCCTGCGAGCACAGCGCGAGGAACTCGTCGAAGACCTCGCTCGCCGCGACGCCCTGGCCGGTGCGCACGCCGATCGATCCCTCGCCGCCCGACCAGCCCGACGGCTCGAGCGTGCCGTCGATCGCGAGCGCGCGCACGCGATCGGGGAAGAGCATGCCGTAGGTGGCGCCGAGGATGGAGCCGTACGAGTAGCCCAGGTAGCTCAGCTGCTCGTCGCCGACGGCCTGCCGCAGCAGATCCATGTCGCGGGCGACGTTCGCCGTCGAGGCGCCCTCGATGCGCGTGCCCGAGAGGGTCTCGCAGCTCAGCGACGTCGCGGCGGTCATCGCGATCGTGCGCGCCTCCTCCTCCGCGGTGACGGGGACCGAGGGGGCGTCGGCGAAGAACGCCGCCTCGGAGGCCGCGTCGGGGAAGCACGTCACGGGGTCGGACTCGCCGACGCCGCGCGGGTCGAAGCCGATGACGTCGAAGGCGGCGTGCACCTGCGGGTCGAGGAACGCGCCCAGCTGGTGCAGGGTCGAGACGCCGGGGCCGCCGGGGCCGCCGAAGTTCACGAAGAGGCTGCCGATGCGCTGCTCGGGATCGGTGGCAGGCAGCCGGGTGAGCGCGATGGTCGTCGTCGCGCCTGCCGGCTCGTCGTAGTCGCTCGGCACCTGCGCCGATGCGCACTCGAACGCCTCGAGGCCCGCGCCGTCGCATGCGGCCCAGGCGAGCTCCGGCACGGGAGCGACGACCTGCGGTGCGCTCGCCGCCTCCTGCTGGCTCGCGCTCGCGGCCTGCTGGCCGCCGCTCTCCGCCGTCGGCGACGCGGTGGCGATGGCCGGCGACGCGACGACGAGCATCGCGGCCGCGGCGATCGCCGTCGTGATCCTGATGGGTGGTCCCAGGTGTCTGCTGCTTCGCATGCCCTCCTTCCTATCGACGCTCGCACGGCTGCCGAATCCCCCGAACGGTGGATGCGGGGGACATCCCGTGGGTGGAGGGGCGCCTCCGCTCGATGCGAACACGCGAGGTCCCGGTGGTGGCGATCGGTAGCCTGGATGCCGACATCCGACCATCGCGGCGGCAGGGGAGCGCATGGCAGAGCACGCACGTCCCGCGCGGTACGCGTCGGGCTGGTTCGAGCGGTTCGTGGGCGACGTCGACCCCGTCGCCCGAGTCCAGCTCGCCCACGAGACGGCTGCAGCGCTCGTCGCCCGCGTCCGCTCGGACGCGGACCCCGAGGTCGTGGAGCGGCTGCTCGCGCTCGCGCAGACCGACGGCATCGACTCGGTCGCCGAGCTCTGGGCCGACGCGAGGCCGCACACGCTGCCCGGCGCCCTGTGGCGCCTGCACCTGCTGCGCGCGATGGTCGAGCAGCAGCCCGTCGCCGTCGCCGCGCACTTCGCGTCGGGCGTCGAGCGACTCGACACGGCCGACCCGGTCGTCGCGGGTGCTGCGACGCCGACGGGTCCGGAGGAGATCGCGGCGCTCGCCGACGAGATCCTGCGCGGCGCGTTCGCAGGCGACCTGGCGCTCGCGCTCGACCGGGCGGCGGCCTTCAGCCGCGTCGGCGCCGCCGGGGTGCTCGTCGAGGCCGACACGCGCGATGCGTACGACGCGGATGCCGCGACGCGGCTCACCGCCAGGGCGTCGCGGCTCGCGACCCTCGCGGACGACCTCGCCGCCTCCGCAGCGCTGCAGCGGCGCGACGCGCTGCACTGAGGCCAGGCGCGTCCCAGACGTCATCCAGCGGCACCGGGCTACGCTGCTCGCAACCGAGGAGGTCCCGATGACGTCAGCCGTCACCCGCATGCGCAGGATCGCCATCGCGATCGGCGCCTCGCTCATGCTCGCCGGCTGCGTCATGCAGCCGCCGCAGGGCGGCCCGACGCAGTCCGACCCCGCCACGAACGAGCCTGCGACGTCCGACCCGGCGTCGACCGACTCGCCTGCGGAGGGGTCGTACCGCTACACGACCGACACCACGGGCGCCGATGCCTGGTCGTTCGAGCCGACGGGCGTGCAGGTCATCGAGGCCGACAGCTACGGCAACACCGCGCGCGAGGGCTCGCGACTGGTGATCCTCACCCTCGACGGCGAGATGCTGCAGGGCGACGAGCCCGACTTCTACTTCCAGTTCCGCGTCGCGGCGTACGACGACGAGACGGGCGACTACTGGGGTCTGTCGAGCGGCGGCTCCTTCCTCGCGGAGCGCGACCTGTTCACCCTCGGCAAGGAGCCCTCGTTCGAGGGCGCCGAGGCGATCTTCGAGCTGCCGAACGACTACCCGATCACCGACTGGTACTTCCTGCACCACTCCACCGGCGAGCAGTGGTTCATCGTCGTGCCCGAGGTCTGACACGCCCGACCCTTCGCCGCACGCGAACGGACTCGAACCCGGAACGCGGGTTCGCTACAGTGGTCGACGCCGGGCCGCGAACCCCGGGCTCCAATATTCGCCGCTTCGAGCGGCCTTCCGCCGTGAGGCGTTCCGCGGCCCGGCATCATCGTCTCCGCACCTGAGCGTGCGCTGAGGCGCGGCGGAGGATGCGCGAGACGTTCCGTGCGCGTTCACCTCCCGTTCACCCGCGTCGCCTGAGCGGGCCATGCCGGTTCCCTACCGTGATCGAGGCGCAGGACTGCGCCACCGCATGCGGGAATCCCCCCGCTGCCCCATTCCGAAAGGGATCACAGCGTGAAGATCACGAAGCTCGGCCGCGTGGCGATCGTCGCCGCCGCAGGCAGCATCCTCCTCGCCTCCTGCGCCTCGAACGAGGGCGGCTCCGGCTCGTCCGCAGAGCCCGCCGAGGGCGCCGTCGCAGGCACGATCGAGGCAACGGGCGCATCGTCGCAGACGGCAGCTCAGGAGGCGTGGGTCGCCGCGTTCCTCGACGCCAACCCCGACGCCGACGTCATCTACGAGCCCACCGGCTCGGGCGTCGGCCGCGACAACTTCCTCGCCGGTGCGTCGAACTTCGTCGGCTCCGACCGCGCGTTCGACGCCGACGAGCTCGCCGAGGGCGGCTTCGGCGCGTGCGTCTCGGACGACATCGTCGAGATCCCCGTCTACATCTCGCCCGTCGCCGTCGTGTTCAACATCGACGGCGTCGACGAGCTGAACCTCGACGCAGCGACGATCGCAGGCCTCTTCGCAGGCACGATCACGAACTGGAACGACCCGGCGATCGCCGAGCAGAACCCCGACGCGACCCTGCCCGACCTCGCGGTCTCGCCGGTCCACCGCTCCGACGCCTCCGGCACGCAGGAGACCTTCACCGCGTACCTCGAGGCCACGGCGGCCGACGTGTGGACGTACGAGGCGTCCGACGAGTGGCCCATCCAGGGCGGCGAGGCAGCCCAGGGCACCTCTGGCGTCATCGACCGCGTCGGTGGCGGCCAGGGCACGATCGGCTTCGCCGACGCGTCGCAGGCAGGCGACCTCGGCACGGTCGCGGTCGAGGTCGGCGACGAGTACGTGCCGTTCTCGCCCGAGGCGGCTGCCGAGCTCGTCGCAGGCGCGACGCAGGAGGAGGGCCGCGGCGACGCCGACCTCGTCTTCGACGTCGACCCCGCTGCCGCACCCGCCGGCTCCTACCCGATCGCGCTCGTGTCGTACCTCATCGGCTGCACCGAGTACGAGGACCCCGAGGTCGCCGCGACCGTCCAGGCATACTTCTCGTACGTCGTCTCCGCCGAGGGCCAGGACGCCGCAGCCGAGAACGCCGGCTCGGCACCGATCTCGGACGACCTGCGCACGCAGGTCGAGGCAGCGATCGACCTCATCCAGGTCGAGGGCTGATCCTCTGATCGACTCGGGGCTGGTGACCGGGATGCACGGCATCCTGGTCACCAGCCCCACACGACTGCCACCCCACTCGACTCGAAGGGCCGACGCGGCATGACGACCAGCTCCACGGCGCAGCAGCAGCAGCAGGAGCCTGCGCCGCCGCCGAAGGCGACGACGCAGGCGAAGCCCGCCGTGCGTCGACTCGGCGACACGATCTTCTCGGGTACCGCGCTGGGCGCGGGCATCATCATCCTGCTCGTCCTGGCAGCCGTCGCGATCTTCCTCATCGCGCAGAGCATCCCGGGCATCTCCAACGACGACAACTCGATCCTGCGCGATCGCACGTTCCTCGAGTACGTCGTGCCGCTCGCGTTCGGCACCGTGTGGGCGTCGCTCATCGCGCTCGTCATCGCCGCCCCGATCGCGATCGGCATCGCGCTGTTCATCTCGCACTACGCGCCGCGCCGCTTCGCCGCGGTGCTCGGCTACGTCATCGACCTGCTCGCTGCCGTGCCCTCGGTCGTGTTCGGCCTCTGGGGCGCGCTGACGCTCGCCGGGTTCGTGCAGCCGTTCTACGCGTGGCTCAGCGACAACTTCGGATGGTTCCCGCTGTTCAGCGGCCAGGCCTCGGCGACCGGCAACACGATCATGACCGCCTCGCTCGTGCTGTCGGTCATGATCCTGCCGATCATGACGGCCATCTGCCGCGAGGTCTTCCTGCAGGCGCCGCGCCTGCACGAGGAGGCGGCGCTCGCGCTCGGCGCGACCCGCTGGGAGATGATCCGCATGGCCGTGCTGCCCTTCGCGCGCGGCGGCATGGTCTCCGCCGCGATGCTCGCCCTCGGTCGCGCGCTCGGCGAGACGATGGCGGTGACGATGGTGCTGTCGGCCTCCGGCGTCATCTCGTTCGAGCTGCTGACGTCGACGAACCCCACGCCGATCCCCGCGAACATCGCGCTCGCATTCCCCGAGGCGCACGGCAACGGCGTGAACACGCTCATCGCCACAGGCCTCGTGCTGTTCGTCGTCACGTTCCTCGTGAACGCCATCGCCCGCGCGATCGTCAACCGTCGCGCCGAGTTCTCCGGAGCGAACTGATGAGCGCCGTCGTCGCCCGCGAGCAGGCGAGCTCGCTCTCCGCCGGCCGCCTGCCCACGTGGAGCACGTGGGTCACCCTCGTCGCAGCGATGGTCGTCTCGGCGATCGTGTTCGTGCTCATCAACATGGGCTCGGAGGCGTCGGACTTCAACGTCGCAGGCATGCTCGTCGTCGGCGCGCTGCTCTACATCGTGACGATCTACGTGCTGTCGCGGCTCAGCGAGAGCCCGCGCCACGCGATCGACCGCTTCGTGACCGCGCTCGTCACGAGCGCCTTCATCATCGCGATCATCCCGCTCGTCTCGCTCCTCTACACCGTGGTGTCGTCGGGGATCGAGCGATTCGACCTCGAGTACTTCTCGTCGTCGATGCGCGGCATCGTCGGCACCGGCGGCGGCGCGATCCACGCCATCTGGGGCACGATCCTCATCACGCTCGCCGCGACGATCATCTCGGTGCCCATCGGCCTCATGACGTCGATCTACCTCGTCGAGTACGGCGGGCGCGGCCGCATCGCCCAGGCGATCACGTTCTTCGTCGACGTCATGACCGGCATCCCCTCGATCGTCGCCGGCCTGTTCATCTTCGCCGTGTTCTCGATCTTCCTCGGCCCCGGCGCCTCCATCGGCATCATGGGTGCGCTGTCGCTCGCGGTGCTCATGATCCCCGTCGTCGTGCGCTCGAGCGAGGAGCTGCTGCGCATCGTGCCCAACGAGCTGCGCGAGGCGTCGTACGCGCTCGGCGTGCCCAAGTGGCGCACGATCGTGAAGGTCGTGCTGCCCACGACGATCGCGGGCATCATGACGGGCATCATGCTGTCGATCTCGCGCGTCATCGGCGAGACGGCCCCGCTGCTGCTCACGGCCGGCTTCACGACGAGCCTCAACATGAACCTGTTCGACGGTCGCATGATGACGCTGCCGGTGTTCGTCTACAACCAGTACCAGAACCAGGGCACGAACCCCGACGAGGCCGTGGCACGCGCATGGGCGGGTGCCTTGACGCTCATCCTCATCGTGATGGTGCTGAATCTCGCCGCACGTCTCATCGCCAAGATCTTCGCCCCCAAGCTGCGCGGCTGAGCCCGCGCCGAACCAGGAGAGCACTTCCGTGTCCAAGCGCATCGAGGTCGAGGACCTCAACGTCTACTACGGCGACTTCCTTGCGGTCGAGGGCGTGTCGCTCGAGATCGCACCCCGTTCGGTCACCGCGTTCATCGGTCCCTCCGGCTGCGGCAAGTCGACCTTCCTCCGCACGCTCAACCGCATGCACGAGGTCATCGCGGGCGCCCGCGTCGAGGGCAGCGTGCTGCTCGACGGCGAGGACCTGTACGGCCAGGGTGTCGACCCCGTGCTCGTGCGTCGCCAGATCGGCATGGTCTTCCAGCGTCCGAACCCGTTCCCCACGATGTCGATCCGCGAGAACGTGCTCGCAGGCGTGCTGCTGAACAACACCCGCATGTCGAGGTCCGACCAGGACGGCCTCGTCGAGCAGAGCCTCCGCGGCGCGAACCTGTGGAACGAGGTCAAGGATCGCCTGAACCTGCCCGGCTCCGGCCTCTCGGGTGGTCAGCAGCAGCGCCTGTGCATCGCACGCGCCATCGCGGTGTCGCCCGACGTCGTCCTCATGGACGAGCCCTGCTCGGCGCTCGACCCCATCTCGACGCTCGCGATCGAGGACCTCATCGAGGAGCTCAAGCAGGAGTACACGATCGTCATCGTCACCCACAACATGCAGCAGGCTGCGCGCGTGAGCGACAAGACGGCGTTCTTCAACATCGCGGGGACCGGCAAGCCCGGCAGGCTCATCGAGTACGACGAGACGACGCAGATCTTCTCGAACCCGTCGGTGCAGGCCACGGAGGACTACGTCTCGGGCCGCTTCGGGTAGACCCGTCGCATCGGCGCTGCGAGCCCGGCGTGCAGAGCCTCAGCGCTCGAGCACGGCGGGCTCGCCGCCGTTCGGCACGAGCGCGATCGTCGCGAAGTCGACGTCGGCAGGCACCACGAAGATCGGGCACACCCGTTCGTACGGCTCGCCGAGCGGGTTGCCAGACGCCTCGTAGACGTCGAGCGAGCCGTCGGCCGTCTCGTAGTCGAAGCCCGTGAGGTCGTCGAATCGCGGCCCGCTCGTGCCGTCCCACACCTCGATGCGGACGGCGTCGGACATCCAGGCGCCTGCGTCGCCGTCGACCTGCGTCGCCGACACGCACACCCAGCCCACCTGGCTGCCGTCGGCGGGAGCCTCGGCGACGGACGCGCCGTCGAACATCTCGAGGTCGTCGAGGGCGACGGGGCCGGCCTCGAGCAGCTCGATGCGCCAGGTCGCGTCGGCGGTCGTGACGGTCGCGAGAGCGCCATCGACCTCGACCGTCGGCTCGGTGGCGACCGGCATGCGAGGCGTCTCGGCGACGGGGTCGTCGAGACGGCCGTCGCTCGTCGACGTCGGGGGGACTCCCGTGCACGCGGTGAGCAGCAGCGCGGAGGCAGCGAGGAACGTGGTCGCGCGTGCGAGTCGCATGCGTGCATCACCCCCTGGCCTCATGCCAGACGGTACCGAGTCAACCTTCGCGGAACCCGAGCGGCAGGTGCACGTGGTGCCGCGCGGGGCCGTCGCGATCGTCGCTCAGTGCGGTGCGCCGTGCGTCTCGACGGCGACGATGCGGCCGTCGGGTCCTCCGACGTGCAGCACGGTGAAGTCGGCGGTGTGCAGCATCGAGCCTCTGTGCAGCGCGGGGCTGTCCGGCGAGCCCGTCGCCGTCGCCACGGCGTCGACGATCGCGGGGATCACGGGCAGGTGGCTGCACAGCACCGTCGCGCGGCGATGCCGCACGGCCTTCTCGACGCGGCGCAGCAGTCGGTCGCCGCGGCTCGCGTACGTGTCCTGCGCGAGCGCCCGCGACGTGCGAGGTGCGACGCCGAGGACCTCGGCGAGCGGCTCGACGGTCTGCTGGCAGCGCGTGGCGGTGGAGGCGAGGATGCGCTCCACCCCGTAGGCGGCGAGCGCCGGCGCGATCTCGCGAGCCTGCCGCTGGCCGCGGGAGGTGAGGGTGCGTGCCGCGTCCGGACCGTCCCACGCGTACGGGTCGGCTGCCTTCGCATGCCGCAGCGCGACGATCGCGAACGTGTCGGCCTCGTCGGCTGCGATGCGCGCTGCGAGCGTGCGCACGAGCACGGCGTCGTGCTCGTACGTGCAGCGCTCGATGGCCTCGTCGAGCGGCAGCCAGTGCAGCGCCATGATCTCGTCGTTCGGCGCGAACGGCCGCTCGGGCTCGTCGCCGCGCAGCTCGGACTGCCAGTAGTAGACGACCTTGTCCTGCCCCGTCGGCAGCCGGTACTCGCTCGTGCCCAGCGGCGCCTGCAGCGTCGCGCGGTAGCCGGTCTCCTCCTCGAGCTCGCGCACCGCGCAGCCGGGCAGCGCCTCGCCGGGGTCGAGCTTGCCCTTCGGCAGCGACAGGTCGCGGTGCTTCGTGCGCTCGACGAGCAGCACCTCGACGCCGCCCGCAGCACGTCGCCAGAGGCCGACGCCCGCGGCGAGCTGCGGCGTCACCTGCGACGCCTCCGCTGGATCTCGATCATGCGCTCGCGCTGCAGGTCGAGCAGCGGCTTGCCAGCGTCGTCGAACGCGTGCCTGGTCCACGTGCCGTCGGGCTCGGCCCACCACGACGACGTCGCATCCGACATCGCGCGATCGAAGTGCGCCGAGATGTCGTCCATGTGCTCGGTCGACGTCAGGCGGATGAGCGTCTCGACGCGACGGTCGAGGTTGCGGTGCATCATGTCGGCCGAGCCGATCCAGATCTCCTCGTCGCCGTCGTTCAGGAAGCAGAACACACGCGAGTGCTCGAGGTAGCGGCCCAGCACGGAGCGCACTGTGATGTGCTCGGACAGGCCGGGCACGCCCGCCTTGATCGACGAGATGCCGCGCACCCACACCTGCACCTGCACGCCTGCGCGGCTCGCACGGTACAGCGCGTCGATGATCTGCTCGTCGACGATGGAGTTCGCCTTGATGCGGATGCGCGCCGGGCGACCGGCGAGCGCGTTGCGCGTCTCGCGGCGGATGCGCTTCAGCAGTCCCTTGCGCAGATGCAGCGGCGCGACGAGCAGTCGCTTGAACTTGCGCTCGATCGCGAAGCCGGAGAGCTGGTTGAAGAGCCGCGTGATCTCGAGGCCCACCTGGTCGTTGTCGGTGAACAGGCCGAAGTCCTCGTAGATGCGCGACGTCTTCGGGTTGTAGTTGCCGGTGCCGACGTGGCAGTAGTGGCGCAGCCGGCCGCGCTCGCGACGCACGACGACGAGCAGCTTGCAGTGGGTCTTGAGCCCGACGAGGCCGTAGACCACGTGGACGCCTGCTCGCTCGAGCGTGCGCGCCCACTGGATGTTGTTCGTCTCGTCGAAGCGCGCCTTCACCTCGACGAGCGCGAGCACCTGCTTGCCCTTCGCCGCGGCGCGGATGAGGGCTGCGACGATGGGCGAGTCGCCGCTCGTGCGGTAGAGCGTCTGCTTGATCGCGAGCACGTCGGGGTCGTCGGCGGCCTGCTCGAGCATGGCCTGCACGCTCGTCGCGAACGACTCGTACGGGTGGTGCACGAGCACGTCCTTGCGCGTGATGGCGTCGAAGATCGACTCCTGCTCGTCGGCGTCCGTCGGGCGCAGCGGTGCCGCCGTCACGGGCACGCGCTTCGTGTAGCGCAGCTCGGGCCGCTCGAGGCCCGAGATCTGGAACAGGCCGGTGAGGTCGAGCATCCCAGGCAGGGTGTAGACCTCCTGCTCGGTGATGCCGAGCTCTCGCACGAGCAGGTCGAGCGAGTCGGCGTCGACGTCCTCCGACACCTCGAGGCGGATGGGCGGGCCGAACTTGCGGCGCGACAGCTCCTTCTCGAGCGCCTGGATGAGGTTCTCCGTCTCGTCCTCATCGATCGTGACGTCCTCGTTGCGCGTGACGCGGAAGACGTCGCAGTCGACGACGCGCATGCCGGGGAACAGCTCGTCGAGGTTGTTGGCGATGAGCTCCTCGAGCGGGATGAAGCGAGACCCAGGGCCCTCGACGGCGACGAGGCGCGACAGCACCGGCGGCACCTTGAGGCGCGCGAACTCCTCGGAGTCGGTGAGCGGGTTGAACACGCGCACCGCGAGGTTGAGCGAGAGGCCGGAGATGTACGGGAACGGGTGCGCCGGGTCGACCGCGAGCGGCATGAGCACGGGGAACACGTCGTCGTGGAATCGCGTGCGCAGCACCTGCTGCTCGTCGGCGTCGAGCTCGCCCCAGCGCACGACGCGGATGCCGGCGGTCTCGAGCGCGGGTCGCACGGAGTGGATCCAGCAGTCCGCGTGCCGCAGCTGCAGCGCGTGGGCGCGCTCGACGATCTGGTTGAAGATGTCGACGGGGGAGACGCCCGCGTTCGTCGGCACCGCGAGCCCCGTGACGATGCGGCGCTTGAGCCCTGCGACGCGCACCATGAAGAACTCGTCCATGTTCGACGCGAAGATCGCGAGGAAGTTGGCGCGCTCGAGCAGCGGCACCGTCTCGTCCTCCGCGAGCTCGAGCACGCGCTGGTTGAACGCGAGCCACGACAGCTCGCGGTCGAGGAAGCGATGCGCGGGGAGGCCGTCCTCGGTCTCGCCGCCGTGCAGCTCGAGGTCGTACTCCTCGTCGTCGTCGAAGTCGTCGAGGTCGGCCTCGGTCGCCTGCACGAAGCTCGCACCCTCCGCGAGCTCGGGCGCCATCGTCACGGTCGGCATCGACGTCGTGGGCGTGGGCTCGGACTGCTCTTCCATGCCGTCCATCCTGGCACCGGCAGGTGAACGGAGGGTGCTGTGCGACGTGGACGCGCCGTGCGGTCAGCCCGCGTGGCGCCAGCGCACGTCGCGCGCGTGGTCGACGAAGCCGCGCGAGCGGTAGAGGCCGAGCGCGGGCTCGTTGTCGCCCTCGACGTAGAGGTGCGCCGTGCCGTGTCCGAGCGCGCGCATGCGGGCGAAGGTCGCCCGCAGCAGCACGCCGCCGAGGCCCGTGCCCTGCGCGTGCGGCGCGACGCCGAGCGCGTAGAGCTCGGCGACGTCGTCCTCCGGCTTCACCCACGCGTAGCCGTCGAGCCCGTCGGCGCCGGGCGCGACGAGCAGGTTCGCGTCGTCGTGCCACGGCTCGGCGCGGCGGTCGGCGAGGTCGCGAGCGGTGAGCCTGCCCTGCTCGGGGTGCCCTGCGAAGGCCGCGGCGTTGACGGCGACCCACGCGTCGGCGTCAGCGTCGACGAACGGTCGCAGGCGCGCGTCGACGGCGGCGTCGTCCGGCACCGGCGCACGCAGCTGCAGCAGCGTGCGGATGCGCTGCATGCCCAGTCGGGCGGCGAGCGCACGGGATGCGGGCAGGTCGCCGTGCGCCCACGCCTCGAAGCCGGGGTGCTCGGCGGCGATCCGGGCGCCCAGGCGCGCGCCGAGCCCGCGCCCGCGGTGCTCGGGGTCGACGGCGAGCTCGACCTCGGCGGCGGCGTCGCCCGCCTGCGCCCCGGTCGCGACGACGGCGACCGCCGTGCCTGCGCCGTCGAGGTCGACGATCGTCCGCTCGCCCCGGCGCGCCTCGAGCATGGCCTGGTCGTTCACGGGGCTCACGCCGTCGGCGGCGATGCAGCGCTCGACGAGCGCTGCGAGCGCTGCGACGTCAGTCATGCGCGATCTCGAACCGGTAGCCCACGTTGCGCACGGTGCCGATCGCCGACTCGAGGTCGCCGAGCTTGGCGCGCAGTCGCCGCACGTGCACGTCGACGGTGCGGGTGCCGCCGAAGTAGTCGTAGCCCCACACCTCGCTCAGCAGCTGCTCGCGCGTGAACACGCGCACGGGATGCGAGGCCAGGAACCGCAGCAGCTCGAACTCCTTGTAGGTGAGGTCGAGCGGCTTGCCGTTGATGGATGCCTGGTAGTTGGCCTCGTCGATGCGCAGGCCAGCCGCGACGATCGGCTGATCGCGCGGCGCGGTGCGTGCGAGCGACAGGCGGATGCGCGCGTCGACCTCCGCAGGGCCTGCGCCGTCGAGCACGACGTCGGCGATGCCCCAGTCGAGCTGCACGGCCGCGAGACCCCCCTCGCCGAGCACGAGCAGCACGGGCGCCTTCAGCGTCTGGTCGACGATGCGGCACAGGGTCTTCGCGGCGGCGAGCTCGACGACGCCGTCGACGACGACGAGCTCTGCCTCGTGGGCCTGCGTCAGCGATCCCGTCTCGGCAGGCAGGCGCACCACCCGGTGATCGAGCAGGTCGAGGCTCGGAAGCACGTCGCCGCTGCGCCGGGTGAGGATCAGCACTTGTGCCACGCGGCTCCCTCCCGCCGGACAGTCTAGGGTGGCCTGAGAGCGGCCACGGACGGGGGAGCGATGCGCTGGCACAGCATCTGGCCCATCTGGGCGCTCGCCGCTGCCGGCGCCGTCGTCGTCGCAGCGCTCGTGCCCGTCGACCGCACCGTGTGGCTGCCGATCGTGCTCGGCACGTGCGTCATCGCCGCCTTCGCGGTGCAGCTCGGCTTCCCGAACCAGAAGGGCCTCGTCGATCGGCTCTTCGCCTCCGTCGGGGGTGCCGTGCTCGTGCTCGCCGCAGCGACGGTCGTGTTCAAGGCGCTCGCGATCGCCGCATGACGAGCGTCGATCGGGCGTCCTCGCAGGCTCGCTGCGCGTAGACTGCCGCCATGGACATCCCCGTCGTCGCGCTCGAGATCTTCTTCCTCGGCCTGCTGGGCCTCGCGTCCCTCGCGATCGCCGGCCTGTCGTTCGTCGTCCTGCGCAACCTGTTCCGCGGGCAGCGCTAGCGACGTGCTCGACATCGACCCGACGCTCCCGGCGGAGCTCGGCCCCCTCCAGTGGCTCGTCGGCGACTGGGAGGGCACGGGTCACGTGCAGTTCTCCGTCGGCGACGACGACGTGCGCGAGCACGCGTTCGGCCAGCGCGTGACGTTCGCGCATCACGGCCTGCCGTTCCTGGCCTACTCGGCGTACGCGTGGCTGCTCGACGACGAGCTCGCCCCCCTCGCCGCCGAGTCGGGCTACTGGTCGCTCGCTCGCGTCGCCGACGAGCGCGACAACGGGCCAGGCATGCTGCCGCCGACGGCGCCGCCGCGGACGGTCGACGACGTCGAGGCGCTGCGCTCGGCAGACGGCGGCTTCGAGATCGAGGCGCTCATCGCGCATCCCACGGGCGTCGCGGAGCTCTACCTCGGCCGCATCGACGGCCCCCGCGTCGACCTCGCGACCGATGCCGTCATGCGGTCGCCGAGCGCGAAGGCGCATACGGCATCCACGCGCATGCTGGGGCTCGTCGAGGGTGACCTGCTGTGGGCGTGGGATCTCGCCGCGCTCGGCCAGCCGCTCGCGACGCACGCGTCGGCACGGCTCTCGCGCGTGCGAGGCATCGAGGCTCCCGAGGGCGACGCGTGACGACCGCCGCCTTCTTCGACGCACCCGGTGCCGTCCTCGGCGACGCCGGCGTGCCCATGCACCTCGGCAATCCGATCGCGGAGGGGCGAGCGCTCGACGCAGGCGCCTGGGTGCTGCTGCCGCGCGACGTGCTGCGTCTCACGGGCGCCGACCGGCTCACGTGGCTCGACTCCATCACGACGCAGGCGATCGCGCAGCTGCCGCCCGGCGTCTCGACCGAGACGCTCGTGCTCTCGCCGGAGGGCCGCGTCGAGCACGCCATGCGCCTCGTCGACGACGGCGAGTCGCTGTGGGCGATCGTCGACGCCGGCCGCGCGGAGGCGCTCGAGGCGTGGCTCACGCGCATGCGGTTCTGGGCGAAGGTCGAGATCGATCGCCTCGACGCGCCCGTGATCGGCTGGACCGGTGCCACCGCGCCCGACGGCGTGACGTGGGACGACCCGTGGCCCGCCGTGGCGGAGGGCGGCGTGCGCTACGGCGACGCCGAGGGCCTCGGGCCGTGGGCGTGGCACGAGACGATCGCGACCGGAGCCGTCGCCGCGCCGCCTGCGATCGCGGGCACCCTCGCACTCGACGCGCGACGCATCGCGGCAGGCAGGCCGACGATCGCCGACGTCGACGACCGCACGATCCCCCACGAGCTCGACTGGCTCGCCACGGCCGTGCACCTCGCGAAGGGCTGCTATCGCGGGCAGGAGACGGTCGCGAAGGTGCACAACCTCGGAGCGCCTCCGCGCAGGCTCACGCTGCTGCACCTCGACGGCAGCGACGCCGTGCTGCCGCAGCCGGGCGACGAGGTCGTGCACGGCGAGCAGCAGGCGGGGCACGTGACGCTCGCAGCGCACCACCACGAGCTGGGGCCCGTCGCGCTCGCGATCCTCAAGCGCTCCGTGCCGACCGACGTCGACCTCGTCGTGCGCGCGGGCGACGACGACGTGGCGGTGGCGGCCGCGCAGCAGGTGCTCGTGCCGCCCACCGCGGGGCACGCGAACCGCCCGCCGCGGCTGCCGCGCATCGGCGCCGTGCGCCGCCCGACCGCCTGACGGCTCCGGCCCGTCAGGCTCGGCGAGGCGCCGCCCGGGCGCGCACGGCGACGGCGGCGCACGCGATCACCACGGTGCCGCCGACGATCGTCTGCACCGTGATGGTCTCGCCGAGCACGAGGGCCGCCCACGCGATCGACAACGACGGCTGCACGAGCTGCAGCTGGCTCACGCGCGCCATCGGCCCGATGGCGAGCCCGCGGTACCAGGCGACGAATCCCAGCAGCATGCTCACGACCGACAGGTAGGCGAAGGCGAGCCACGCGGGCGGGCCTGCGACGGCGGGCGCGACGAGCACCGAGGAGGCTGCGAGCACCGCCATGACGGGGCTCGCGAGCACGAGCGCCCACGCGATCGTCTGCCACGCGCCCAGCTCGCGCGCGAGCACGCCGCCCTCCGCGTACCCGATCGCCGCGGCGACGACCGCGAGCAGCAGCAGCACGTCGGCACCGTGCAGCGCCGTCGAGCCGCCATCGGCGACGAGCGCGGTCGCGACGGCGGCGACGCAGCCGGCGGCGGAGGCGATCCAGAAGCGCGTGCTCGGCCGCTCGTGCGCTCGCACCGCGGCGACGACGGCCGTCGCGGCGGGGAGCAGCGCGATGACGACGGCGCCGTGGCTCGCTGGCGTCGTCGTGAGCGCGTACGACGTGAGCAGCGGGAAGCCGGCGACGACGCCGGCGGCGACGACGCCGAGCCGCAGCCACTGCCGGCGTGCGGGGAACGGCTGGCGCCTCCACGCGAGCGCGGCGCCTGCGAGCACCGCGGCCACCACGGCGCGGCCCGTGCCGACGAGCAGCGGATCGAGGTCGACGACGGCGACGCGCGTGGCGATGACGGTGAACGAGAAGGCGAGCACGCCTGCGAGTCCCCACGCGACGCCGGCGAGCGGCGTGCCCGTGGTCGGTCGCGTCTCCATGCGCTCGAGGCTCGCGCACGCGCGGTGCACGTGGCACGGGCCAGGGGCGCGCTCGTGGATCGCGCGGGCCAGCGAGCCGCGCGTGGCTCGGTGCGCTCAGCGGGGCGCGACGGCCGGCCAGGGCAGCGTGAGCTCGCCGAGCCGCGCCCTGCGGAGCGCGGCGCGGTCGATCGGCCACCCCTCGCCCGCCAGCGCGCCCACCGCGGCGACCCACCGCTGCTCGGCTCCGAACGCTCCCACGTGCGCGGCGCGCTCCCATGCGCGGTCGAGCGCGACGAGCAGCTCGTGGATCCGCTCCCCGGGCACGTTGCGATGGATGAGCGCCTTCGGCAGGCGCTCGGCGAGCACGCTCGGCGCGGGCATGGCATCCGTGCCGAGCGATCCCAGCCGCAGCGCGAGCGTCAGCGTGCGCGGACCGGAGGCGTCGAGCGTCACCCAGGTCGCGACGCGCCCCACCTCGTTCGACGTGCCCTCCACGAGCGCCCCGCCGGGTGCGAGCCGCCCCAGCAGCCGTGCCCAGATGCCTGCGACCTCATGCTCGTCGTACTGCCGCAGCACGTTCATGGCCCGGATGACGTGGGGTGCGCGTGCCGTTGGCACTTCGAACCCGCCGAGCGCGAACGACACCAGCACCTCGTCGGCGAGCGCGCGCCCGTGCCGCTGGGGGCCCGCGGCGAGCGCGGCGGCGAGCTCGCGCGTCGCGATGGCGACGCGCTCGGGATCGATCTCGAGGCCGACGACCTCGACGCCGGGCGTGCGGCGCGCGAGGCGCTCGTGCAGCTCGAGCGACGTCGTCGCGCTCGCCCCGTATCCGAGATCGACCACGAGCGCGCCCGGCACGCGCGCAGCAGGCAGCTCGGCGATCCATCGGTCGACGCGGCGGAGGCGGTTCACGCCCGTCGTGCCGCGCGTGATGCGACCGATCGGAGCCATGCGTCCATCGTGGCAGCAGCGGACGCCGCTAGCCTCGCGCCATGGACCGCTGGGCCGCCGCCGCGATCGCGCACGTGCGCGCGACGTCCCGAGGTGGTCCGGCGCCGCGGCACCTCGAGGTCGACGTGCACCTGCATCCCGACCGCATGCTCCACGGTCGCACCGTCCTCGCGGCGCTCGCGGCCGACGGCGTCTACCGGTCGCAGTGGGAGACGGGCACGTCGAACGGGGGCCTCACGGCCGTGCCGGGCGGCGACCGCGAACGGTGGGAGCGGCGCATGTTCGGCGGCGCGTACGACGACGCGCCAGCCAGCGCGCGGCCTCGGTACGGGGCGCTGAACTGGCGCCGGCGTCCGATCGGCGGCGCCGTCCGCTTCGGCTCCTCGCGGCTCGTGCTCGCGGCGTCTGCTCGGGCCCGCGTCACGTACTGCTTCCCCGACAGCGTGCTCGAGCCCGACACGTTCGCGACCGACGACCGCTTCGCGCTGCTGCCGCTCGCAGCGGCCGCGGCGTTCGACCCGCTCGACGACTACGTCGAGGCGCACGTGCACGGCGGGCTCGACGTGCGCCGCGACGTCGACCGCGTCGTGCTCGACCCGTCGTTCCGGGGCACCGAGGTCGAGGACGCGGCGCGCGCGCTGCCCGTGCCGCTCGCATGGCATCCCGGGCTCGTGCTGCGCGTCGAGCGGCTTCGACAGGTGAGCGACTACCGGGGCGAGGAGGTCGTCGACCTCGGCGAACGGGTCGCGGAGGGCGGGGTGCTGGACGCCCGCATCGTCGGCCTCGCCGCGGCGTCCGGCGCGCACGACCCGCAGCGCGTGAAGCAGCTCTGGCACTGCGTGGCACGGCATGGCGCGCCGGTAGGCTGGAAGGCATGAGCGAGCACACGCTGATCCTGCTGCGCCACGGGCAGTCGGACTGGAACGAGAAGAACCTGTTCACCGGCTGGGTCGACGTGGCCCTCACCGACCAGGGCAGGCAGGAGGCCGCTCGCGGCGGCGAGCTGCTCAAGGAGGAGGGCATCCTGCCCGACGTCGTCCACACCTCCCTGCTGAACCGCGCGATCCAGACCGCGAACCTCGCGCTCGACGCCGCGGAGCGCTCCTGGATCCCCGTGCACCGCTCCTGGCGCCTCAACGAGCGCCACTACGGCGACCTGCAGGGCAAGGACAAGGCGCAGACGCTCGAGGAGTACGGCGAGGAGCAGTTCATGCTGTGGCGTCGCTCGTTCGACGTGCCGCCGCCGGCGATCTCCGACGACAACGCCTACTCGCAGGTCGGCGACCCCCGCTACGACGACATCGACGGCGACGTGCCCGCCACCGAGTGCCTCAAGGACGTCATCGACCGATTCCTGCCCTACTGGGAGGGGCCGATCAGCGACGACATCCGCGCGGGTCGCACCGTGCTCATCGCCGCGCACGGCAACTCGCTGCGGGCGCTCGTGAAGCATCTCGAGGGCATCTCCGACGACGACATCGCGAGCCTCAACATCCCCACCGGCATCCCGCTCGTCTACCGCCTCGACGCCGACCTGCAGGCGACGGGCCCCGGCGAGTACCTCGACCCCGAGGCCGCCGCAGCGGGCGCCGCCGCCGTCGCGAGCCAGGGCAAGGGCTGAGCGAGCCCACGCACCGCGGAGACGACGAGACCCCCGGCCGATCGGCCGGGGGTCTCGTCGTGCGCACGGTGCCGCGTCAGTCGCTGATGACCTCGTGCAGCTCGGCCTGCCAGTCGCCCGTGGCGAGGTAGGCCATCTTCTTGCCGATGCCGACCGCGTGGTCGGCGAAGCGCTCGTGGTAGCGGCTCGCGAGCGTCGCGTCGACGGTCGCGTGCGCGGCGCCCTCCCACTCGGAGCCGAGCACCTGCTCGAACACCGACTTGTGCAGCGCGTCGACCTTCACGTCCGAGCCTGCGATCTGCCCGGCGATCGACACGTCCTGCGTGCGCAGCAGCTCGACGAGCTGGTTCGCGATGTCGACGTCGGCGGCGCCCATCTGCGCGAACGTCGGTGCGAGCGACTCCGGTACCACGTTCGCAGGGAAGCGGTACCGCGTCAGCATCGCGATGTGCCTGGCGAGGTCGCCCATGCGCTCGAGCGATGCCGAGATCCGCAGCGCCGAGATGACGATGCGCAGGTCGCGCGCCACCGGCCCCTGCCGCGCGATGATGTCGATCACGAGCTCGTCGAGCGCGTTCGCCTTGTCGTCGATCTCGAGGTCGGAGGCGATCACCTGCTCCGCGAGCTGCACGTTCGAGTCTCCGAACGCCTCCGTCGCACGCGTGATCGACGTCGCCACGTCCTGGGCGATCTCGACCAGACGATCCTGGACCTCGGCCATCTCCTGCTTGAAGACCTCGCGCATGACACTCCTCACGTTCGCCCGCCTGGGCATACCGGTCGAGCATCGCAGACGGAGGTGAACACCGCGTGCCCCCTTGCTGAACGGCAGGCGAACCGGCAGGGGTGCTCGACGCTGCGACGGTATCGTGAGCGGCGTGGATGCGACCTGGATCGTGCTGCTCGCGCTCGCGTTCGGGTTCGGGCTCGGTGCGTTCGTCGTGCACCTCGGTGGGATCGCCGCGAGCCGCGGTCGGCGAGCGATGGCGCTCGCGAACGAGAGCATCCCCGACGGCATCGCCGACGTCGTCGGTGCCCTCGAGTCCGCCGGCGTCGTGCTCGACGCGTCGAACACGGTGCTGCGCGCGTCTCCCGCGGCCATCGCACTCGGGCTCGTCGCCGATCGCGACCTCGCGAACCCGGAGCTGCTCGAGCTCGTGCAGGACGCACGCGCATCCGGGCTGGGGGAGGAGCGCCTCGTCGAGCTGCGCAGGAGCCGCTTCGAGAACAGCCAGGTGCGCACCCTCTCCGCCCGCGCGGCTCCCATCGGTGCCCGCTTCATCCTGCTGCTCGCCGAGGACCGCACCGAGGAGCTGCGCCTCGAGGGCGTTCGCCGCGACTTCGTGGCGAACGTCAGCCACGAGCTGAAGACGCCCATCGGCGCCGTCACGCTGCTCGCCGACGCCATCGACGCCGCCGCGGACGAGCCCGAGCGCGTGCACGCGTTCGCGCAACGTCTCGCGGTCGAGGCCGCGAGGCTCGGCGCGTTGACGCAGGAGCTCATCGACCTCTCGCGCGTGCAGGACGACGACCCGCTCGACGACCCCGAGCGCATCCAGATCGAGCGCGTCGTCGACCGCGCCGTCGATGCCGTGCGCGTCGCCGCCGAGGCCAGGCGCATCCGCATCTCGAGCCGCGTCGTCGACGACGCCGTCGTGCTCGGCGACGAGTCGATGCTCGTCATGGCGCTGCAGAACCTCGTCGCGAACGCCGTGCAGTACTCGCCGGAGGGCTCGCACGTGGGCGTCGGCGCCCGCGTGGCGGGCGACCTCGTCGAGCTGAGCGTCACCGACAAGGGCGTCGGCATCGGTGCGGAGGATGCCACGCGCGTCTTCGAGCGCTTCTACCGCGTCGACCCCGCCCGCTCCCGCGTCACGGGCGGCACGGGGCTCGGACTGTCCATCACGAAGCACATCGCCGTCAGCCACGGCGGCGAGGTGCAGCTCTGGTCGAGGCTCGGCCAGGGATCCACGTTCACGCTGCGCCTCCCCGTCGCGCAGCCCGAGGCTCGAGGAGCCGCATGACCCGCATCCTGCTCGTCGAGGACGAGATCGCCCTCGCGGAGCCGCTCGCGTACCTGCTCGGTCGCGAGGGCTACGAGGTGCATCACGAGCTCGACGGCCTCGCCGCCGTCGACGCGTTCGACGCCGATGGCGCCGACCTCGTGCTGCTCGACCTCATGCTGCCCGGCATGGCGGGCACCGAGGTCTGCCGCACGATCCGCAGCCGCTCGAGCGTGCCGATCATCATGCTCACGGCGAAGGACTCCGAGGTCGACGTGGTCGTCGGGCTCGAGCTGGGCGCCGACGACTACGTGACGAAGCCGTACTCGTCGCGCGAGCTGCTCGCGCGCATCCGCGCCGTGCTGCGTCGCCGCGTCGAGGCGGAGGGCTCCGACGACGACGCGATCGTCGAGGCGGGTCGTGTGCGACTCGACAGCGACCGCCACACCGTGAGCGTCGCCGGGCAGTCGGTGTCGATGCCGCTGAAGGAGTTCGAGCTGCTCGAGTACCTCATGCGCAACGCCGGCCGCGTGCTCACGCGCGGCCAGCTCATCGACCGCGTGTGGGGCAGCGACTACTTCGGCGACACGAAGACGCTCGACGTGCACGTGAAGCGGCTGCGCTCGAAGATCGAGGCCGACCCGTCCGACCCGCAGCAGCTGCTGACGGTGCGCGGGCTCGGCTACCGCTTCGAGGGGTAGGTCGAGTCGGCATGTCGTCCGCGCACCCGTCGCGCGCACGACTCGCTGGGCTCGAGCGTCTCGATGACGGTCGGCTGCGGGTCGGCCTCGTCCTCGGTGGGCTCCGGCGCGACAGGGCCGTAGCTCGCCCAGTTGACGTTGCTCGTGGAGAACACGGGCACGGGGACCGAGGCGCGGTCGGCGGCGTCGGCTGCGAAGACGACGTCCTCGAGCCCGCCGACGACGATGGGGCTCGCGAAGACGAGCTGCTGCTCGGGGAAGCCGTAGGCGGTGACGCCCTCGTCGAGCTCGATCGACTGCGTCTCCTCGCCGACCGTCACGTCGATCGTCGTCGCAGGCCCGTCGTTGACGAACGTGACGGCGAGGCTCGACAGGTCGTCGTCGGCCTCGTCGTCGACGACGAGCACCGCGTTGCGGATCTCGACGGCGCCCGATGCGCCGGACACCCCGTCGGCAGGGTCGTACTGGAACTGGGTCGCCTGCGGCGTGATGAAGTTGCAGCCGGCGAGCGTCGCCGTCGCGACGACGGCCACCGCTGCGGCGGCGAGACGGGACTTCACGGGTGCTGCTCCTTCGGGTCCGCGCACGGTGAGACTGCTGACGAGTCTAGCGGCGCGCAGCCGCATGTCGGGTCCGTCCTCGCCGAGGAGGCGGCGATGATGCCAGTGGCGGCTGCTAGAATCAAGAGTCTGTGCAATCGAGGAGCCCAATCCTATGAACTTCGAGGTCGGCGAGACCGTCGTCTACCCGCACCATGGTGCGGCCACCATCACCGAGGTGAAGAAGCGGAAGGTGAAGGGTGAGGAGAAGGTCTACCTCAAGCTCAACGTGACGCAGGGAGACCTCACCATCGAGGTCCCTGCGGACAACGTCGGGCTCGTCGGAGTCCGTGACGTCATCGGCAAGGAGGGCCTCGACAAGGTCTTCGAGGTCCTGAAGGCGCCCTTCACCGAGGAGCCGACGAACTGGAGCCGCCGCTACAAGGCGAACCTCGAGAAGCTCGCCTCCGGCGACGTCATCAAGGTCAGCGAGGTCGTGCGCGACCTGTGGCGCCGCGACCAGGACCGCGGCCTGTCCGCCGGCGAGAAGCGCATGCTCGCGAAGGCGCGCCAGATCCTCGTCTCCGAGCTCGCGCTCGCGGAGAAGACCGACGAGGAGGCTGCGAGCAACGTCCTCGACGAGGTGCTCGCGAGCTGAGCCGGCCACCGCCGGGGGTGCCCGCGCCCGATGGACGCGCGCATCCAACCATGCGACACCGCGCCCGCACGCATCCGCGTGCGGGCGCGTGCTGCACCGTAGGGTCGATCTCGTGACCGACCCGTCGACCGAGCCCGCCCCGACCGTCGCGGTCATCCTGCTCGCGGCCGGCGAGGGGCTGCGCCTCGGCAAGGGCGAGCCGAAGGCGTTCGTGCATCTCGCCGGGCGTCCGATCCTCGCGCACGCGCTCGAGTCGCTCGCCGGCATGCGCCTGCACCCGCAGATCGTGCTCGCCGTGCCGCCGACGCATCAGGCGATCGCACGCGAGCTCATGCGCGGCGTGCCCGGCCTCGACGCGGACCGCGCGACGATCGTCGTCGGGGGCGAGTCGCGGCAGGCGTCGGTGCGCATCGCCCTCGAGCACCTGCTGCCGTCGATCGCGACCGTGCTCGTGCACGATGCCGCGCGTCCGATGACGCCAGCGGTGATCTTCGACTCGGTGGCCGCAGAGGTGGAGCGCACCGGCGAGGGCGTCATCACGGGGCTCCCCGTCTCGGACACCGTGAAGCGCCTCGATGCCGACGATCGCGTCGTCGAGACCCTCGATCGCACGCAGCTCACCGCGGTGCAGACGCCGCAGGGCTTCCCGAGGGCGTGGCTCGAGGAGGGGCACGCGCGTGCGACGGGCGACCGCACCGACGACGCAGCGCTCGTGAGCGATGCCGGGCATCCCGTGCGCGTCATCGCAGGCGACCAGCTCGCGTCGAAGATCACGACCGCGTGGGAGCTGCGGCGCACCGAGGAGATGCTGCAGCGCGACCCCGCCTCGAGCATCCGCGTGGGCACGGGCACCGACGTGCACGCCTTCTCGGCCGCCGTGCCGCTGTGGCTCGCGGGCCTGCACTGGCCCGGGGAGCCCGGACTCGCAGGGCACTCGGACGGCGACGTCGTCGCGCACGCGATCTGCGACGCGATGCTGTCGGCCGTTCGCCTCGGCGACGTCGGCGAGGTGTTCGGCACTGCGGATGCGCGCTTCGAGGGCGCGCACGGCGACGTGTTCCTCGAGGAGACGCTGCGGCTCGTGCGCGAGCTCGGCTACGAGCTCGTGAACGTGTCGGTGCAGGTCGTCGGCGAGCGTCCCCGCATCGCGTCTCGCCGCCGGGAGGCGGAGGCGCACCTGTCGGCGGTGCTGGGCGCGTCGGTGAGCGTGGCGGGCACGACCTCGGATGCGCTGGGCTTCACGGGTCGCGGCGAGGGGGTCGCGGCGATCGCGACGGCGCTCGTGCGTGCGGCGTCGTCGGAGCACGTCGGCCCGCACGGCGACTGACCGTCGCCCATCGCGCTCCATGGCGGGGCGGTCACCGCGGCTGCGTCGGCGTGTCGGTCGGATCCGTGTTGTCGTGGGGCGTGTGGCGTGGTAGACATGCGCAGCACGTTCGTGAAGACGCATCATCACGAATGTGCATACACACACAACGACGTGTCGTCGACTCGCTCGACGACCTGGTCGCCGTCGCGATGATCGCGTCGGCGGGAAGGTGGGCCGATGCTCGAAGCAGCGTCCCTCGGTCACCTCGCGGCAGCAGATGCTCCGCCGGTGCCGGCTAGCGACAACCCCGTGATGCAGGTGCTCACCTGGATCGCCACCCACTTCATCGGGCTCTTCCAGGCATCCGGCGATGCCTTCGTGGGGCTGGTGACCGGCATCCTGCCGACCCTGATCGTGCTCCTCACGCTCATGTACGCCATCACGACCTGGGTCGGCGAGGCGCGCATGACGCGAGCGGTGCAGTTCTCCGCGCGATACGCGATCACCCGCTACACGCTCATGCCGATCCTCGCGGTCATCCTGCTGACGAACCCGATGTGCTACTCGTTCGGCGTCTACCTGCCCGAGCGGCAGAAGCCCGCCTTCTACGACTCGGCCGTCTCGTTCGTGCACCCCGTCACCACGTTCTTCCCGCACGCCAACGGCGGCGAGCTCTTCGTGTGGGCGGGCATCTCGGCGGGCGTCCTGCAGGCCGACCCCGAGAAGTACCCCGTGCTCGCGATCCTCTACTTCCTCACGGGCATCGTCGTGATCTTCTTCCGCGGCTTCATCACCGAGGCGATCACCCGCTTCCTCATCCGCAGGCAGGGCCTCACCGAGGTCTTCGACGGCTACGACCAGGAGTTCGCAGACGCACGTGCGGCTCGCCTGGCCAAGAAGGAGGCCTGATCATGGGCGAGTACCAGCGCGCACGCATCAGCGCGGGTGGCGGCGGATGGGGCCCCGGCTTCGTCGTCGCACCCGATGAGCAGAAGAACGTCATCCTGTCGGTCACCGGCGGTGGCATCCACCCCGTGGCGGCCCGCATCGCCGAGCTCACGGGCGCCGAGGCGGTCGACGGGTTCACCAACAGCGTCGCCGACGACCGCGTCGCGGCCGTCGTCATCAACTGCGGCGGCACCGCGCGCATCGGGGTCTACCCGAAGAAGCGCATGCTCACCGTCGACGTCTACCCGGGCGAGCCCTCCGGCCCGCTCGCGCAGTTCATCACGCCCGACGTGTTCGTCTCGGCCGTCGGCGTCGAGCAGGTCGTGCTCGCAGGGGAGGGCGCGGAGGTCTCGGCCTCGGCAGCGCCCGCACCCGTTGCCAACGCGCTCGACATGTCGGCCGACCCGAAGGCGAGCCGCGTCGGCGCCGACCGCATCGCGGCGGCGAAGGCGACGGCGAACGCGAACCAGCAGGGCGGCTTCATCGGCGTCTTCTCGCGCATCGCGACGTCGTTCGGCGGCGTGATCGGCGGCATCATCAACACGCTGCTGTCGTCGGGCCGCCAGGCGCTGACGCTCGTGCTGCAGACGATCATCCCGTTCATGGCGTACGTGAGCCTGCTCATCGGCTTCGTGACCTACACAGGACTGTCGGATCTCATCGCGCAGGGCGTGACGCCGCTCGCCTCCAACCCGCTCGGCCTCATCCTGCTCGGCGTCATCACCGGCCTGCCGTTCCTGTCGCCGATCCTCGGCCCGGGTGCGGCGATCGCGCAGGTCGTCGGCGTGCTCATGGGCACGCAGATCGGCGTCGGTGCGCTGCCCGTCGCGTACGCGCTCCCCGCGCTGTTCGCGATCAACGGCCAGGTCGGCTGCGACTTCGTGCCGGTCGGCCTCGCGCTCGGCGAGGCGAAGCCCGAGACGGTGTCGATCGGCGTGCCGGCCGTGCTGTTCTCCAGACTGGTGACATCGCCGCTGGCGGTGGTGCTGGCGTACTTCGTCAGCTTCCTGCTGGTCTAGGCGCACACGGGACGAAGGAGACGAAGGGATGTCGAGCACGATGACGACGCTGTACGAGGCGACCGTGACGAGGATCGGGGCGGATGCCCAGGACATGATCGAGGCGGGGGTGGTCATCCTGTTCGGGGAGCCGTGCCCCGATGCCCTCGCGGAGGTGAGCATCGTCCACGAGGGCGGTGCCGCCGACGATGGCCTCGCGCCGCAGCCTGGCGACGTCGTCGTGCTCGGCTCCACGGAGCTCGTGGTGCGGGCGGCCGGGGAGCTCGCGGGGGAGAACCTGCGCGAGCTCGGCCACATCGTCCTCTACTGCGACCCCGCCGACGACCAGTCGCTGCTGCCGGGGGCGGTCTTCGTCGACGGGCAGCTGGGCGCGGTCGCCGCAGGCGACCGGATCGCGCTCGAGCGCAGGGGCTGACGGTGGAGCTCGACGGTCGCTTCGGCATCGTCCTGCTGGTCGTGCTGCTGCTCGGCATCGCGCTGAGCCTCACGCAGCACTTCGCGTACCAGCGGGCCACGAGGCGCATGGTCGCGGAGCATCAGGGCTCGAGGGAGTCGTTCCTCGTCTCCGGCCGCGGCAAGGGCTGGTTCCGCGGCGCGGTCGTGCTGCTCGTCGTCGATGCGTCGTCGTCGCGCATCGAGGCTGCCGAGGCGATGGTGGGTGCGAGCGTGTTCGCTCGCTTCCGCCCTCGCCCCGAGCTGCTCGGCTCGCTGACGGCAGCGCCTGGCCGCGCGAGCGACAAGCGACTGGGCGAGGCGATCGAGTCGGCCATCGCCCAGTACCGATCGCTCAGGAAGAAGCGCTGAGCGCGGTCGGCCTCGTCGCGATGCGGCGGGGCCGGCCGTCGTCGGGACGTCGTCGCCGAGGCGGCGCCCATCCATCGGCGGGTCAGGACGGATCCGCTATGCTGAAAGCAACAATGTGCGCGTCGAAATGCACGTATGTGCACGACGTGAGAATCCGGACCGGGAGAGGTCGAGACCCATGGGATACACCAGCAGGCTCGTGGAGCGGGAGCAGCGCCTCGGGCGCCCCGTCCGCGTCGGACTCGTCGGCGCAGGCCAGATGGGCACGGGCTTCATCGCCCAGATCGCCCGGCAGAAGGGCGTCGACGTCGTCGCCGTCGCCGACGTCGCCATCGAGCGCGCCGAGTCGGCGCTGCACAAGGCCGGCATCGACGACGTGACGCGCGGCGACGAGGCCGCGCTCACCGCAGCGATCGAGGCCGGCGGCCACGTCGTGCTCGACGACGGCCTCGCGCTCACGCGCCTCCCCGTCGACATGGTCATCGAGGTCTCGGGCGTGCCGGAGGTCGCCACGAAGGTGGCCCTCGCGTCGCTGCTCGCAGGCAAGCACGTCGCCCTCATGACCGTCGAGGCCGACGTCACCGTCGGCCTGCTGCTGCAGGCCATCGCCAAGCAGACCGGCGCGATCTACACCGTCTGCCGCGGCGACGAGCCCGTCGAATGCCTCAAGCTCGTCGAGTTCGTCGAGGACATCGGCCTCGAGGTCGTCATGGCGGGCAAGGGCAAGAACAACCCGCTGCACCAGGACGCCACCCCCGCGAGCCTCGCGGAGGAGGCCGAGCGCAAGGGCATGAATCCCCGCATGCTGTGCTCGTTCGTCGACGGCACGAAGACGATGATCGAGATGGCAGACCTCGCCAACGCCACGGGCCTCGAGCTCACGCGCCGATCCATGCACGGCCCCGAGGCGTCGGTGAAGACGCTCCAGGACGTCTTCAAGCCCATCGCAGACGGCGGCATCCTCGAGGCCTCCGGCGTCGTCGACTACGCCACCGGCGACGTCGCACCCGGCGTGTTCGTCATCGGCAAGGCCACGCACCCCGTCGTGCACGAGGAGCTGTCGTACCTGAAGATGGGCGACGGCCCGTACTTCTCCTTCTACCGCCCGTACCACCTCGCCTCCGTCGAGGCCGTGCTGTCGATCGGCGAGGTCATCGTCGACGGGCAGCCCTCGCTCGCGCCGCGCGCGTGGAAGGCCGACGTCTCGGCGATGGCGAAGCGCGACCTCGTGGCGGGCGAGCGCATCGACGGCATCGGCGGCGAGCACGTCTACGGCGACGCCGTGCCCGCTGCGGAGGCGCGCGAGGGCCGCGAGCTGCCCATCGGGCTCGCGAGCGCCGCGACGCTCGTGCGCGACGTGCCGAAGGGCACCGCGATCACCTACGACGACGTCACGCTCGACGAGACGCGCACGATCGTGCTGCTGCGCAGGCTGCAGGACGCGCTCCTCGCCGCAGGCGTGCTCGACGGCGGATCCGCGCCGATCGACCTCGGCTCGCTCGTGACGGCGGGGGCGCGCTGATGCAGATCATCACCGACCGCGCCGCTGCCATCGAGGCGCTCGGCACGCTCTGGCGCATCCGCCGCTTCGAGGAGGCCGTCGAGGACCTCTACGGCCGGGGCATGATGCACGGCACCATGCACCTCTCGATCGGCCAGGAGGCCGTGCCCACCGGCGCCTGCATGGCGCTGCGCCGAGACGACTACATCACCTCGACGCACCGCGGCCACGGCCACTGCATCGCCAAGGGTGCCGACCTCGAGCGCATGATGGCCGAGCTGCTGGCGAAGGAGACCGGCTACTGCCGCGGTCGCGGCGGCTCGATGCACATCGCCGACGCCGCGACCAACAACCTCGGTGCCAACGGCATCGTGGCAGGCGGCGTCCCCATCGCGGCAGGCGCCGGCCTCAGCGCGCAGATGCGCGGCACCGATCAGGTCGCCCTCTGCTTCCACGGCGACGGCGCGATGGGCGAGGGCGCATGGCACGAGGGCGTCGTGCTCGCGGCGATGTGGAAGCTGCCGGTCGTGTTCCTCTGCGAGAACAACCTCTACGGCATGTCGATGTCGTCGGCGAAGGCGTTCCCGCTCGAGCGCCTCTCGGACCGCGCGAACGGCTACGGCATCCCCGGCGTCACCGTCGACGGCAACGACGTGCAGGCCGTGCACGACGCCGTCGAGACCGCCGTCGCCCGTGCCCGCGCAGGCGAGGGCCCCACGTTCATCGTCGCCGAGACGTACCGCTGGCGCGGCCACTCCAAGAGCGACAAGAACCTGTACCGCACACGCGACGAGATCGACTCGTGGCGCGAGTCGAACGACCCGATCGCGCGGTTCGAGAAGGCCGTGCTCGACGCGGGCACGCTCACCGAGCACGACGTGCAGACCGTGCGCGACGAGGTGCGCGACGACCTGCGCGCCGCGGTGCAGCGCGCAGCCGCTGCACCGGATGCGACGCCGGAGGGCCTCCTCGAGGCCGTGTACGCCACGACCCAGGGAGCCATGCGATGACCCTGCAGGACCAGCAGCGCCCCGCGGTGCATGACGGCGCCGCGCACCCCGTGGGTCTCGGCGCCCGCCCCGGCGCCGAGACGGCCGAGATGACGTACGCCGAGGCCATCCGCGACGCGCTGCGCATCGCGATCGAGGCCGACCCGGCCGTGTTCCTCATGGGCGAGGACGTCGGACGCTACGGTGGCGCGTTCGGCGTCACCGGCACGCTCGTCGACGACGTCGGCACCGAGCGCATCCGCGACACGACCATCTCCGAGCTCGGCATCGTCGGCCTCGGCGTCGGCGCCGCGATGACGGGCATGAAGCCGATCGTCGAGATCCAGTTCTCCGACTTCACGGCGCAGGCGATGGACCAGATCGCCAACCAGGCGGCGAAGATCCACTTCATGCTCGGCGGCGAGGCGAGCGTGCCGCTCGTCATCCGCGCCCCCGGCGGCTCCGGCACGGGCGCTGCGGCGCAGCACTCGCAGTCGCTCGAGTCGTGGTTCGCGCACATCCCAGGCCTCAAGGTCGTCATGCCCGCATCGGGCGACGACGCGAAGGGCCTGCTGCTGGCGGCGCTCGACGACCCGAACCCCGTGATGATCATCGAGCACAAGCTGCTCTACAAGCAGTCGTTCGAGGTGCGCACCGGCGACGTGCGCACGCCCATCGGCGTGGCCGCCGTGCGTCGCACCGGCGGCGACGTCACGATCGTCGCGACGGGCGTCGAGGTGCAGCGATCGCTCGAGGCCGCCGAGATCCTCGCGCAGCAAGGCATCGAGGCGACGGTCGTCGACCCCGTCACGCTCACGCCGCTCGACTCGGAGACGATCCTCGCCGAGGTCGTCAAGACCGGTCGCGTGCTGCTCGTGCAGGAGGCGGTGCGGACGCTCGGGTTCATGAGCGAGGTGTCGGCGATCATCGCCGAGTCGGAGGCGTTCGTGCACCTGCGCGCACCCATCCGACGCCTCTCGGGCCTCGACGTGCCCATCCCGTACGCGCCCAAGCTCGAGCGGGCCGTCGTGCCGCAGGTCGACGACATCGTCGCGGCCGCCACGGCGCTCGTGCAGGAGTGGTGACATGCCAGAGCTCGCGCTGACGATGCCGAAGATGTCGATGACCATGGAGGAGGGCACCATGGTCGTCTGGCTCAAGCAGCCAGGCGACGCCGTGAAGAGCGGCGAGGCCGTCGCCGAGGTGACGACCGACAAGGTCGACATGGAGGTCGAGAGCCCCTACGACGGCGTGCTCGCGCGCATCGTCGCCGAGCCCGACGACGTCATCGCCGTCGGCGACCCCATCGCGTACATCACCTCCGACAGCGACGACCTGCTCGGCGGCCTCTTCGACGCCCCTGCAGGCGACGCGGCCGAGGCGACGCCCGTCGCCGACGCCGTCGCGGAGCCCGCGGCGCCCACCGAGGCCGAGGCTGCCTCCGGCGCCGCCGACTGGCCGGCAGCCGTGCCCGCTGCGCGCACGCTCGCCACCTCGACGGGCGTCGACCTCGGCACCGTGCAGGGCACGGGCCGCTGGGGTGCGATCACCGTCGGCGACGTCGAGGCGTCGTCGACCCACGAGCCTGCGGCGGCGTTCGCGACAGCGTCGCCGCAGCCCCCCGTCGCGCCGGCGCCGGCAGCCCCACCTGCCGGCGGATCCGCGCCGGCGCCGGCCGCGACCCCATCCGCGGCGCCTGCTGCGGCACCTGCCGCCGCTGCGCGGCCGAAGGCGCAGAGCGACCCGGCGGCCTCGCGTCGCCGCCGCACCCGCATGGCGGTCGCGAGGGTCATGGACCAGTCGGCGCTCGTGCCGCAGTTCACCGCCTACGTCGACCTCGACCTGTCGAGGCTCGACGCCGTGCGCAAGACCGACCTGGGCGGCGCGAGCTGGACGGCGATCCTCATGCGCATGCAGGCGCAGGCGCTCGCCGAGTCGGCTCCCGTGAACCAGACGTGGACCGACGAGGGGCCTGTGGCGAACGTGCACGTGGGCATCGCGCTCGCGGTCGACAGCCCCACGGGCCTCATCGCGCCGGTGTTCGTCGACCCGCACCGTCAGCCGCTCGCGGCGCTCAAGGCGTCGATCGCCGAGACGGTGGAGCAGACGCGGTCTGGCACGTTGCCGGGCGATCGGCTGCAGGGTGGCACGAGCGTGCTGTCGAACCTCGGCGGCTTCGGCATCGAGCGCTTCAACGCGCTGCTCACGCCGCCGCAGTCGTCGGCGCTGTCGACGGGGTCGATCGCGCAGCGCATCCTCGTGCATCCGGACGGCTCGTTCGGGCCGCGCCTGCAGTGCACCGTCGGCCTGACGCTCGATCACCGCGTGGCAGACGGCGCGGATGCCGCGCGCGTGCTGCAGCGCATGCGCGAGCTCGCGGCGAACCCGGCGCTCATCGCGTAGCGCGCCGCCCGCCGCCGGCCGACGGATTCCGTCTCGCAGGCGATCCGGGGGTCGCGAGGGAAGATACCCCTCCGACCCCCGTGATCGCCTGCGAAACGCGTCTCGGAGTGGCAGGCGAGGCCTACGCCTCCGCAGGCTGCGGGGGCTCCGTCGCACGCTCGGCGCTCGCCGCCTCCGCCTCGGCCTCCGCACGGCGGGCGACGTCGCGGCGCCGCTCCACGCGGGAGACGGCGAACGCGAACGCGAGCGCGAGCGCACCCAGCACCGCGATCGTCCAGCCGCCCAGCTGCGAGGCGCCGAAGAACAGCCCCGTGAGCGGGTTGGCGCCGTCGACGAGCGACGAGATGCGCGTCGCCCCGTCCGGCAGCTCGAAGCCGGCCGAGAGCGCGATCTGCGTGAACGAGCCCGCGGTGGCCGTCGCGATGAACAGGCCGATGCCGATGACGATCGCGCCGCCGATGACGGAGCGCACGATGTTGCCACGGAACAGCGGCACCATGATCGCCACGATGAACGGGATGGTGGCGAGGTCGACCAACGGCAGCACCGTGTTGCCCAGCGGCGCGAGCGCCACGGCGACCACGACCGTCACGGGCACGAGCACGAGCGACGTCGCGAGCACCGCAGGCTGCCCCACCGCGATCGCGGCGTCGAGGCCGATGTAGAACTTGCGGCCAGGGAATCGGCGCTCGACGAAGGTCTTCGCCGACTCCGAGATGGGGATGAGCCCCTCCATGAGCAGCGACACCATGCGCGGCAGCAGCACCATCACGGCTGCGAGGCTCACGGCGAGCGTGAGGATCGCGATCGAGTCGGCGCGAGGGTCGTCGAAGCCGAAGCCGAGGATGCCGAGCAGCAGGCCGAGCACGAAGCCGAGGATCATCGCCTCGCCGAAGACGCCGAAGCGCTTCTGGATCGTCGCGGGGTCGGCCTTGAGGTTGCGGAAGCCGGGGATGCGGTCGAAGAGCCAGTTGAGCGGCACGGCGAACGCGATGTACGGGGCGGCGGTGCCGTGCGGGAACGAGATGTCGGGGAACCCGAAGTACTTCTGAATCCACGGCGCGGAGAGGTCGGCGAGCGCGAGCACGACGGTCATGTGCACGGCCGCGGCGGCCATGCCGAGCCAGAAGCTCTCGGTGACGGCGGCGACGAGCGCGCCGACGAGCGCGGTGTGCCAGAAGTTCCACAGGTCGATGTTGAACGTGCGGGTGAGCCCGGTCGCGAGCAGCACGACGTTGACGAGCAGCCCGAGCGGGATGATGATCGCGCCGATCGTCGACCCGAACGCGATCGCGGCCGACGACGGCCAGCCGACGTCGATCGTCGTCAGGTTCACGCCGAGGCTCTCGGCGATGCCGGTCGCGGCGGGCCCGACCTGCGTGCTCATGAGGCCGATGACGAGGTTGATGCCGATGAACCCGACGCCGATGAGCAGGCCGGCGCGGATCGCCTGCGGCACCTTCTGGCCCAGGATGAGGCCGAAGACGGCGATGAGGAACGGCAGGGTGATCGAGGCGCCGAGGGCGCTGAGATAGCCGCTGACGGCCGAGAGGGTGTCGGTGAGGGCGTCCATGAGAAGCTCCTTTGCTCCTGCGATGACCGGTGGTGGCTGCGGCGGGCGCCGCGGGGTGCCCCGCTAGGCGAGGTGGGTGCGCAGCTGCGCGTGCACGGCGTCGACGCCGATGCCGGTGAGGAACGGCAGGCCGTGCACGACGGGGATCTGCACGGTGCCTGGCACCTGGGTGGTGGCGACGATGAGGTCGGCGTTCGTGGCGCCGGAGGCGAGCTCGGCGACGGCGGCCTGCGAGATCGTCGCATCGATGCCCTCCGCCTCGCAGAATGCGCGGACCTTCTGCACGACCACGGTGGAGGTGGCGACGCCGGTGCCGCAGACGACGAGGATGCGCTTGGTGCTCATGGGATGCTCCTTCGCATCGAGTTGGCATGATCCTGCCACCGATCCGCACGATTCGGGTGCGACGCGCACATCCGTGCCCCAAGATGGAGTCATCCGTGAGCGAGGAGGCTGCGATGGCGATGAGCGATGCGATGGCGGGAGCGATGCGATCGCTGCCAGCGGCGTGCGCGGCCCGGCTCGACGCGTCGGATGCCGACGACGTGCTGCGGCAGCTCGCCCACCTCGCGATCCGCGCAGGGCACGCCGAGCCGTCGTTCGCCGATGCGCTCGTGCAGCGCGAGCACGCGTACCCGACGGGGCTGCCCACCGTGGTGCCGGTCGCGATCCCGCATGCCGACCCGTCGCATGTGCGCGAGGCGGGCTTCGCGGTCGCGACGCTCGCGCGCCCGGTGCCGTTCGGCGTCATGGGCACCGCAGACGACCGCGTGGAGCTCGACGTCGTGATCGTGCTGCTCGTCACCGAGGCGCACGCCCACCTCGAGGTGCTCGGGCGGCTCGTCGACCTCGTGCAGCGCGACGGCTGGGATGCGTCGCTGCGCGCCGCGACGACGCCCCAGGCGCTCGCGGCGGCGTTCGACGCGCTGCTGACGCTGACGTCGTAGCGGCACCGATCCGCGTCGAGCGGCTCTGGCGCGAGGCGGCTACGCCTCGGCGAGCAGCGCCGTCGCGAGCGGCTCGTCGATGACGAGCACGTCGACGAACGACGCGGTGATCGCCGCGCGCACCGCGGGCGCCTTCTGCGCGCCGACGGCGACGGCGACGACCGTCTCGACGTCCTGCAGCGCATCGAGCTCGATCGCGACGACGCGGCGGTCGACGGGGGAGTCCACGGGATGCCCGGATGCGTCGAAGAAGCGCGTGCAGCAGTCGCCGACGGCGCCGGAGGCCTCGAACGCCGTCTGCTCGTCGGCGGTGAGGTTCGTGGACTCGACGATCGCGGCGGAGGCACCCGAGCCGACGACGCCGATGCCGACGATCGCGATCTGCGCGTGCGCCGCCGACTCGAGCACGGATCCGATGGTCGACTCGCGCAGCAGCCCGTCGCGCAGCGACGCCGACTCGACGACGGCGGGCGCGTAGAGGCGGCGGTGGTTCGCGCCGAGCCGCGTCGCGAGGGAGCGCACGAGCACGTTGCCGTCCTGCGCGGAGTCGACGATCGACAGGCCGCCCACGAGCGGCAGCACCTCCAGCCGCGGACGTGAACGGCCGGGTTCGACGGCGTCGACCACGGCCTGCACGCTCGCACCCCACGACAGCGCGATCGCCCCCTCGTGCGGCAGCTCGCGCTCGAGCCACTCCGCACCCAGCAGGCCGACGCGGCCCAGGTCGTCGTCAGGGCCGCGGGCGACGCGCACCTCGCGCAGGCCGAAGCGCTGCTGCAGCAGCTGCTCGAGGTCGGATGCGCGGCCGAAGGGATCCGTGATCGTGATCGTCACGATGCCCGCCTTGCGCGCCTCCGCGAGCACGCGCGACACGTTGGAGCGCGACACCCCGATCGCCGCGGCCACCTCGGCCTGCGACAGCCCGTCGAGGTAGTACAGGGTCGCTGCTCGCACGAGCATCTCCTGCGAACGGGCGGACGGCATCGGGCTCCCTCGCGTGACGGTGTGCGCCGATCCTACGGCCCGAGGCGCAGGCCGGGCGCCAGCGACGCAGCGCGCACCGTAGGCTCTTCGGGTGACCATCCGCATCCACGACTCGCGCGCGCAGCGCACCGTCGACCTCGCGCCCGTGCGCGCGGGCGAGGTGTCGTTCTACGTGTGCGGGCCGACGGTGCAGTCGAGCCCCCACGTCGGGCACCTGCGCAGCGCGCTCGCGTACGACGTGTGGCGTCGATGGCTCGAGCATCGCGGGCTGCGTACGACGCTCGTGCGCAACGTCACCGACATCGACGACAAGGTGCTCGCGAACGCCGCAGGCGACGAGGCGTGGTTCGCGCTCGCGTACCGCGTCGAGCTGGAGTTCTCCGCTGCGTACCGCGCGATCGGCATCCTGCCGCCCACGTACGAGCCGCGCGCGACGGCGTCGATCCCGCAGATGCAGGAGCTCATCGAGACGCTCATCGCCCGCGGCCACGCGTATGCCGCGCTCGACGGCTCGGCCGACGTCTACTTCGACGTGCGCTCCTGGCCCGAGTACGGCGCCCTCACGAGGCAGCGCCTCGAGGACCTCGCGCCTGCGGAGGATGCCGACCCGCGCGGCAAGCGCGACAGCCGCGACTTCGCGCTGTGGAAGGCGACGAAGGACGACGAGCCCGCATCGGCGTCCTGGGCGTCGCCGTGGGGCGTGGGCAGGCCGGGCTGGCACATCGAGTGCTCCGCCATGGCACGCCGGTACCTCGGCGACGCGTTCGACGTGCACGGTGGCGGCCTCGACCTGCGCTTCCCGCACCACGAGAACGAGCTCGCGCAGTCGACGGCGGCGGGTCTGCCGTTCGCGAGCGTGTGGAGCCACAACGGCACGGTGAACGTCGACGGCGAGAAGATGTCGAAGTCGCTCGGCAACTCGATCTTCGCCCACGAGCTGCTCGCCTCCGCCCGGCCCATCGTCGTGCGCTACTTCCTGAGCGTTCCCCACTACCGCTCGGCCATCGACATCCGCACGGTCGAGGGCGTGCTCGCCGACGGGTCGCTCGCGGAGGCCGAGGCGGCCTTCGCACGTGTCGAGGGATTCCTCGAGCGAGCCGGCCGGCTCGGCGAGGTGCCTGTGGGCGCCGTGCCCGAGGCGTTCGGTGCCGCGATGGACGACGACCTCTCGACGCCGCAGGCCGTCGCCGTGCTGCACGACGCCGTGCGTGCTGGCAACGCCGCCATCGACGCGGGCGAGGAGCGGGCCGCGCTGGATGCCGCCGCCGCCGTGCGCGGCATGCTGGGCGTCCTCGGCCTCGACCCCGCCGATCCCGCGTGGGGCGACGGGGGAGGCGGTGCGGCCGAGGCCGCGTTGGCACGGCTCGTCGAGACCCTCATCGCCGATCGTCGCGCCGCGCGCGACGCACGAGACTTCGCGTCGGCCGACCGCATCCGAGACGCGTTGTCGTCGTCGGGCATCGCGGTCGCCGACGGCAAGGACGACACCACCTGGAGCATCGCATGAGCAGCAGCAACAAGCCGCAGCGCCCCCGAGGCAAGAAGGGCGCCCCGAAGGGCACCGGCGGCAAGAACCGGCGCTCGCTCGAGGGCAAGGGCCCCACGCCGAAGGCGGAGGACCGCTCCTGGCACCCCGCCGGTCAGCGCAAGGCTGCGAAGGACCGCCTCGCCGCCGCGCAGGCGCGCAGCGGTCGGCCGACCCAGTCGCAGCCGCCGCGCCACCGCAAGCCGACGAGCGCGAGCGACGACTCCGAGCTCGTGACGGGCCGCAACGCCGTGCTCGAGGCGCTGCGCACCCGCATCCCCGCGACCGCGCTGTACGTCGCCGCCCGCATCGAGGTCGACGAGCGCGTGCGCGAGATCCTGAAGATCGCGACGTCGCGGCAGATCCCCGTGCTCGAGGTCATGCGTCCCGAGCTCGACCGGCTCTCGGGCCCCGACACCGTGCACCAGGGCATCGCCATCAAGGTGCCGCCGTATCAGTACGCGCATCCCAGCGACCTGCTCGAGGCTGCGCGCAAGGCGAAGCAGCCCGCGCTGCTCGTCGCGCTCGACGGCGTCACCGACCCGCGCAACCTGGGCGCCATCATCCGCTCGGCCGCCGCGTTCGGCGCGCACGGCGTCATCGTGCCGCAGCGTCGCTCGGTGGGCGTCACCGCAGCCGCGTGGCGCACGAGCGCGGGAGCCGCCGCCCGCACGCCCGTGGCGATCGCCGCGAACCTCACGCGCGCGCTCGAGGACCTCAAGGCGGAGGGCGTGTTCGTCGTGGGGCTCGACGGTGACGGCGACGTGAACCTGCACGAGCTCGACCTCGCGGACGGCCCGATCGCGATCGTCGTCGGCAGCGAGGGCAAGGGGCTGTCGCGGCTCGTCGCCGAGACGTGCGACGCGATCGTCTCCATCCCGATCACGTCGGCGACCGAGTCGCTGAACGCGGGCATCGCCGCGTCGGTGACGCTCTACGAGGTCGCGCGCCGCCGCAGCGCCTGACGCGCCCGGCTCACGCACCCGGCAGGCGTCAGACCAGGTCGCGCCAGTCGACCTCGAGGTCCTCGTCGCCGATCGGCTGGCCGTTCGGGCCGATGATCGGGATCGGCACCGTCTGCGTCGTCACCTCGAGCACCGCCGCCTCGTCGCGGCGGTGCTCGAGCACGTCGACGACGTACGACTGCACGGCCTCGGCCAGCGGCACGCTGCGCTCCTGCCGCTCCGCGATGTACCACCGGTGCTCGAGCACCTGATGGAACACCTCCGCGGGCTCGAGGCGGCCGCGCAGGTGCCGCGGCACGGCCTGCACGACCGGCTCGAAGCGCGTGACGAGCCAGTCGTGCGCGAGCTGCTCGTCGTCGGCGTCGGGGTCGCGGCGCCGCTGCGACGCCGCGAACTGGTCGAGGTCGTTGAGCATGCGCCGCGCCTGGTTCTCCTCCGCGTCGAGGCCCGTCAGGCCCAGCAGTCGGCGGTGGTGGTGCCCGGCGTCGACGACCTTCGGCTGGATGCGCACGCTCGTGCCCGACTGGTCGGTGCGGATCTGCAGCTCCTCGATGTCGAAGCCCAGCACGTTGAGCCGCTCGACGCGCTCGTTGATGCGCCACCGCTCCGCCTGGTCGAACTGCTCGACGTCGGTGAGCTGCGACCACAGCTCGCGGTACTGGGCGACGATCGAGCCTGCGACGTCGACGGGATCCTGCCCGTCGTCGAGGCGTCCGCCCGCCTGCAGGTCGAGCAGCTCGCCCGCGATGTTCACGCGGGCGATCTCGAGGTCGTTCTCGCGCTGCCCGCGCGACAGGCCGCCCGGGTAGAGCTTGCCGGTCTCGGCATCGACGAGGTAGGCCGCGAAGGCGCCCGCGTCGCGGCGGAACAGGGTGTTCGACAGCGACACGTCGCCCCAGAAGAAGCCCACGAGGTGCAGGCGCACGAGCAGCAGCGCCAGCGCATCCACGAGGCGCTGCGCCGTCGCGACCTTCAGCGAGCCGGAGTACAGGGCGCGGTACGGCATCGAGAACTTCAGGTGGCGGGTGGCGAGGATCGTCGCGAGCGGCTCGCCGTCGGCGTCGACGCGTCCGGCGACGACGGCGAGCGGCTCGACGCACGGCACCTGCAGGCGCTGCAGCGTGCGCAGCATGTCGTACTCGCCGCGCGCCATCTCGTCGGTGGTCTCCTTGAGGGCGACGACGCGGCCCGCGAGGTGGGCGAAGCGCACCAGGTGGCGCGAGATGCCCTTCGGCAGCGTCACGACGACGTCGTCCGTCCACTCCTCGAGCGGCACGTCCCACGGCATCTCGAGCAGGGCGCCGTCCATCAGTGCGGACGTGATGCGCAGGTTGCCGCTCATGCTGCGAGCCTAGGACAGGGTGCGCAGCCGGTCATGCCCTATCGTCGCGGGCATGCGTCGCATCGCCTCCCTCGCCTCCGCCGCCCTCGTCCTCGCCGCCGCCGGCTGCGTCGCCGTGCCCGCTGCGCCCGCCATCACCGACGGCGCCGCGACGGCCACGGGCTTCCCCGCGAACATGGCGAGCCACGGCTTCGTGCAGACCGACGAGGGCTTCGTGGCCACGCCGATGGCGACCGCGACGCCCGTGCCCACCGATGACGTCGGCGACCGCGTGCCGGTCGTCGTCTACGTCGACCTGCTGTGCCCGTTCTGCGCGCAGTTCGAGGATGCGAACGGCGCGATGCTCGCGCAGGCCGTGGCAGACGGCGACGTGGCGCTCGAGACGCATCCGATCTCGTTCCTCGACCGGCTGTCGCAGGGCACCGAGTACTCGACGCGTGCGGCGAACCTCGTCGCCGCCGTCGCCGATCTGCACCCGGATGCCGTGCCCGGGGTGCTCGAGGCGCTGTGGGCGCAGCAGCCTCCGGAGGACTCGGAGGGCCTCGACGACGCCGAGCTGCTGCGCATCGCCGAGGAGGCCGGGGCGTCGTCGCCGGCGCTCACGGACGCGGTGGAGCAGGTCGCGTACCGGCCGTTCGTCGAGGCCGCGACGCGGGCTGCCACGACGACGCCCCTGCCCGGGCAGCCGGACGCGCTCGCCGGCACGCCGACCGTGCTCGTCGACGGCGAGCGATACGAGGGCGATCCCGGCGACGCCGCGGCGTTCCAGCAGTTCGTCGAGGACGCGATCGGGTCCTGACATGCCAGGGGGGGCGGGGCCGATGCCCCCGCCCCTCCTGTCGTGCGTCGATCGCTACAGGCGCTCGCCGGACTCCGCGTCGAACAGGTGCAGGTGGTCGGGGTCGGGCGTGACGAAGATCTGGTCGCCGATCTGCGGGTGGCTGCGGCCGTCGACGCGGGCGACGAGGCTCACGCCCTCCGTCGCCTCCGCCTCGGTGTCCACGGCCTCCGACGCGTCGACGACCTTCGACGTCTGCGCCGTGCCGTACAGGTAGCCGTCGGCGCCGAGCTCCTCGACGAGGTCGACCGAGATCGGCAGGCCGGGGCCCGACGTCGTGATGGTCAGGTCCTCCGGGCGGATGCCGACCGTGATCTGCTTCGCCTTCGCGAGCGTCTCGCGGGGGATCGGCACGACGTGGTCGCCGAACAGGATGCCCTGGTCGTTCGTGGGCAGCTGCAGCAGGTTCATGGCGGGGCTGCCGATGAAGCCGGCCACGAAGACGTTCGCGGGGCTCGCGTACAGGTCGCGCGGGGTGCCGACCTGCTGCAGGATGCCGTCCTTCAGCACCGCGATGCGGTCGCCCATCGTGAGCGCCTCGGTCTGGTCGTGCGTGACGTAGACGGTCGTGACGCCGAGGCGGCGCTGCAGCGATGCGATCTGCGTGCGCGTCTGCACGCGCAGCTTCGCGTCGAGGTTCGACAGCGGCTCGTCCATGAGGAACACCTGTGGCTGGCGCACGATCGCACGTCCCATGGCGACGCGCTGCCGCTGACCGCCGGAGAGCGCCTTCGGCTTGCGTGCGAGGTACGGCTCGAGGTCGAGCAGCTTCGCGGCCTCGAGCACGCGCTCGGCGCGCTCGTCCTTGCCGACGCCTGCGATCTTCAGCGCGAAGCCCATGTTCTCCGCCACCGTCATGTGCGGGTACAGGGCGTAGTTCTGGAACACCATCGCGATGTCGCGGTCCTTCGGGGGCACGTCGGTGACGTCGCGGTCGCCGATGAGGATGCGACCGTCGTTCACCTCCTCGAGCCCCGCGAGCATGCGCAGGGTCGTGGACTTGCCGCAGCCGGAGGGGCCGACGAGGACGAGGAACTCGCCATCGGCGACCTCGAGGTCGATCGCATCGACTGCCGGCCGGGTGCCACCCGGGTAGAGACGGGTTGCCTTGTCGAACGTGACGGACGCCATCGTCATCCTCCTTCACCGGCAGGTACGTGCCGGACGATCCTTCGTGAATGGAAGCGGGACCTCGTAGTCCCGTACGCCTGCCACTCTGGCACACGCGTGGCGCATCCTCATAGCAATGGCACGTATCCTGTCCCTCGGCCCCACGACACCGACGAGGACCGATGACGAACGATCGACGACTGACGAAGAACGAGCGCCGCGCGCAGGCTCGTGAGACCGCCAAGCAGCAGCAGCAGCAGCGGCAGCGCCGTGAGCGCCTCACGAAGGGCCTCACGATCGGCGGCATCCTGCTCGGCGCGGTCGCCCTCGTGGCGATCGTGACGCTCGTGATCGTCAATGCGATCCGCCCTCCGGGGCCGGGTCCGGAGAACATGGCATCCGACGGCATCGTCATCGGCGCGGGCTACGCCGCCGAGACGACGCCCGCGCTCGCCGCCGACGACGCCCCGGTGCCCACCGAGGAGCGCGACGACGTGCTGCAGATCGTCGTCTACCAGGACTACCTCTGCCCGTTCTGCGGCGCCTTCGAGACGACGAACGGCCCGTACATCGACCAGCTGCTCACCGACGGCGTCGCCACGATCGAGTACCACCCCGTGTCGTTCCTCGACAGGCTCTCGCTCGGCGAGCAGTACTCGACGCGTGCCGCGAACGCCGCGGCGTGCGTCGCGGAGGCGGCTCCCGACTCGTTCTACGAGTGGAACACGATCATGTACGAGAACCAGCCGGCGGAGGGCACCGAGGGGCTCACCGACGACGAGCTCGTCGACCTCGCCGCGCAGGCGGGCATCGACACCGATGCGGCGTTCACGGAGTGCATCGAGTCGGTGCAGTTCGAGGGATGGGTCGAGCGGGCGACGCAGGACGCCCAGCTCGAGCCCGGCCCGTCCGGCGAGGACGGCGTGGAGATCACCGGCACGCCGACGGTGCTCGTGAACGGCGAGCAGTACCGCGGCCAGCCCGGCGACGGCGCCTCGTTCACGGCCTTCGTGCAGGCGCAGCTCGGCCAGATCGGCGGCGACTCGGGCGAGACCGAGGAGTCCCCGGCTCCGAGCGAGTCGACGCCCGAGCCGAGCGAGGGCTGATGCGCGCGCGCACCTGGCTCGCCGGGTGCGCGGCGGTGCTCCTGCTCGCCGGGTGCGCGCAGGATCAGCAGCCGGCCGCGCCGCAGACGCTCGGCGAGCTGTCGGCTGCCTACATCGACGCGGGCGGCGCGTGCGACGACCTCGTCGAGCAGTACCGCGACGACGAGGCGGAGCCCGCGGTCGCGACGTGCGGCACCGACACGGTGCTGACGATCGCGGTCGACGACGGGCAGGCCGCGCAGCTGCGCACGGGTGCGCTGCTGCGCGACATCCCCGTGCTCTCCGCAGGCAGGTGGATCGTGCAGGATCCGGACGTCGAGGCGTTGCAGGAGACGCTGGGCGGCGAGATCTGGGCGCTGCAGCCCGCCGACGGCCCCGCGAACCTCGCGGACGCGCTCGTCGTCGACGACTCGGGCGTCGTCGAGCAGGATCCGGTCGCCGCCGACGCGGAGCCCTCGCCCCCTGCGCTCGAGGGCACGGTCATCACCGTCGTCGTCGATCCCACGTGCGAGTACTGCGCACGATTCGAGGCCGCGAACCGGGAGCAGCTCGCCGCATGGGCGGCGGACGGCACCGCGACGGTCGTGTACCAGCCGGTCGCGCTGTACGACACGCTCGAGAGCGGCTACGCGGCCTCGTTCGGGGTCAACGCCGTCGCGTGCGTCGCCGACGCCGACCCCGATGCGGCGCTGCCGCTGCTGCAGACGCTGCTGGAGGCGAACGTCGACCTCGACGCGGCGAGCGTCGTCGAGCTCGCCGAGGAGGCGTCGGAGGGCGCGGGAGCGTGCGTCGAGGACGGCACGTTCGCGTGGTGGACGCGGCAGGCGACCGAGCGGGCGCTGCAGGATCCGCTGCCGGACGGCACGCCGCTGCAGGGTGTGCCGAGCGTCTTCGTCGGCGACCGCCTGTTCTCGGGCGACGTCGGCGACGCGGGCGCGTTCGCCGTGTTCGTCGCCGAGGGCTGATCGCCGCTCGAGCCTCCTGCCGGACTCGAACCGGCTACCTTCGCATTACAAGTGCGGTGCTCTACCCGGTGAGCTAAGGAGGCGCTGCCAGCATCCTGCCACGCTCGCGGGACGCGTCGGTCGAGGTGCCGCCCCACGCGTAGGCTGAGCCGGTGCGTCTCGTGTGGATCCTCGCTGCGTTCGTCGGCGGCATGGCGATGGCGGCCCAGAGCCGAGTGAATGGCGAGCTGGCCGTGCGGATCGGCGACGGCGTCACCGCGGCGCTCATCTCGTTCGGGGTGGGCCTGATCCTGGTCGGGGCGCTGTCGGTCGCGCTGCCTGCCGGCCGCTCCGGTGCGCGCCGCATGGTCGCGGCGCTGCGCGAGGGCAGGCTGCGCTGGTGGTACGCGATGACGGGTCTCTTCGGCGCCGTGGTCGTCGCGACGCAGGGACTCGCCGTGCCGACGCTCGGCGTCGCGTTGTTCACCGTGGGCATCGTGGCCGGCCAGACCCTCTCGGGCATCGCCGTCGACCGCGTCGGCGTCGGCGTGCTCGCCGCGAAGCGCGTCACGACGCAGCGCGTGCTGGGGGCGCTCGTGACGATCGCCGCCGTCGCGACGGGTGCCGCCGCCGGCGGATTCCAGGCATCGTCGATGCTGCTCGTGCTGCTGCCGGTCGCCGCAGGCATGCTCATCGCGGTGCAGCAGGCCTTCGCCGGCCAGGTGCAGCACCACACGCAGTCGGCGCTGACGCAGACGACCTCCAACTTCCTCGTCGGCACCGTCGCGCTCGCGGTCGTCGTGCTCGTGCGCGTCGCAGGCGGCCTCGAGCTGCAGCCGCTGCCGACCGAGTGGGTGCTCTACGTCGGTGGCCCGCTCGGCTGCGCCTTCATCGCGATCGCCGCCGTCGCCGTGCACCGCATCGGCGTGCTGGCGCTCGGGCTCGCGTCGATCGCAGGCCAGGTGGTGATGGCGCTGCTGCTCGACCTCGTCGCGCCCACCTCGGGGCATCCCGTGTCGGCGCTGTCCTTCATCGGCGCGGCGCTCGCCATCGCAGGCGTCGCCGTGTCGACGGTGCGCAGGCGTCGGCCGCCCGCGGCAGCCTGACGCGGGGGCGCCGCTCGGCGCGCTAGGCCTTCGGCGTGAAGTCGAGCGCGACCGAGTTCATGCAGAAGCGGTCGCCCGTCGGCGTCTGCGGCGCGTCGTCGAAGAGGTGGCCGAGGTGGCTGTTGCACCGCGAGCAGCGCACCTCGGTGCGCACCATGCCGAGCGAGCGGTCCTCGATGAGGGTCACGGCGCCAGGGTCGGCCTCGTAGAAGCTCGGCCAGCCGCACCCGGAGTCGAACTTGACCTCGTCGCTGAAGAGCTCCTGGCCGCACGCGCCGCACGAGTACACGCCGTGGCGGTTCTCGTCGAGCAGCGCACCCGTCCAGGGGCGCTCGGTGCCCGCCTCGCGCAGCACCTGGTACGCCTCCGGCGAGAGGCGCTCGCGCCACTGCTGGTCGGACGGGGCCTGGAAGTCGCTCATGCCTCGATGCTACGCGCCGAGCCTCGGTCGAGGCGCGCAGCGCCGTACGCCCTCGGCGAAGGTATGATCGGGGGTCATGTCCGAGCCGGTCGACGCCGTCGCCCTCACGGCGCTGCAGCGGTCGATCCTCGACTTCGAAGGATCGTCGCGCACGCATGCGGGTGCGAAGGCGAGCGCGATCCGCGAGCGGTTCGGCTGGACGACCACCCGCTACTACCAGCAGCTCAACGCGCTCATCGACACGGAGGCCGCACTGCGATACGACGCCTTGCTCGTGCGCAGGCTCCAGCGCATCCGCGACCGAGGGGAGCCGTCGTGACCGACCGCTTCGATCGGCCACCCAGGCTCGGTCGCGTCGGCGTGCACCGCGCCCCCGAGCGAGGCTGGTGGCGCTGGTGGATGACGGCCGTCGTCGCGGCGGCCGCGTGCGTGCTGCTCGTCGTCGGTGGGCTCGCGCTGCTGCAGCTGCAGCGGGTCGGTGGCGTCGACACGAGCATCGTCGAGGGACCGCAGGCCGTCACCGACCCCGCGGCGCTGCCGGAGGGCACGACGGTCACGGTGCTCGACGCGTCGGGCACGGGTGCCGCCGACGCCGTCGCGCAGACGCTGCAGGAGGCGGGCTGGCCCGTCGCCGCCGTCGCCGACGCGAGCGAGGTGCGCGACGCGACGACCGTCTACTTCGAAGGCGACCTCGAGCCGTACGCGCTCGGTCTCGCGCAGGCGGTCGGCACCGAGGCGACGGAGGCGACCCCGACGCCGCTGTCCGGCTCCGTGCTCACCGTCATCGTCGGCTCGGGCGCGGCGCCCGAGCCGGGGTCGACCGACGCGCCCTGAGGCCCTCGAGCGACGGGGAGGCCGTGCGCTCGGCGAGCCTCGTCGTCGAGCCTGCGCGCGGGCACCTATCGTTGCCCGCATGCGAGCTCTCACGCGTTCCACCAGGGCGACCCGCGTCGCCGCGATCGTCCTCGTCGGGGCCGCGTTCCTGACGGCCTGCGCAGGCGATCCCGAGCCGTCGCCCTCGCCGAGCGCCTCCGAGGCGCCCTCGCCGACCCCGACGCCCGCGCCCGAGCCGGAGCCGATCCTCGCGCCGCTCACCGGCGCCGAGGTCGACGCGGCCATCGCGCTGCCCGCGATCGTCGCGAAGATCGACGACCATCCCGAGGCGCGGCCGCAGTACGGCCTCGAGGCGACCGACCTCGTGTACGAGGAGCTCGTCGAGGGCGGCCTGACGCGCTACGTCGCCGTGTGGCACTCGAACGTGCCGCAGCAGATCGGCCCCGTGCGCTCGATCCGACCGATGGATCCCGGCATCGTCGGCCCGTTCGGCGGCATGGTGGCCTACTCGGGCGGCCAGCCGCACTTCGTCGCGGCGATGCAGGCCGTGACGGGCACCGCGAACGTCGTGCACGGCGGCGGCACCTACGACGCCTACTTCTCCCGGGGCGGGGCGCACGCCGCACCGCACGACGTGCTGCTGCAGGCCGCGCAGCTGCAGCAGGACAACGCGGCGCTCGCGCCGCCGCAGCCGCAGTTCGCCTACGCGAGCGATGCGGCCGCCCCGACGTCGCAGTCGAGCGGAGGGCCTGCGTCGCAGCTCGCGATGAGCTTCTCGCCGAGCCAGTCGCGGCAGTGGGGCTGCGACGCGACGACGGGACGATGGCTGCGCAGCCAGCAGGGCGTCGCCGACCTCGACGCCGGCGGGCAGCAGCTCGGCGCCGCGAACGTCGTGGTGCTGCGGGTGCAGATCGAGAACAACGGCAACATCCCGCAGACGATGCTCGAGGGGCGCGGCGGCGATGGATTCGTCGCGAGCGGATGCTCCTGGGTGCCCGTGACGTGGTCGAAGCCCGACATCACGACGCCCATCCAGGTCGTCGACGCCGCCGGTCAGCCCGTGGTGCTCGCTCAGGGCAACTCGTGGGTGGAGCTCGTGCCGACGACCGGCTCCGCGACCGCATCCTGAGCCCTCCGCGAACCAGGTCGCGACGCGTCGGGCTCGCTTGCACTCGCGTGCCCTGAGTGCCAGACTCGACCCTGGCACTCGCGACGGTCGAGTGCCAGCTGACGTGTCGACGTGTCCAGGAGGGACGAGACTGCAATGGCAAAGATGATCGCATTCGACGAGGAGGCCCGACGCGGCCTCGAGCGTGGTCTCAACACGCTCGCCGACGCCGTGCGCGTCACCCTCGGTCCTCGTGGCCGCAACGTCGTGCTCGAGAAGAAGTGGGGCGCACCCACCATCACGAACGACGGTGTGTCGATCGCGAAGGAGATCGAGCTCGACGACCCGTTCGAGAAGATCGGCGCGGAGCTCGTCAAGGAGGTCGCGAAGAAGACCGACGACGTCGCAGGCGACGGCACGACGACCGCCACGGTGCTGGCGCAGGCGCTCGTCCGCGAGGGCCTCCGCAACGTCGCGGCGGGCGCAGACCCCATCAGCCTCAAGCGCGGCATCGAGAAGGCGACCGCTGCGGTCTCCGAGGAGCTCGTCGCGCAGGCCAAGGAGATCGAGACGACCGAGGAGATCGCGGCGACCGCGTCCATCTCGGCCGCCGACCCCGAGATCGGCCGTCTGATCGCCGAGGCGATCGACAAGGTCGGCAAGGAGGGTGTCGTCACCGTCGAGGAGTCGAACACCTACGGCACCGAGCTCGAGCTCACCGAGGGCATGCGCTTCGACAAGGGCTTCCTGTCGCAGTACTTCGTCACCGACCCCGACCGCCAGGAGACGGTGTTCGAGGACGCGTACGTCCTCATCGCCAACCAGAAGATCTCGGCGATCAAGGACCTGCTCCCGATCGTCGACCAGGTGATCCAGGCGGGCAAGCAGCTCGTCATCATCGCCGAGGACGTCGACGGCGAGGCGCTCGCGACGCTCGTCGTGAACAAGATCCGCGGCATCTTCAAGTCGGTCGCCGTCAAGGCTCCCGGCTTCGGCGACCGCCGCAAGGCGCAGCTCGCCGACATCGCGATCCTCACCGGTGGCGAGGTCATCTCCGAGGAGCTCGGCCTCAAGCTCGAGGGCGTGCAGCTCTCGCAGCTCGGTCGTGCGCGCAAGGTCGTCATCACGAAGGACGAGACGACGATCGTCGAGGGTGCCGGCGACGCCGAGGCCATCGCTGGTCGCGTGCGCCAGATCCGCTCGGAGATCGACGCGACCGACTCGGACTACGACCGCGAGAAGCTGCAGGAGCGCCTCGCGAAGCTCGCCGGTGGCGTCGCCGTCATCCGTGCGGGTGCCGCGACCGAGGTCGAGCTCAAGGAGCGCAAGCACCGCATCGAGGACGCCGTTCGCAACGCGAAGGCGGCCGTCGAGGAGGGCATCGTCGCCGGTGGTGGCGTCGCGCTCATCCAGGCGGGCAAGGCTGCGTTCGCGAAGCTCGAGCTCACGGGCGACGAGGCGACGGGCGCGAACATCGTGCGTGTCGCGATCGACGCACCGCTCAAGCAGATCGCCCTCAACGCCGGCCTCGAGCCGGGCGTCGTGGTCGAGAAGGTGCGCGCGCTCGAGCCCGGTCACGGTCTGAACGCCGCGACCGGCGAGTACGTCGACATGCTCGCTGCCGGCATCGCCGACCCGGTGAAGGTCACGCGCTCGGCGCTGCAGAACGCAGCATCGATCGCCGGCCTGTTCCTCACGACCGAGGCCGTCGTCGCCGAGAAGCCCGAGCGCAACCCGGCCCCGGCCGGCGACCCCACGGGTGGCATGGACTTCTGAGTCCCTGACCGACAGGAAGGCCCCGAGCATCGCGCTCGGGGCCTTCCTGCATGTCCGTCGGCCCGCGACCGCAGCCGCGCGGCGGCATCACACGGCGAACAGCCGGGTGTTCGCCGACTCCACGTCGGCGTACTGCTGGCTGGCGGTCTGCAGGGCGATGGTGATCTGCCGCAGCGACTCCTCGACCCGCTGCTGCGTCGATCGCCAGTCGGTGGCGACGCCCTGGAACGCGGCGGACGCACCGCCGCTCCACGAGTCCTGCAGCGCCTGCAGCTGGCCGTGCAGCGCGGCGCAGTCGGTCTGGATGCGGCCCACGGTCGCGTGCGCTGCTGCGCGTGCGACGTCGATGGCGTCGCTGTCGACGACGTACCTGGTCATCGGTCCTCCTCGGTGTCCCGTTCGAGGCCGGGGTGGGCCGAGGCTAGGAGTCGATGGAGAGGTCGTCGCGGGCCCGGCGCATGCGCTGTGGAGAGCCGCTCGTCGTCGTCGCTTGGTCGGGATGGATGCGCGAGGTGAGCTCGAGCAGCGCCGCCTCCCCTGCGAGCGGGATCGCGATGCGGAACGTCGCACCGCCGCCGGCGGTCTCGACGACGTCGATGCGCCCGCCGTGCGCGGCCACGATGCCCTGCACGATCGCGAGCCCGAGCCCGGAGCCCCCCGTGTCGCGCGCGCGGGACTTGTCGGCGCGGTAGAAGCGCTGGAAGATCTTCTTGCGCAGCGCGGGCGCGACGCCCTCGCCGTGGTCGATCACGTGGACGACGGCCTCGCGGCGGCGCCACGAGACCCCGACCCCGAGCTCGATGGGCGTGCCCTCAGCCGTGTACCGCAAGGCATTGCCCACGAGGTTCGCGATGACCTGCCGCATGGAGTTCTCGTCGGCGAGGACGACGGCGGGCGGGGCGACCGGCGGGGGCGCGAAGAGCTCGGCGGGCGCTGCGGCCTGGTCGACGACGGTCTGCGCGTCCGGATCGATCGGGACCGTCTGGAACGTCCTGTCCTGCGCGGAGACCCTGGCGTCGAGCACGGCGTCGTTCAGCAGCGGCACGAGGTCGAGCGGGCGCAGCTGCAGCGGTCGCCGCTCGTCGAGGCGCGCGAGGGTCAGGAGGTCCTCCACGAGCGTCCCCATGCGCTTCGCCTCGCGCTCGATGCGGTCCATGGCGCTCGCGACGTCCTCCGGGCGTTGGATGGCGCCCATGCGGTAGAGCTCGGCGTAGCCGCGCACCGACACGAGCGGCGTGCGCAGCTCGTGGCTCGCGTCGCCGACGAACTGCCGCATCTGGGTCACGGACTCGTCGCGCTCCTCGAGGGCGGTCTCGACGCGCGCGAGCATGCCGTTCAGGGACTGGCGGAGGCTGCCGACCTCCGTGCGCGGATCGCCGCCGGCGAGGCGCGTCTCGTAGTCGCCGTCCGCGAAGCGCTCCGCGACCTGCGCGACGGTGCGCAGCTGCCGCAGCGCCGTGTCGACGAGCACGCGCGTGAACGCGGCACCCAGCAGGATCGCCAGCAGCGCGAAGGCTGCGAACACGATGACGAAGCTGCGCCACGTGTTCTCGACGCGGTCGAGGCCGCCGGCGACGACGAGCGTGTGGCTCGTGCCGTCGGCGCCGGCGACGAGCGGCACGACGTCGATGCGCCAGCTGTTCTCGCGGCTGTGGCTGGGCACGCTGAACGGGTGGTCGTCGCTCGCGACGAACGCGAGCGAGACGCCGTCGAGGTCGGGCAGCGCGTCGAGCTGCGCTCCGCCCGGGCTGTTGCGGCACACCACGGCTCCTCGGGCGTCGAGGATCGCGATGTAGTAGGTGTTGGGGATCTCCTGCTCGAGCTCGCACTGCCGCGTCCCGACGTCGTCGAGGTTGTCGAGGTCGATGTCGTCGTACGTCGCGAGGGCGTACTGCAGGTCGCGGTCGGTGCCGTCGAGGAGCGACTGTCGCACGACCGTCATGGTGCCGATGCCTGCGATGAGCAGGCCGATCGTCATGACGACGACGATGAGGATGGTGATCCTGGCTGCGAGCGAGACGCTGCCCAGCCGCGTCCGCAGCGAACGCACGCGGCTACGCGGTCTTCGGAGCCTTGAGCATGTACCCGAAGCCGCGCTTGGTGATGATCATCGGCTCGCTCGTGTGGCCGTCGACCTTGCGGCGCAGGTACGAGATGTACGACTCGACGATGCCGACGTCGCCGTTGAAGTCGTACTCCCAGACGTGGTCGAGGATCTGCGTCTTCGACAGCACGCGGTTGGGGTTGAGCATGAGGTAGCGCAGCAGCTTGAACTCGGTGGGGGAGAGCTCGATCTCCTCGTCGGCGACCGTGACCTCGTGCGTGTCCTGGTTCATGACGACCTCGCCGATGCGCAGGGTCGCGTCGTCGTCCTCTGCGCGCGTGCGGCGGAGGATGGCCTTGATGCGCGCGATGATCTCGTCGAGCGAGAAGGGCTTCGTGACGTAGTCGTCGCCGCCGACGGTGAGGCCGGTGACCTTGTCGTCGGTGTCGTCCTTCGCCGTGAGGAACAGGATGGGCGAGGTGAAGCCCGATGCGCGCAGCCGCTTGGTGACGCCGAAGCCGTTGATGTCGGGCAGCATGACGTCGAGCAGGATGAGGTCGGGCTCGTCTTCGAGCACGGCCGAGATCGCGGCGGCGCCAGCGCCGACCGACCGCACGTCGAAGCCGCTGAAGCGCAGGCTCGTGGTGAGCAGGTCGCGGATGTGGGGCTCGTCGTCGACGACGAGGATCTTGGGCGAGGCGTCAGTCATGGACACAGTCTCTGACCGTAGCCTGATCGAACGCTGGATGCCCAGTCCCCGGGGGACAGGATCCCGGGCAGCGCCCGGGTCTACAGCTCGGCGGCGTCGAGGATCTCGTACGAGTAGCCCTGCTCGGCGAGGAAGCGCTGCCGACCCAGTGCGAAGTCCTGGTCGATGGTGTCGCGGGCGACGAGCGTGTAGAACGACGCACCGCGGCCGCCGGACTTCGGTCGCAGCAGCCTGCCCAGGCGCTGCGCCTCCTCCTGGCGCGACCCGAACGATCCCGAGACCTGGATCGCGACCGAGGCATCCGGGAGGTCGACCGAGAAGTTCGCGACCTTCGACACGACGAGCGTCGAGATCGTGCCCTCGCGGAACTCCTGGAACAGCGACTCCCGTTCGTCGACGGGCGTCTGCCCCGTCACGAGCGGGGCGCCCAGCGCCTCGGCGAGGTCGTCGAGCTGGTCGAGGTACTGCCCGATGACGAGGGTCTGCTCGCCCTCGTGCCTGCGCAGGATGCGCTGCGCGACCGTGACCTTCATGGGGCTCGACGCGGCGATGCGGTAGCGCTCCCGGTCGGCGCTCGCCGCGTACTCGAGCCGTTCGGCCTCCGTGAGGTCGATGCGCACCTCGTAGCAGGCGGCCGGGGCGATGAAGCCCTGCGCCTCGATCTCCCTCCACGGTGCATCGAACCGCTTCGGACCGATGAGGCTGAAGACGTCGGACTCGCGCCCGTCCTCGCGCACGAGCGTCGCGGTGAGGCCCAGGCGGCGCCTGGCCTGCAGATCCGCCGTGAGCTTGAACACCGGCGCGGGCAGCAGGTGCACCTCGTCGTACACGACGAGGCCCCAGTCGAGGGCATCGAGCACGCGCAGGTGGGCGAACTCGCCTGCGCGCTTCGCGGTGAGGATCTGGTAGGTCGCGATCGTGACCGACCGGATCTCCTTCGACTGCCCCGAGTACTCGCCGATGTCGTCCTCGGTGAGCGAGGTGCGTGCGAGCAGCTCGGCGCGCCACTGACGGGCCGAGACCGTGTTCGTCACGAGGATGAGCGTCGTCGTGTCGGTCGCCGCCATCGCCGCGGCGCCCACGAGCGTCTTGCCAGCACCGCACGGCAGCACGACGACGCCGGAGCCCGACTCGACGAAGTGCCGCACCGCATCCTGCTGATACGGGCGCATGACCCAGCCGTCCTCGACGAGGTCGATGTCGAAGGGCGTGCCGGGCGTGAAGCCCGCGAGGTCCTCCGCAGGCCAGCCGATGCGCACGAGCTCCTGCTTCAGCTGCCCACGCGCCCAGTCGACGACGCGGATGCCGCCTGGCACGTCCTCGGCGAGCAGCGGCGCGATGCGCCGCGACCGCCGCACCTCGGCGAGCACCGCACGGTCGTCGCCGACGAGCCGCAGCCCGTCGTCGTCGCGGTCGATCGTGAGCCTGCCGTAGCGGCCGACCGTCTCGCGCATGTCGACGGCGACCGCGGAGGGAACGGGGAAGCGCGCGTGGCGCTCGAGCGTGCCGAGCATCTCGTCGGCCGTGTGGCCGGCTGCGCGAGCGTTCCACAGCCCCAGCTGCGTGATGCGGTACGTGTGGATGTGCTCTGGCGCGCGCTCGAGCTCTGCGAACACCGCGAGCTCATGGCGCGCGTCCGCAGCCGCAGGATGCGCCACCTCGAGCAGCACGGTGCGGTCGCTCTGCACGATCAGCGGGCCGTCGGTCACGACCGACGATCCTATCGTCGCGATCTGTGGATCACGGCACGCCGGTGAGATGCGTGATCGCCGTGACCGGCAGCGTGCGCTCGACGTCGCTCGCGAGGTCGCGGGCGCGGAGCCTGCCGTTGGCGACGCCGAGCGGCAGCAGCGCCAGCTCGCGCTCCTCGCCACCGACCTCGATGCGCACCTGCACGCTCACGCGCTCGCGGGCTGCGACCTGCAGGCGACGCTCGAGCCAGGCGCGCTCCTCGCTGCCGACGTCGAAGCCGGAGCCTCGCAGCCGCTGCACGAGGGGCGTCGGCGGCGGCGCGAGCACCTCGGCGACGTGCCGCACCGGGGCCAGGAGCGTGCCGTCGGGATCCTCGAGGGCGGCGGGATAGCGTCGGCCGCGCAGCGCGGCGAGCACCGTCGCGGGCTCGGCACGCGAGACGAGCCTGCGCGAGGACTCCTCGCGCAGACGCAGCGCAGCGAGCCCGTGATCGACGGCGAGCTCGGCGATGACCGTCGGCTCGCCGCGCACCGCCGTGCGCTCGGGCCCCTCCGTGAGCGCGAGCACCCGCACGGAGCCGAACCGCGCCGCCGCGTCGCGCACGAGGTACGCGACCGGCTGCGGCAGGCCCGTGAGCGACATCGTCTCGAGCAGCGCCAGGATCGACGCCTGGTCCTCGCCGGCGGCGAGGCCGCGCGACAGCGAGGCGAGCGACATGCGGTACGTGGAGGCGGTGCCTCGTTGCTCGAGGTCGGCCACGAGCCGCAGCCGCGTCTCGAGCGCAGGCTCGAGCGGGCCGGGCACGACGATCGACAGGTCCGGCTGCACGTAGGCGCGATCGATCTCGGCGGGCACGAGCGACGCGAGCGTCGCGGCGCCGCCGTCGCGCGCGAGCGACGTCGGTGCGCCGTCGCGGATGCCGAGCTCGGTGGCGCGCCTGGTCGCGACGGCGAGCCGGTCGAGGGTCGCCGTCGTCGCGAGCGGGAAGCGCTCGGCCGCCGACGCTGGTCCGTCGTCGGCTGCGACGACGCGCTCCGGCCAGTCGAGCGCGGCGAGCCATGCGTCGCGCAGTCGCTCCCAGCGCTCGGCGAGGGGTGCCTGCAGCCAGTCGTCGGCCGTCGTCGATGCGACGAGGGTGGCGTCGCGCACGGCGAGCAGCGCGGCCGAGCGTGCGATGGCGACGACGTCGAGCACCGTCTCGGGCTCGGCGGCGAATGCCTCGGCGAGCCTGCGCGCGTCCGACATCGCCACCGCGCCGCGCGCGAGCATCTGCACGGGCTGGCTCGCGGCCGAGCGCACGACCTCGCCGACGAGCAGCGTGGTCGCGAACGCGCGCTCCGCTGCCGTCGCGTCGTCGGGAGCGTCGAGCGTCGAGGCGTCGGCGTCGGCGTCGGGGGAGGGCGGCGCCGCGGCGGCCTGCCTGCGCACCGCGTCGAACGCGACGCCCGCGACGCCGAGCCCGAGGGCGTCGAGCCGAGGCGTCGACGTGCCGGAGGCCAGCAGGGCGAGCTCGTCGCGCCGCACGCCCTCGAGGGCCGTCGCCACCGCCTCCGCGCGCAGCAGGTGCTCGGCGACGTCGAAGTACGTCGCGACGTGCTGCGGCACGTGCCGGCGGCGCACGAGCGCATCGAGGGCGTCGTCGGTCAGCGCCTGCAGCGCCCCCGCGAGCTCGACCGTGGTCGGCACGTCAGCTCCGACCGCGTCCCTTGCGCACCGCGGAGATCGCCAGCAGCGCGATGACGCACAGCAGGCCGAGCGGCAGCGCGAAGACGGGGATCGCGAACGCGTACGGCCACGGCCCCTCCGCCAGCCACGGCCACGCGTCGCGCAGGCCGATCTGGGCGAGCGTCAGGGCGAACCCGAGCAGCGCTGCGCCGACGAGCACGGCGGCTGCGGTGGCGAGGAGGCGCTCGACGACGCCGATCGTGTCGGCGCGAGCGCCGCCTGCACGCGTGCTGGGCATCCTTCGAGACTACCAGCGGGCGATAGCCTGGTCATCGCACCACCCGAGCACACAAGGAGCATCGTGCCCACTGGCAAGGTCAAGTTCTTCGACGAGGACAAGGGCTTCGGCTTCATCGCAGGAGACGATGGCGTCGAGGTCTTCATCCATGCGTCCGCCGTGCCCGACGGAGCGACGCTCAAGGGCGGCACGCGCGTCGAGTACGGCGTCGCCGAGGGGCGCAGGGGTGCGCAGGCGCTGTCGCTGCGAGTGCTCGACGCTCCCGTGGTCTCGGCCGTGCGGCAGGCGCGACGTTCGAGCGAGGACATGGCGGTGATCGTCGAGGACCTCGTGAAGCTGCTCGACGGCCTCGGCGAGGGGCTTCGCCACGGTCGACAGCCGAATCCGGAGCAGGCTCGCAAGGTCGCGACGGTGCTGCGCCGCGTCGCGGACGACCTCGATGCCTGATCGCATGACGACCGGAGGGATCCGATGACCACCGTGCCGAGCGCCGAGGCGCTGCGTCTGGCAGAGACCGTGCTCGACGAGATCGCCCCCGTCGGCGCCGTCGGCGAGGTCGTCGACGCTGCCGACGAGCAGGGCGTGCTCGCCCTGCGCTACCGATCGCTGCTGGGCGGCTACCCCGACTGGCTGTGGACCGTCACGCTCGCGACCGACGACGAGGGTGCGCACACGGTCCTCGAGGTCGCGCTGCTGCCAGGCGAGGGCTCGCTCGTGGCACCCGAGTGGGTGCCGTGGGCCGATCGACTCGCCGACTACCTCGCCGCCAAGGAGGCCGCGGACGCCCACGCCGGCTCGGACGACGACTCCGGCGACGTCGATGACGACTCCGACGATGACGACTCCGACGACTCCGACGACGACGAGGCGGAGTTCGACGACTACGACGAGGCCGACCTCGCCAGCGGCGACGACCAGGACGGCGTGGACGTCGACGACCACGACGCCGGCTCTCAGGCGCGCGGCCGCTGACGCGGATGCAGGCGGCACGTGGCCTCGAGGTCGCCTGCCGCTCGAGGCCCCGCGCGGGCCGCATCGCGGCGGCCCGGCGGGGTCAGACGCGCTCGAGCACGTAGTCGAGGCTCGCGACGAGCGCCTCGACGTCGCTGGGCTCGATGCCCGCGAACGTCGCGACCCGGATCTGGTTGCGACCGAGCTTGCGGTACGGCTCGGTGTCGACGATGCCGTTGGCGCGCAGCGCCTTCGTGACGGCCGTCGCATCGACCGACTCGTCGAAGTCGATCGTGACGACGACCTGCGAGCGGTGCTCGGGATCGGCGACGAACGGCTGCGCGTCGGCGCGCGCCTCCGCCCACGCGTAGAGCGTGTCGGATGACGTGCGCGTACGAGCGGCCATCGCGTCGAGACCGCCCTGCTCGAGCATCCACCCGAGCTGCTCGTCGAGCAGCACGAGCGTCGCGATCGCCGGGGTGTTGAGGGTCTGCTCGAGCCGCGAGTTGTCGAGCGCCGCCTTGAGGCTCAGCGACTCGGGCACGTAGCGATCCGACGCCGCGATCGTCTCGATGCGCTCGATCGCCGCGGGCGAGACGAGCGCGAGCCACAGGCCGCCGTCGGAGCCGAGGTTCTTCTGCGGCGCGAAGTAGTAGACGTCCGAGGCGTTCGCGTCGAACGCGATGCCGCCTGCCGCGCTCGTCGCGTCGACGAGCGTCAGCCCGTGCGATGCGCGGACGACGGGATGCATGACGCCCGTCGAGGTCTCGTTGTGCGGGTACGCGACGACGTCGACGCCGTCGACGGGCTCGAGCGTCGGGCGCGAGCCCGCCGGCGCGCTCGCGACGCTCGGCGCCTCGAGCCACGGTGCGCTCGCGGCCTTCGCGAACTTCGCGCCGAACTCGCCGAAGGCCAGATGGTGCGAGCGGCGCTCGATCAGACCGAACGCGGCCGCGTCCCAGAACGACGTCGATCCGCCGTTGCCCAGCACGACCTCGTACCCGTCTGGGGCTCCGAGCAGATCGGCGATCCGCGATCGGACCGATGCGACGAGCCCGCGAACGGGAGCCTGGCGATGGCTCGTGCCCAGCAGGCGCGAGGCGGCGAGCGCCTCGACCTGCGCGGGCCGCACCTTGGCGGGGCCGCAGCCGAACCGCCCGTCTGCAGGAAGGAGGGAGGCGGGGATGACGAGGTCGCTCACCGGCTCAGTCTACGAGCGCCTGTCGCGTCGCTCGCGTCCACCTTCGCTCACTAGTGTGGTGTCCACATCCGCATGGCAGAGGAGGTGCGCGCGTGACCGATCTCGTCGACACGACGGAGATGTACCTGCGCACCATCCTCGACCTCGAGGAGGAGGGCTTCGTGCCGATGCGTGCGCGCATCTCGGAGCGCATCGGTCACTCGGGCCCGACGGTGTCGCAGACGGTCGCGCGCATGGAGCGCGACGGCCTCGTCGTCGTCGCGGAGGATCGGCACCTGCAGCTCACCGAGGAGGGTCGCGCGCTGGCGACGCGCGTGCTGCGCAAGCACCGTCTCGCCGAACGGCTGCTGCTCGACGTCATCGGGCTCGACTGGGCGCTCGTGCACGACGAGGCCTGCCGGTGGGAGCACGTCATGAGCGAGCAGGTCGAGCGCAGGCTGCTCGAGGTGCTCGACCGCCCGACCGAGTCGCCCTACGGCACGCCCATCCCTGGGCTCGAGGAGCTCGGGCTCCCAGGTGCCGCGTCGTTCCTCGACGGGGTGCGCCGAGCGACGGTCGTGACGGGCGAGCACGTGGTGCGCCGACTCGGCGAGCCGATCCAGTCGGATCTGGCCACGTTGGAGCGGCTCCGCGAGGCGGGCGTCGTCCCCGGCGCGACCGTGGCGATCGCCGAGGCGGGCCGCGACCGCGTGGTCTCGACCGCGCAGGGGCCGTCGGTCGTGCTGCCCCCCGAGCTCGCGCAGCACCTCTACGTCGCAGCCGACCGGCTCTGACGCGGCCGACACCGGCTCCGCCGGTCAGGCGACGCCCCGGTGGCGTCCAGGATTCCACCCGAACCTGAGGGCCACGCCGTCGCGAAAGTGACAATCGTGCAACGGTGTCGTACGTTGGGGCGAGCCACACGCCCGTCACGGGCGTCTCGACGAGCAGGAATCACCACCGCATGCAGCCTTCTACGACCAGCACCGAGATCGTCGCGCAGCCCGCGCCGCGCCGCGCCCCCGGGGCTCGTCGGACCATGGCGAAGCGGATCGGCGTCGTCGCCGTCGCCGCAGCCCTCGTCGGCACCGTCGCGCTGCCGGCCGCCGCGCTCCAGACGGCGTCGGCTCAGCCCGCCGCACTGGATGGCTCGATCGCCGAGATCCTCGCGCAGAGCCAGCAGACGGTCGACGCGCAGCAGTCGCCGCTCGTCGACGAGATCGCGCAGAACGGCCTCGCGGCGACGACCCCCGAGCAGCTCGCGCAGGCGCAGGCAGCAGCAGCCGCCGCCGAGCAGGAGCGCGCCGAGGCGGCAGCCGCGGCAGCGGAGGCAGCAGCGACGCCCGCATCGACCTCTGGCACGGCGGCGGCCTCGACGGGCGCGGCAGCGCAGGCGCCCGTCGCCGCGTCCGCAGCGAGCGGCGGCATCGTGGGCATCGCCCAGTCGCAGCTCGGCGTCCCCTACGTGTGGGGTGGCGCGAGCCCGGCCACCGGCTTCGACTGCTCCGGATTCACGCAGTGGGTGTACGGCCAGGTCGGCGTGTACCTCCCGCACTCGGACCGCGGCCAGCTCGGCTACGGCACGTCGGTGCCCGCGTCGCAGGTGCAGCCAGGCGACCTCATCATCTGGAGCGGCCACACCGCGATCTACGTCGGCAACGACTCGATCATCCACGCCGCGACCGCCGGCAAGCCCGTGAAGTACTCGAGCCTGTCGGCGATGATCGCCGCCATGGGCACCCCGCAGGTACGCCGCTTCTGATTCGCCCGATCGTGCGGATGTCGTGCCACACTGGTGCACGGACGTAACGGTTTGGTAACATCGCTTCGGCATGCTGTCGTACAGGCACATGCCGTTGGACCCCCAGGAGATTGATTTCGTGACCCGAAGCACCGAGACGCCCACGGCCGTCGACACGATCGACGCGACCTCGAAGGCGCCGACCTCTCGCGCCACCCACATCCGCCGCATCGGCGTCGCAGGCGTGGCCATCGCGCTCGTGATGCCGCTCGCGCTGCCCGCCTTCGCGGGTCAGGGTGAGACGCAGGAGCCCGGCTTCGCCGCGACCGCGGTCGACGCGCAGTCGATCACGGCGACCTCCACCGCGGGCTCGCCCGAGCAGGAGGCCGAGCGTCAGGAGCTCTACGCCACGACGCCCGCCGAGCTCGAGCAGCTGCAGGCCGAGATCCAGGCGCAGCTCGACGCGGAGCAGGCGGCTGCCGAGGAGGCTGCTGCCGAGGAGGCCGCTGCCGAGCAGGCAGCCGGCACCTCGAACGGCACCGGCACCGACGCGGGCACGAGCGCTGCAGGCGCAGCCGTCTCGGTCGGCGTGGGCGGCGGCGCCGTCGCCAACGCGGCGCTCGCGCAGATCGGTGAGATCCAGACGTGCACGCAGCTCGTCGCCGACTCCCTCGCGGCCGTCGGCATCCCCTACACGGGCATGGGCAACCTCTTCAACCTCGGCCCGACCATCTCGGGCTCGCAGGCCACCCCGGGCGACATCGTCTACTACTCCAACGGCGGCGTCGGCATCGCGCACGTGGCCGTGTACATCGGAGGCGGCCAGGCCGTCCACGGTGGCTGGAACGGCAACCAGACGGTCGTCGCCGGCGTGAACCTGCCCGGCGCCTCGGCACCGGTCTTCATCGACATCGGCTGACGCGCTCCCAGCTCAGCCACGACGCCCGCGACCTCCCGGTCGCGGGCGTCGTCGCGTGCGGTGGGGCTTCGGTAGACTGGTCGACGTCGGCCGCACCGCGTGCGGCCACGCCTCTGTAGCTCAATGGAAGAGCTGCTCCGTCCTAAGGAGAGGGTTGGGGGTTCGAGTCCCTCCAGGGGCACCACGGGCGTGCACGCGCCTCGCGGTCGCCACCGCATCCACGACGAAGCCCCCGACCGCCAGCGGTCGGGGGCTTCGTCGTGCGCCGCGTCAGTCGGTGGGGAAGGGCCGCTCGGCCCAGAACCCGCCTGGCGCGAAGAGCGCGTCGATCGAACGCTCGAGCAGCCCCGCCTCGTGCAGCACGTCGAGCAGCGTGTAGCGGCTGCGGATGCGCATGGCACGCGTGTACGTGGCGCGGAACCGCTCAGGCGTCAGCCCGATCTGCGACGGATGCGTCACGGCGCCGACGGTGGCGAGCACGCGCTCGACGGCCTCGGCGGGCAGCAGCTGCTCGCGCAGCCGCTCGGCGAGCGCCGGCCAGCGGTCGCGCAGCGTCGTCAACCGCGCGCGCAGCACCTCGGGGGAGGGATGCTTCGCCCGCGACTGCGCGAGCGCCGCCGGCAGCAGCTCCTCCGAGAACTCCTCCGCGCGGATGCGCTGCTCGATGGTCTCCCACGTCGGGAACGCTGCGACGGCGGCGTCGACGTCGATCGCGCCGAGGTCGTGGCGCAGCGCCTCCTCGTACAGCGCCGTCATCATGACGGTGCCGAGCCCCACCTTGAGGCCGTGCGACAGCGGCGGGTCGTCGTGGACGCCGAGGCCCTCCATCTCCCACAGGTGCGAGCACTGATGGCCGGCTCCGGATGCAGGACGCGACGACTGGTGCGCCTGCATCGCCAGGCCCGAGAGCACGAGGCCGTCCGCGAGCCCCACCGTCGCCTCGACGACGCCGTCGCGGATGCCCTCCGGGTCGGCGAGCGCGGCGCGCAGCGGCTCCTGCACGAGCGCCCACACGTCGGCGTCGAGCGGCTCGACGCCGAGCGCGTCGGCGAGGATCCAGTCGGCGCCGCCAGGCAGCTTCTCGACGAGGTCGCCCACGCCGGAGGCGAGCATGCGGCCGGGCGCCGCCGCGAGGATGCGGTGGTCGGCGACGACCGCGATCGGGGCGGGGCACGACATCGTCTGCTTGTACCCGTCCTTCGCGATCGACGCGCCGAACGCGGCGTAGCCATCCATCGACGGCGCCGTCGCCACCGCGACGTACGGTCGACCGAGCTCGCCGGAGGCGAGCTTCGCGATGTCGTTCAGCGTGCCGGCGCCCACGAGCACGACGACGACGTCGAGCGGCTCGAGGTGCGCACGGAGCGCCGCCACCGCCTCGTAGCCCGCGTACGGCGGCGGGGTGCCAGGCAGCACGTACGGGTTGGCGAGCTGCACGCCCGCCGCCGCGAGCGAGGCCGTCGTGGCCTCCCCGGCGACGGCCCACGTCGTCTCGTCTGCGACGACGATCGCCGTGCTGCCCGGCAGCAGCTCGGCGACGACGGGGCCGACGCGCTCCAGCACGTCGGCACCGACGACGATCGCCCGGGTGTCGGTGGCGCGCTCCACGGCACGCTCGATGAGGGTGGTCACGATTCGCTCCGTCCGGTGCCGATCGCCGCTGCGATCAGCCGAGGTGGTCCTGCATGTCGTGGATGCGGTCGCGCAGCCGAGGGTACGTGTCGATGTAGGCGTCGACGAAGTAGCGGTACTCCTCGTGGCGCTCGGCGTTCGGCTCGATGGTCTCCGTCTCGGTCACCATCGCCTTCGCGGCATCCTGCACCGAGTCGAACAGGCCGGCGCCCGTCGCCGCCAGGATGGCGGAGCCGAGCACCACGGCGTCGCCGACCTCGGTGAGGGTGATGGGCACGCCCGTGACGTCGGCGTGCATCTGCATCCAGTCGGGGCTGTTCGTCGCGCCGCCGCACGCCACGATCTTCTGCACGTCGATGCCCGCCTCGCGCATGGCCCGCAGGTTGTGCTCGGTGCCGTAGCAGACCGACTCCTGGATGGCGCGGTAGATGTGCTCCGGGCCGTGGTGGAGGCTGAGCCCCCACAGGATGCCGCGCGCCTGGCCGTCGGTGTACGGCGTGCGGTTGCCCTGGAAGTACTCGTTGACGATGAGGCCCTCGGAGCCGGGAGGCAGGTGCCTGGACTGCTGGTTGAGGATGTCGTAGGCGTTGAGGCCCGTGCGCTCTGCGGCTGCGACGACGTCGCGAGCGAAGTTGTCCTTGAACCACTTCAGCACCGAGCCGGTCGAGACCTGGCCGCCCTCGACGGTGTACTGGCCGGGGATCACGCCGTCGGTGTAGCCGCCGAAGAAGCCCGTGCCGCTCACGGACTTCGCCGTCTGCCCCGTGAGCACGTGCGACGAGCCCGTGATGAGCGCGAAGGTGCCCGGCTCGACGACGCCGAGGCCCAGCTGACCGGCCCACGCGTCGACGCATCCCTGCGCGACGGGCGTGCCGGGGCGAAGGCCCAGCGCGCGTGCCGCCTTCGCCGACAGGCCGCCGACGGGTGCGCCGAGGTCGAGGACGCGCTCGGGGATCTTGTCGAACACGTCGCCGACGCCGATCGTCTCGTAGAAGTCGGTGGGCCAGCCGCCCTCGTCGCGGTTGTAGTACATGCGGTGCGCTGCCGAGTTGATGTTCAGCGTCCACTCGCCCGTGAGGCGGTGCGTGATCCAGTCGGGCGCGTCGACGAGGTAGTCGGCGTCGCGGTACACGTCGGGCTGGTGCTCCTTGAGCCATGCGGCCTTGAACGGGAACCACTCGGGCGAGGCAGGCGCGGCGCCGTCGCCGTTGTAGCGCAGCGCGACCGACGACGAGCCCTCCGCACGCTTGGCCTGCTCGACGGCGCGCACGTCCATCCACATGATCGCCGGGGCGAGGTGGCGACCGTCGGCCTTCAATGCGACGACCGTCATCGACGTCGCGTCGTACGAGATGCCCGCGATCTCGTGGGCGGGGATGCCGGAGTCCTTGAGGACCTTCGCCGTCGACGCCTCCAGCGCGTCCCACCAGTCCTCGGGGCTCTGCTCCGCCCAGCCGGACCTCGGATGCGTGGTCTTGTAGGGCGTGGCCGCGAACGTCACGGGGCTGCCTGCGATGTCGACGATCGCGACGCGGCAGCTCTCGGTGCCGAAGTCGATGCCGAGGACGTACGGCCCCTGCGGGGGATGGGTTGCGGACATGGTCGCTCCTTCTTCGTCGAAATGCGAGTCCTGCTGATGCTGTCGAGGCGTGCTACGACGATGGCAGCACGGCCACCTTGATGCCATCCCCTGACGCGGATGCCTCGATCGCCTCGACCGCCTGGTCGAGGCCGAACCGGTGCGTCACGAGCCTGCCGACGTCGATGGCGCCGTCGGCGATGAGCTGCACCGCGTCGCGGTAGTCGGAGCGGCGCGAGTTCGCCGCGCCCGTGACCGTGAGCTCGCGGTAGTGGATGAGGTTCGGGTCGATCTCGGCCGTCGCGCCCGCCGGGAACCCGGCGAACGCGTTGACGCGGCCGCCGAGGCGCACGATCGTGAGCGCGTCGGCGAGCAGCCGCGGCATGCCGATGCACACGACGGCGACGTCGGCGCCGATGCCGTCCGTCGCATCCCGCACGGCGTCGCCGAGGTCGACGGCGGTCGGGTCGACCGTGACGGCGCCGAACGACTCGGCGATCTCGCGGCGAGGAGCGGATGGGTCCGAGACGATGACCTGCCTCGCGCCCGCGCGCAGCGCGAGCTGCGTGTGGATGAGGCCAATGGGACCGGCGCCCAGGATCACGACGGTGTCGCCGATCTCGACCCGGTACGTGCGGTGCGCCGACAGGCAGCACGACAGGGGCTCGGCGAGCGAGAGGTGCTCGACGGGCACCTCCTTCGGGGAGCGCACCACGTTGCCGCGCGCGACGGCGTGCGCAGGCACGAGCATGCGCTCGGCGAGGCCGCCGTCGATGCGGTAGCCGACGATGGAGGCGTTGGGGCACACCTGCTCCATGCCGCGGGTGCACGCGTGGCACGTGCCGCACGTCACGACGGGCGCGAGCCCCACGAGGTCGCCGACGGCGTAGCCCTCGACGCCCTCGCCGACCTCTGCGATGCGGCCGGCGACCTCGTGGCCCAGCACGACGCCGTGGTCGATGCCCGCGGTCTTCTCGCCGCGGATGATGCGCACGTCGGTGCCGCACACCGTGTTGGCGCCGACGTCCAGCAGCAGCTCGCCCGGGCCCGCGGTGGGGGTGGGGACGTCCTCGACCCGCACGTCGCCGGGGCCCTGGAAGACGAGCGCCCTCATGCGTCGACGTCCGAGGCGGAGCGCGCGTGCGTCACGGCCGCCAGGCGCTGCGTCGTCGCGACGATGTCGTCGGCCTGCCAGATGTTGCGCCCGAAGATGAGGCCGCTCGCACCCGCGTCGATCGCGCCCTGCGCGGCTGCGGTGACGGCGTCGTCGTCGCCGCGAGCGCCGCCGAGGGTGAGCACGGGGATGTCGCCGACGGTCTCGATGATGCCGCGCTGCACGTCGGGGTCGCCGACGTACTCGGTCTTGATGGCGTGCGCGCCGAGCTCGGCGGCGATGCGCGACACGGTCGCGAGACGCTCGGGATCCTTGCGGTCGTCGTTGCGCAGGCCCCACAGCGTCGTCTCGACGATGAGGGGGATGCCCGCGCGCGACGCCTGCTGCGCAGCCTTCGCGACGGCCGCGACGTTGTCGGCGAACATGCCGCCGTCGGTCGGGCCGGCGATGAGGTACATCACGATGGCGTCCGCGCCGAGCGCGAGCGCCTCGGCGGGCTCGACGAGCACGCGGTACCGCTCGCCGAGCTCGTGCTTGTCGGGCTCGTGCAGCAGCGTCCAGTCGGCGCGCAGCACGACCGACGGCGCACCGCGGCGTGCGAAGAGGTCGGCGTGCTGCGTGAGGATGCCCGGGGTGACGAGCACGCCGTCGGGGCCGCCGGCGACGATCTGCTCGAGCGTCCGCCTGGGCGTGCCGGATCGGGCGCCGAGCGGGAACGACTGGCCGTGGTCGTAGGCGGTGATGAGCGCGCGACCGCTCTCGTCGTCGAACAGGCGGGCCAGTCGGATGTCGGTGCCGTGCACTGCGGTCCTCTCGGGGGCGTGAGCCACTGCCGGTCCGTCGCGTTCGGCACGTCGACGTAGCCATCTCGGAGTGGTTCTGGTAACAACTCGTAGTGTGAATCATCCCCATTCGGATCACACGATGTCAACTGGCTCGACGACGACGCCCAGCGCTGCATCGCTCGTGCCGCCCCGCATGCCCCTCGCCGACGGCCGTTGGCTCTCGACCGTGTCGCTCGGCACCTGGAGGCTCGATCACGACGCCGCCCGCGCCGCCGTCGCCGAGTCGATCCGGGCCGGCTACCGGCAGATCGACACCGCGTCGAGGTACCACAACGAGCTCGGCGTGGGGCAGGGCATCCGCGACGCGGGCCTGGCGCCCGGCGAGGTGCAGGTGACGACGAAGGTGCGCGGCGGCGACCAGGGCTACGACGAGACGCTGCGCGCCGTCGAGTCCAGCCGCCGCATCCTGGGCGTCGAGGCGATCGACCTGTGCCTCGTGCACTGGCCGCTGCCACGCCTCGACCTGTACGTCGACACGTGGCGGGCGCTCGTGCGACTGCGCGAGGACGGCGTCGTGCGCTCGATCGGCGTCTCGAACTTCTCGCTCGAGCAGATCGACAGGCTCGCGGACGCCACGGGCGTCGCCCCCGTGGTCGACCAGGTCGAGCTGCATCCGCGCCTGCCGCAGGCCGGCCTGCGTGCCGGGCTCGCCGAGCGCGGCGTCGTCGCCCAGGCGTGGGGTCCGCTCGGCCGCGGCAAGGGCCTGCTCGATGCCGAGCCGCTCGTCGCCGCCGCCCGCGCGCACGATGTGACGCCCGCGCAGGTCGCGCTGCGGTGGCTCGTCGAGCTGGGGGCCCCGCCGGTGCCGAAGTCGGGCGACGCGGCGCGCAGGCTGCAGAACCTCGACGTCTTCGGCTTCGCGCTCACGCCCGACGAGCACGCGTCCATCGCCGCCCTCGACACGGGCGAGCGAGCTGGCAAGGACCCGGCGCTCGACGAGGAGTTCTGACCTGGCGCTGACTCCATCGCCGATGATCTGAGGTTCTCGGCCGCTGTTCCTCTCACAAGCGGCCGAGAACCTCACATCTCTCGTGGGGTGGGTCAGGACGGCGGGGGAGCCGTGATCACGCGGACGCCCGCGTCGTGGAAGGGGGCGAGGTGCTCGGGATCCGTCTCTGCATCGACGACGACGACGTCGAAGTCCGACACCGGACCGATGACGTGCAGCGCGTGCCTGGCGAACTTCGAGTGGTCGGCGAGCAGCACCCGCAGCTCGGAGGCGGCGAGCATCGCACGCTTGACCTCCGCGACCTCCTCGTACGGGTGGTACGCCGTCGCGCCGCGAATCGCCGTGACCGACATGAACGACACGTCGGCGTGCAGCGCGCGGATCGCCGACGTCGTCGCCGGACCGTAGAACGACTCCGTCTCGCGACGCAGCTGGCCCCCCGCGACGAACAGGTCGATCGACGGATGCGCCTCGACCTCGCGCGCCGTGATGAGCGAATGCGTCGCGACCGTCAGCGGACCACGGTCGGCCACCGCGCGCAGCAGCGCGAGGCCAGACGACGAGTCGTCGAGCAGCAGCGACATGCCCGGCCGCACGAGATGGGCGGCCGCGGCCGCGATCGATGCCTTCGCCTCCACGTGCTGCGTGAGCCGGAACCGCGCCGTCGTCTCGTTGAGCGACGACGCGACCGCCGTCACGACCCCCTTCGAACGCAGCACGACGCCGGAGCGCTCGAGCTCGGCGACGTCGCGGTACGCCGTCATCACCGACACCCCGAAGCGGCTCGCGATCTCGTCGATCGGCACGGAGCCCGACTCGAGCACGGCCTCCGCGAGGCGGAGGAGCCGGTCGCTCCTGCCTGCCGAGCGACCCGCGTCGTGCGCGTCGCGGCTGGCGTCGCCCGCCTCATCCATGCCCATGGGGGTGGAGCCTAGCGAGCCGACGGCACCGCCAGGCGGCGCTACCCTGGCTGTGCGTCGCCGAGCCAGGCGACGGCGGCCGCCGCATGCGCAGGCCGGCACCCGACCCACGAGGATCCATGACCGTCATCGAGCCAGCCGCGGCCCGCCCGGGCGACGCCCAGGCATGGGATGCAGCGGTGCTCGCCGCGCAGGCCAGGGCGCACTACATGCAGTCGAGCGCGTGGGCGCGCACACGCGAGGGCTCGCCCTGGACGGCGCTGCGCGACCGCGTGCCCGTCGGCGACGCCGAGTACCCCGTGCAGCTGTTCGCGAGGAAGACGCCGCTCGCGGGCACCCTGTACCACGCCGCCCGCATCGCGGGCGTGACGCCCGAGACCGTCGAGGCGCTCACGGCGCGCGCCAGGCAGTACCCGAAGCACGTGTTCGCGGTGAAGGCCGAGGTGTTCCAGGAGTACGACGAGCGGCTCGTCGCGGCGTTCGAGCGCGCAGGCTGGGTGCAGTCGGTGTCGAGCCAGTACGAGCACGCCGTGATGGTCGACCTCTCGGGCTCGCTCGACGAGGTCGCGGCACGCTTCAAGAAGCGCGCCCGCAACTCCTACCGGTCGGCGGCGAAGCAGGGCGTCACGATCGACGAGGTGCCGATGACGCCCGAGTCGACGGCGCGCATGCACGAGCTCATCGACGCCGTGCGCGAGCGCACCGGCGGGTACTTCCGCCCCCACTCCTACTTCCAGCGCATCTGGGACGTCTACGACGCCGAGGGCCAGGGGCGCTTCTTCTACGCCAACCACGAGGGCGAGACGGTGGCGAGCGCATTCGTCATCCGCTTCGGCGACACCGCCTGGTACAAGGACGCCGGATCGCAGCGGGAGAACCCGAAGTCGTTCGCGCCCTACGCCATGCAGTGGGCGATCATGCAGCGGCTCCACGAGGAGGGCGTCACGGGCTACGAGCTCGCGAACGTGCCCGACCCGGCCGAGTGGGAGACGAGCGACATCCGCGGCCTGTACGTCTTCAAGACCGCGTGGGCGCCCGAGCCCGTGCGCTACATGCCGTCGTTCGAGCTGCCGCTGAACGCCCGCTACCGACTGTGGTCGAAGGCGGGCCGCTACCTGCGCGCGCTGTACACGCGTCGCACGAAGGACGCCTGGTACTGATGCCGCCGCGCATCGGGCTCGGGCTCGCGGCGCTCGGCCGCCCCGGCTACATCACCCGCGGGCACGACGTCGACCTGCCCGACCGCAGCGTCGAGGGCATGCGGGATCGCACGCACGCGATGCTCGACGCCGCGTGGGACGCAGGGGTGCGCTTCGTCGACGCCGCACGCGGCTACGGGCTCGCCGAGCAGTTCCTCGGCGAGTGGCTCGCCGCCCGCCCCGGCCGGCGCGAGCAGCTGACGATCGAGTCGAAGTGGGGCTACGCGTACACGGCCGGCTGGCGCGTCGACGCCGACGAGCACGAGCGCAAGGACCACTCCCTCGCGATGCTCGACCAGCAGTGGGCCGAGACGTGCGAGGCGCTCGGCACCGCTCCCGACGTGTACCTCGTGCACTCCGTGACGCCGCAGAGCCCCGTGCTCGGCGACGACGCCGTGCTGGAGCGGCTCGCGAGCCTCGCCGCCACGGGTGTGCGCGTGGGGCTGTCGACGTCGGGCCCGCAGCAGGCGGAGGTGCTGACGCGGGCGCTGCAGGTCGCGCCGCTCTCGGCGGTGCAGACGACGTGGAACGTGCTCGAGCGCAGCGTGCAGCACGCGGCGGTCGCCGCGGCCGACGCGGGCTGGGTCGTGGTCGTGAAGGAGGCGCTCGCGAACGGCGCCGTGCTCGACGCGCTGCCCGGCCGGCACGCCGACGCCGAAGCGATCGCCGCTGCGCTCGCGATCGACGAGCGCGTCGTGGTGCTCTCGGGCGCCGTGACGCAGCAGCAGCTCGCCGCGAACCTCCTCGCGGTCGACGTCGACGGCGCAGCCGTCGCGCGTGCGAGCGCGGCGCTCGTGCAGCCGGCCGAGGAGTACTGGCGGGCTCGCAGCGCCCGCTCGTGGCGCTGATCCGCGGACACCCCGACGCCCTTGGCGTCGTCTGCGCCGTCGGGCTCCTATCGTGGGGCCGTGCGGCGACAGAGCGATGACGAGGGTGGGCCCGGCGAGGTCGCCGGTGTGCCGACGTCCGCCCAGACGCCCTTCTGGACCACCGAGGTCGAACGACCGGACGAGCCTGCCGCCGTTGGCGGCGCAGCCGTGACCGGCGGCGACGCACCCGCGCCCGCGCCGCAGCACGCCGAGCGCGAGCGCGGCGGCCACGAGCTGCTCGGCGCGTCGGCTCCCGCGCCGGAGGCTGCGGCATCCGCCCCCGAGCCCGCAGCAGCCCAGGCTCCGCAGTCGGAGCCGGCAGCGGCCGCCTCCTCGCCGCGACGCCGCGACTGGGCGTCGTGGCGCCTCGAGGTCGAGCGCATCGGCGGCCGCTCGCCGTTGGCCGCGTTCGTCGACACGACCGCGACGCGCATCGAGCTCTCCACCACGCACCCCGGTGGCCTCGCGCAGTTCATCACCGGCCGGCCCACGGCGCTGTCGAGCCTCATCCGCGACGACCTCGCGCTGCGCGCAGCCCGCAACGCGGCCACCGCGATCGCGTCGAAGGGCATCGACCTCGCCACCTCGCGCAGCATCGACGCCGTGCACCTGGGCATCGGCATCGCGCGCTTCCCGCACGAGCACGGCGAGATCCACGGTCCCGTGCTGCTGCGCCCCCTCGTCGTGCGCAGGCGCGGTCGCGACTTCGAGCTGCAGCTGCAGGGCAGGCCGTTCCTCAACCCGCGCCTGGCGCACGTGCTGCGCACCGTGCACGGCATCGAGCTCGACGAGCGCACGCTCGTGTCGCTCGCCGATCACGAGGGCTCGTTCACGCCCAACCTCGTGCTCGACCGCATCCGCCTCGCCGCAGCGCACGTGCCCGGCTTCCAGGTGCTGCCGCGGCTCGTCGTGTCGACGTTCGCCGAGGTCGGGCCCGCGATGGCGGCCGACCTGCGCCCCATGCCCCACACGGTGCTCGACGCCGTCGCCGGCGACGAGGCGGCGCGGTGGCGGCTGCGCGAGGGGCGATCCGCCGTGTCGCAGCTGCCGCTCGACGAGCGCTCGCCGCAGGCCGACCGACTCGTGCTCGACGCCGACGCCGAGCAGGATGCCATCGTCGGCGAGATCGTCGCAGGCAACTCGATCGTCGTCGAGGCGCTGCCGGGCACGGGCGTGACGCAGACCGTCGTCAACGCCATCGGCGCGCTCGTCGACGACGACCGCCGCGTGCTCGTGGTCAGCCCGCGTCGCGCCACGACGCAGGGCATCGTCGACCGCCTCGCCGCCACGGGCCTGCCGGGCCTCGCCGTGCGGCCGCAGACGCTGCGCCGCGACCTCATCGCCGCCATCACCCGCTCCGAGCAGGCGCGGCGGCCCGACACGGGCGAGATCGACGACGCGCTCGAGCGACTCCGCAAGGTGCTGCTCGACTACCGCGTCGCGCTGCGGCGCGTCGACGACGAGCTCGAGGTGTCGGTGCTCGACTGCCTCCGCGCCCTCTCGCGGCTCGCGATGCTGCCGACGCCGCCGCAGACGCAGGCGCGCCTGTCTGCCGACACCGTGCGCCGCCTCGCGCAGGATCGTCCCCGCACGGCCGCGACCATGGTGCAGGCCGCCGAGCTCGGCCAGTTCCGCTTCGGGCCGGAGGACACCCCCTGGTACGGCGCGAACTTCACCTCCGACGGCGACGCCGCGACGGCGCGCCAGGATGCCGCGAGCCTCGCAGCCGGCGGGCTCGCCGACCTCGTCGCCGAGGGGCGGCGCGTGCTGGGTGCGACGAAGCTGCGACCGTTCGACTCGATCGCCGAGCTCGGCGCGCAGCTGCGCCTGCTCGCCGACATCCGCGACACGCTCGACCGCTTCTCGCCATCGGTGTTCGACCGTCCGCTCGGCGAGCTCATCACCGCGACCGGCCCGCGTCGCGAGGCGAACGCGGCGCTCGGCGGGCTGCAGCGCCGCCGCCTGCGCAAGCACGCGCAGGACTACGTGCGACCCGGTGCGATCGTGCACGACCTGCACGAGGCGCTCGAGGGCGTGCAGCGTCAGCGGAGGCTGTGGACCAAGTGGGTGCCGGACGGCGCCGTGCCGAGCGTGCCGACCGGACTCGGCGGCCTCGAGGCGCTGCACCGCGCCGCGCTCGCCGCGCTCGAGGGCATCGACGCCGCGCTCGTCGGCACCGACTCGCCCGTGCTCGTCGACATGCCGCTCGACGCCCTCCAGGCGCGGCTCGACGAGCTCGCAGCGCCGTCGGAGGCGCTCGACTCCATCCAGGAGCGTGCCGTGCTCATGTCGACGCTCGCCGAGCTCGAGCTCGAGCCGCTCGTCGCCGACCTCGCCACGCGCCACGTGGAGCATGGCGACGTCGCGCACGAGCTCGATCTCGCATGGTGGCAGTCGGCGCTCGAGCAGCTGCTGCAGCGCGAGCGGGCGCTGCTGCGGGGCAACACGACGGTGCTCGAGCGGCTCGAGTCCGACTTCGCGCTCGTCGACGAGGCGCACGTCGATGCCGCGAGCGCCCGACTCGCGTGGCAGCTCGCGCAGTCGTGGCGTCTCGCGATCGCCGACCATGCCGACGAGGCCGAGGCGCTGCGCAGCCTGCTGCGCTCCGGCGGCGGTCTCGACCCCGCGACGCTGCAGGGCCGTGCCCCGCACGTCTCGCGCGCCATCGCGCCCGTGTGGATCGCGAGCCCCTACGACGTGCACCGCGTGGCCCGCAGCATCCCCTTCGACGTCGTCGTCGTGCTCGACGCCGGCGCCGTGACGCTCGCGGAGTCGGTCGGGGCGATCACGCGCGCACCGCAGGTCGTCGCGATCGGCGACCCTGCGACGCAGATCCCGTCGCCGTTCGACGTCGGCATCTCGGCGCTCGGCATCCGGCCGTCCTACGAGCTCGGCACCCCCGACGAGCTGCACGGCGAGTCGGCGCTCGCGCGCCTGGCAGCGGTGCTGCCCGTGCATCGCCTCGCCCGCACGTACCGCACGGGCGGCGCCGACCTCATCGACGCCGTCTCGCGCCGCTTCTACGACGGCGGCATCGAGGCGCTGCCGTGGGCCGGCACCTACCTGGGCCACGCATCCCTCACCGTCTCGACCGTGCAGGACGCCTGGGGGCTGCCCGATCAGCAGTCGTCGCTCGTCGAGAGCCCCGACGCCGAGGTCGAGCGCGTCATCGCCCTCGTCACCCACCACGCCCGCACCCGCCCGCACGAGTCGCTCATGGTCGTCACGGGCAACGAGCGCCACGAGGTGCGCGTGCAGCAGGCGGTCGTGCAGGCCCTCGGCCAGCCCGGCGCGTTCACCGACTTCGTCGTCGCCGACTCCGACGAGCCGTTCGTCGTCGCCGACGTCGCGCACGCCAACGCGCTCAGCCGCGATCGCGTCATCTTCTCCGTCGGCTACGCCCGCACCCGATACGGCAGAGCGATCGAGCTCGGCAGGCTCGCCGACCCGGGCGGCGATCGCATGCTGGCGGTCGCGATGACGCGGGCACGCAAGGCGATGACGCTCGTCGCCGCGTTCCAGGCCTCCGACCTCGACGAGCAGCGGCTCGAGCACGGCGCCGCCGTGCTGCGCGAGGTGCTGCTCGAGGCCGAGCGGCCGCACCTGCCGCGCTCCGCGCGCGGCAGCGATCCGCTGCTCACCGACCTCGCCAGGCGTCTCGAGGCGCGTGGGCTGCGCACGTCCGTCGACTACGCCGGCCTGCCGCTCGTCGTCGCGAACGGCGGCGTGTGCGCAGCGATCGAGACCGACCACGACGACGACGTGCGGCCGCTGCGCGAGACGCTGCGCGTGCGTCCCGAGCATCTGCGCAGGCTCGGCTGGCACACGATGCGGGTGCACGCGTTCGAGCTGTTCACCGACCCCGACGCCGTCGCGGCCCGCATCGCCGAGCTCGTCGGCGCGGGCGTCGACACCGACGCGTGAGCACCGGTGGCGCGGGCGTCGAGCCCGCGCCGCACGCAGGCGCCGAGCCGCGCGTGCGCGCCGACGGCCTCGTGGAGGACGCCTCCTCCGAGCCGCTCGTGGTGCGCAGACGGGGGAGGCGCGTGTCGACGGGGCCCGTCGACGGCGCATTCGGCGAGCCGTCGCTCGAGCCGCGGCAGACGACCGAGAACGACGACCGCCTGCGCGGCGACAAGCCCCCGCACTGGGGCTGACGCCACGGGCGAACGCCGCCGCCGCCCACGTCGGCACTACGGATTCCGGAGTAGGCTGAGCGCGTGCGACGCTTCGGAACCCTCTCCTTCGGCCACTACGGACCGCTCGGCGGCGGGCGAACCCTCACCGCGCAGGACAACCTGCTGCAGGCGATCGACCTCGCCGTCGGCATGGACGAGCTCGGCGTCGACGTCGCAGCGCTGCGCGTGCACCACTTCGCCAGGCAGCACGCAGCACCCATGCCGCTGCTGTCGGCCATGGCGGCGCGCACGAAGCGCATCCACGTCGGCACGGGCGTCATCGACATGCGCTACGAGAACCCGCTGTACCTCGCGGAGGAGGCGGGCGCGCTCGACCTGCTCAGCGGCGGCAGGCTCATGCTCGGCATCTCGCGCGGCAGCCCCGAGACGGTCGTGCGCGGCTACGAGCACTTCGGCTACCGCGGCGACGACGAACGCGGCTCCGACCTCGCCGCCAGGCACCTCGACACGTTCCTGCGCGCCATCGAGGGGGAGGGGATCGCCGAGCGCGACCCCGCGAGCCCCTTCGGCAGCGCCACGGGCATGCAGCGCATCGAGCCGCACTCGCCGACGTTGCGCGGCAACGTGTGGTGGGGTGCCGGGTCGATCGAGACCGCGATCCGCACCGGCCAGGCGGGCATGCACCTCATGTCCTCGACGCTGCTCACCGAGGATCGCGGCATGCCGTTCGGCGACCTGCAGGCCGAGCAGCTCGCCGCCTACCGCGCAGCCTGGGCCGAGGCCGGTCACGCGGGTACGCCGCAGACGTCGGTGAGCCGCAGCGTCTTCCCCATCACGACGCAGGAGGATGCGCTGCTGTTCTCGGGTGCTGCCGGCCGCGACCAGGTGGGCGTGATCGACGGGTTCCGCTCGACGTTCGGGCGCACGTACGCCGCCGAGCCCGATCGCCTCATCGAGCAGCTGCGCGCCGACCGCGCCGTCATGGAGAGCGACACGCTGCTGCTCACGATCCCGTCGCAGCTGGGCGTCGAGCTCAACCTGCGCATCGTGGAGTCGTTCGCCCGGCACGTCGCGCCTGCGCTCGGCTGGCACGCGAGCCCGCAGGATTAGCAACTAGGAGCGAGGGCGACCGAGTGTGCGGCGAGACCGAGAACGAACAGCATCTCGCGGAACTGCGCCTGCGGTTGCGCGAACTGATCTCGAACCTCGAAGTCAGCGCGGCTCGATACGACGCAGGATGGCCGGAAGAGGCCAATCGTCTGGCTGTCGCCGTGCGAGTACTCGCGCACGATACCGCGCGCAGTCGCAGTCTTCTTCAGCAGATGGAAGTCAAGAGCGCGATGCGGTGGATCGACTCGAACGGTGGCATCGACGCTCGGCGGGCGGTTCTCTTCTCCTCTCTTGTCGTGTTCCGCGTGACTCAACTTAAAGAGGGTGTGTCCCTCACCGTCCTGCCCCTCGAGCAAGCGACCATTCTCGAAAGAGGCACTTTGCTGGATTTCGAAACCTGGTGGACGAAAGCGCCGATCATGGTGGGCACCGGCGAATCCATCTCGCGAGCCAACGTGGTGGACATGCTCGCAAATCAGGACGGCGGCGCGCACGTCGATCTGCGCAAGGCAAAATTCATTCGGCTTCTCGCTTCGGTGCCGCAGGTGTCCCCTTTCCTCGGGGCTGAGGAAGGTGGTGTCGGGATTGGAGTCTCTGGTCCGACGAACTCCGACGTAGCTCGCGCGACGCTGAGGGCAGCGATGCGCACGATTGCGGAGGAAGTCTGGCTGGGTTGGAACAACCAAGTGGACCTCCTGGATCCTGGTTGGCGGGACCGACCCCACGGCGGTCGAATCGGGCCAGACGCGTTCTAGCCTGCAAAGAGGTCATGAGTGCCTGCCCGACGCACCTGTGTGTCGTGTAATGGCCTCGGAGATCAGGCCTGGGTCTAACGCTAGTGACGTCGCAGGAACGCAAGCGGACTCGATGTGCGGCCCGTCAGTGATCGCTATTCGGCGCTTCGATCCAGGCACCTCTCGAGGCTCGCTTCGCTCACACCTCGAGGAGCGGTCCTGGCGAATCTCCGGCCCAAGAGAACGAGACCCGCGTGCCGCCGCGATCGGTGGTGCGCGCGTCTCGTGACGCGTCGGCTACGGCTGCGTCGTCGCCGGGGGCGTGGCCTGCGCCTGCTGACGCAGCAGCTCGCGGATGTCCTGCAGCACGTCGACGTCGGTCTCCTTCGCGGCCTCCTCGGTCGTGCCGCGACGCTTCGCCTGACGCTCCTTGAACTTCGCCATCGGCAGGATGAGCGCGAAGTACACGACGGCGGCGACGATCAGGAAGTTGATGACGGCGGCGAGCACCTGGCCGATGAGGATCGGCCCCCACGTGACGTCCTCGATCTCACCGGTCGGCGCGATCTGACCGATGATCGGCGTGATGACGCCTCCGACGATCGCGGTGACGATCGCGGTGAACGCCGTGCCGATGACGACCGCGACGGCCAGCTCGATCACGTTGCCGCGGAGGATGAACTCCTTGAATCCCTGCATGGTCATGCTCCCTTCGGGATGCGTCGCATTCGGACGCGTCTGGTCAGCTCGAGGATGAGGTGGACGAGGACGACGAGGACGACGAGCTCGACGACGAGCCGGACTCCTTCGAGCCGGATCCCGTGGAGCCGGACTCCTTCGAGCCGGACCCCTTCGAGCCGGACTCCTTCGAGCTCGACGAGGAGCCCGACTCCTTCGACGCCGACGCTGCGGAGGCCGCGGCCCGCGAGTCGGTGCGGTAGAAGCCCGAGCCCTTGAACGCCACGCCGATGGCGTCGAACCGCTTGCGCAGCCGCCCGCCGCAGGTCTCGCACACCGTGAGGGCGTCGTCGGTGAACGACTGGCGCACCTCGATGGCGGTGCCGCACTCGGTGCACTGGTACGCGTAGACGGGCATGGGTCGCTCCTAGGGGAAGGTCAGTCGCCCGGACGGCGTGATCGCTCCGTCGACGGGCTGGTCGTGCGCCTCGGCGGGCACGGCATCCAGGATCTCATCGTCGAAGACGATCGCGTACACCGGTGGCCGGTGCCCGAGTGCTCCGAGGGCCTTGTCGAAGAAGCCGCGACCCCATCCGAGCCGCTGCCCATCGCGGCCGACGGCCGATGCGGGGGCGAGGATGACGTCGACGTCGCCCAGCGCCGTCGGCGGCAGCACCTCGCCGGTGGGCTCCGGGAGCCCGAACGCGCCCTCTGCCACGGCGTCGCCCTGCTCCGCCCAGTCGAGCAGGCCGTCCTGTCGCACGATCGGCAGCAGCACGCGTACGTCGTGCTCGCGCGCCCACGTGAGGATCGCGTCGGTGCCCGGCTCCTCCGGCAGCGCGAGGTAGGCGGCGATCTCGCGCACGCCCAGCTCCTGCAGCACGGCGATCGCCGCGCTCGCGATGCCCGCGTCGGCCGAGCGCCGCTCGTCGGGGGTGCGGGCGAGGCGAGATGCGCGCACCCGTTCGCGGATCGCACGCTTCTGAGCCACCGCGTCCACCATGCGCCCATCGTAGGCATAGGCTCGGGCGCGTGATCTCCGGCACCCCTCGTCTCGAGGACGACGGCGTCGTCGTCCGAGGGATCCGCATGCGCGATGCACGCGCCCTCGAGCGCGAGCTCGTCGACAACCGCTCGTGGCTGCAGCGCTGGGAGGCGACGCTGCCCGGGCGGGTGCCCACGGGTCGCTTCGACACTCGCGCGAGCATCCGCAGCCTCCTCGACTCGGAGCGCGACGGCACGGGCATGCCGTTCGCGATCGACGTCGACGGGCAGCTCGCAGGCCAGCTCAACGTCTCGGGCATCGCCGGGGGAGCGTTGTCGAGCGCGACGCTCGGCTACTGGGTCGCCGAGCGCGTCGCAGGTCGCGGCGTCACGCCGCGCGCGGTGGCGCTCGTGACCGACCACCTGCTGTTCGGGCTGGGGCTGCATCGCATGGAGATCTGCATCCGGCCCGAGAACGTCGCATCGCTGCGCGTCGTCGAGAAGCTCGGGTTCCGGTTCGAGGGCCTGCGGGTGCGCTACATCCACATCGACGGCGACTGGCGCGACCACCTGTGCTTCGCCCTCGTGCGCGAGGAGCTCGCGGAGTCGGTGCTCGCCAGGTGGAAGGCCGGCCGCGTGCCCCCGTTCGACCGCTCCGTCTATCCCGTGCAGGTCGACCAGGTCGACTGAGCACGCGCTCGCGACGCGTTCGCGCGCCGATCGCCGCGAATCGCCGCCCGGCTCCCGAAGCCCGGTGCATGCGCGCCGTAACGTGCTCGCATGCAGATGGCGGGATTGGGCACCACGGTGGTGTTCGCGCTCGCCGCCCTCGTCTGGCTCGCGTACCTCGTGCCGGTGTGGCTGCGCCGCCGCGAGTACCTCGCCACCGAGCGCAACGCCGTGCGACTGCAGCAGACGCTGCGCATCATGGCCGAGACGGCCGAGGCGCCGCCCGAGCTCGAGATCGCGGCGAACGCGCGCGACATCGCCAGGCAGCACAAGGTCGTCGCGAAGGAGGCCCGCCTGCAGCAGGCGATCGCTCGCGCGGAGGCCGTCGCGAAGGCGAGGGAGCTCGACGAGCAGATCAAGCGCGTCGAGAAGGAGGTGCGCGCCGCCGTCGCAGGCAGCGCCTCCCGCCGCCAACGGCTGCGTCGCACGCGGCTCGCGTGCACGCTCATGCTGCTGGCCTCGCTCGCCGTCGGCGTCGCAGGCGCCATGCTGCCGCAGGCGGCACCGCTGCTGGCGCTCGCGGGCGTGGTGGCGGCGCTCGCCGTCGTGGGGCTCGTGGCGGTGAACCGCACGAACGCGTCGCTGCGCGAGGTCGCGACCACGGCCGTGGTGCACGAGCCGGTCGAGGTGCGCACGGCTGCGCCGACGTTCGACGACGAGCTCGCATCCCGCTCGTGGACGCCGGTGCCGGTGCCCGAGCAGCGCGCAGGTCGCGCGCCCATCGACGTGCTGCGCGACCACGCGCGGCGCATGGTGGAGACCGGCGAGATCGTCGCCGACGTCACGCCGCTGCGCCCGTCGTTCGAGCAGCTCGTGACGGGCGAGGTCGAGACCGACGCCGACGCAGCACCCGCAGCCGAGAGGCCCGCATCCACCGTCGAGCCCCAGGTGCCGGCTGCGTCGGCGACGCCCGTCGAGGTGCCGGTTCCGGTCGCCTCGTCGCAGTTCGCGTCGATGGGTCGCGTCGATGCCGACGACGCCTCGTTCGACGTCTCGGCCGCCTTCCGGCGCCGCGTCGGCTGACGCACGCGTCGATTTCGTCGCCGGCCGCCGAGCGGCTATGCTGATCCGGTCCGGGCCCGTGGCGCAGTTGGTAGCGCGTCTCGTTCGCAATGAGAAGGTCGGGGGTTCGATTCCCCCCGGGTCCACCACAGCAGCACCGTCGAGAGCCCCTGGCCGTTGGCCGGGGGCTCTTCTCGTGCCGGCTGACGCCTCGACTCGCCGCGCGTCGACGCGCGCGAGTCGAGCTGACGCGTTGCGTCTCGCTGTCGCCATCGATCGGTGATCGAAACATTCTCGACATCGAGCGCCTGTACTATCGGGGTACGGGACGGGTGACGTCCTGGGGTACAACCGGAGGCCCTCGGATGGTGACGTATCTCGCATCGCCCGTCGTCGCCGGGGGAGAGCGGCGGGGGTCCCACGATCCGCGTGCCCTCGCGCGCAGGCTCGGCTGGACCGACCTGGCATCGATCGTCGTCGCGGTCGCGACCTCGCACCTGGCTCGCTTCGGATCGACAGGTCTCTTCGAGCCCTTCACGGACGTGGCGGCTGAAGAGTTCCGTTCGTCGTTCGCCTACCTGATGATCAGCCTCGGAATCATCGCAGCCTGGATGCTGATGCTCAGCGCCTACTCCACCCGGGCGGCTCGCTACCTCGGGGCCGGTGACATCGAGTTCAAGCGGATCTTCCGCGCCAGCCTCATCCTCTTCGGAGTCATCGCGATCCTCGCGTATGCGACCCGCTTCGACCTCGCCCGGGGCTACGTCGCTCTCGCGTTCCCGACGGGTCTGGTGCTGCTGCTCGCATCCCGCTACGCATGGCGGCTCTGGTTGCGCCACGAACGCGCGAATGGCCGCTTGGGCACGCGCACCGTGCTGCTGGGCTCTGCGGCCTCGGTCTCGAGGGTGGTGGGGCAGCTGCGCCGAGATCGGTCGTCCGGCTTCCACGTGCTCGGCGTCTACGTGCCCGAGTTCGAGCAGCACACGCTGCGCGACGGCGACGTGACGATCCTGGGCAACGTGGCCGACGGTCTCGCAGCAGCGGGCGGAGACGACTTCGACACCATCATCGTCACGAGCTCCGACACGATGACTGCGGAGGACGTGCGGCGCATGTCGTGGGCCCTCACGCCCGGCACGCAGCACCTGATCATGGCGCCGAAGCTCACCGACGTCGGTGGCCCGCGCATCCACGTGCGTCCGGTCGCCGGCCTGCCGCTCGTGCACGTGGAGATGCCGCGGTATCGCGGAGCGCAGGCGTGGATGAAGCGCGCGTTCGACGTCGTGCTGTCCGCTGCGCTGCTGCTCGTGCTGTCGCTGCCCCTGATCGTGGTGGCGATCGCGATCCGTGCATCCTCGCCCGGTCCCGTCATCTTCCGCCAGCAGCGCGTCGGGCGTCATGGCGAGGAGTTCTCGATGCTGAAGTTCCGCTCGATGGTCGTCGACGCCGAGGCGCAGCTCGACACCCTCCTCGACCGTGAGGATCGCAAGGGCAACACGGTGCTCTTCAAGATGCAGGACGATCCCCGGGTGACGCGCATCGGCAAGTTCATCCGGCGGTTCAGCATCGATGAGCTGCCGCAGCTCTTCAACGTGCTGCGCGGAGACATGTCGATCGTCGGCCCCCGCCCGCCGCTCGCTCGCGAGGTCGAGCAGTACGAGGAGCACGTGCGTCGCCGATTCCTCGTCAAGCCGGGCCTCACTGGCCTCTGGCAGGTCAGCGGCCGTTCGAACCTGTCGTGGGAGGACTCCGTGCGGCTCGACCTGTACTACGTCGAGAACTGGTCGCTCGTGGGCGATCTCTCGATCCTGGCTCGGACCGCGCGCGCCGTGGTGGCTCGCGACGGCGCCTACTAGGAGAGGGGCAACCACTGTGCCTTTGCCGAGCAGACGCAGCGCTCCCGAGCCCGAGCGCGACCTGCAGCGATTCCTGGTGCTTGCCGTCTGCACTGGCAATGTGTGCCGCTCGCCGCAGCTTGAGTCGTTGCTAGCCGTACAACTGCGCTCGGCGTTCGAAGTCGAGGGCGGCTCGTCGCTCGTTTTCGAGAGCGCCGGCGTGCTGGCCAATGAAGGGGCAGCCTTCGAGCCGAACGCGGCGCGCGAGGCGGCTCGCATCGGCATCGCGCGCAAGGCCATCGACATGCATGGGGCTCGCAGGCTGCGGCCGAAGATGATCGAGGACGCAGACCTCGTCCTGTGCCTCGACGCCGGGCACCGGTCGTCGGTGGTCTCCTCGGCACCGTCGGCGTTGCGTCGCACCTTCACTCTGCTCGAGTTCGCAGCAGTGCTCGAGCACCTCATCCGCGGTGCCGATCACGTGACGGCCGCCTCCGTGCCACCTCTCGATGCGCGGGGCCTGCCGACGTTCCTGCGCGGTGTCGTGGACGCGTCAGCGCGGGCGCGGGGCGTCGTGGGCTCGGGGGGCTTGATGCTGGATGTCGAGGATCCGATGGGGCGATCCGATGCGGTGTTCCATGACTCTGCGGACGCGATCGCAACGGCCGTGGAGCGGATCGTCGCTAGCCTGAAGGTGCTGGCATGGAATCGCTGACGGCAGCCGCGTCCGAGCGTCGTGCGAGCAGGTGCGACGCCGGGCGTACGCGCCTGAGCGCGGTACGCTCTCCTTCGAGACGCTGTGCTGAACCGTGTGCACAGGATCCCGAGGCACCGCCTCCCAACCGAGAGCTGACCTCGTGGAACTGATCGACTACATCCGCATCGTCCGGAAGAGCTGGGTGCTCATCCTCGTCTCGGGGCTCGTCGCCCTGGGACTCGCGGCGGGCGTGGCGCTGGTGCAGCGACCGACGTATCAGGCCTCAGCGCTGGTCTTCGTGAGCACGGCGTCCTCGGACTCGGTCGGCGAGCTCGCCCAGGGCAACAACTTCACGCTGCAGCGCGTCAACACCTATGCGAACCTCGCCGACACGCAGCGTGTGCTGCAGCCTGTGGTCGATGGTCTCGGCCTCGAGGTCGACGCTCGCACGCTCGCCGACTGGGTCACGGCCACCCCGCAGACGGACACCACCATCATCGATATCTCGGTGCAGGGGAGCGATCCCGACGCCGTCGCGGAGCTCGCGAACGCCGTCGCGCAGAGTCTGACCGTCGAGGTGCAGGCGATCGAGACGGCGAACAGCGTGGACGCGACGAGCCCCATCCGCCTCGAGGTCGTCGAGCCCGCGGAGGTGCCCATGAGCCCTGTGAGCCCGCGCGTCCTGCTCTACCTCGCCGTCGGTACCGCCTTGGGCGTCGCGCTTGCTCTTGCGGTCGCGTTGCTCAGGGAGCTGCTCGACACACGCATCCGCAATGCGCAGGATCTGGCGCAGGCCACTGAACACTCGCTGCTGGGGGGCATCGCCTTCGATCCGAAGGCGAAGGAGCGGCCGCTCATCGTGCACGCCGACCCTCTCAATCCGCGAGCCGAGGCCTACCGGACCCTGCGCACAGGCTTGCAGTTCGTGGAGGTGGACGGGTCGCAGCGCAGCTTCGTCGTGACCTCGTCGGTGCCCGGCGAGGGCAAGAGCACCACGGCGGCAAACATCGCCCTGGCGCTCGCGAGCTCCGGCCAGACCGTCGTCCTCGTCGATTCCGACCTCCGCAAGCCCAAGGTGGCGACGTACATGGGTCTCGAGGGAGCCGTCGGACTCACGGATGTGCTCATCGGCCGGGTTCCCCTCGTGGACGCTGTGCAGGAATGGGGTGACGACAGCAACCTCTACGTCCTTCCTGCAGGCCAGATTCCCCCCAACCCGAGTGAGCTGCTGGCGTCGAAGGCCATGCAGAAGCTCGTTCGCGAGTTCGAGCGCGAGTTCGACTGGGTGATCTTCGACGCGCCGCCCTTGCTGCCCGTCACGGATGCGGCGGTGCTCTCGAAGCACCTCGCCGGCGTCGTGATGGTGGTCGCGGCGGGCCGGACGACTCGACACCAGCTCGAGTCCGCGCTGGCGCTGCTCGACAACCTCGATACGCACGTCTCAGGCCTCGTCCTCACCATGCTGCCCACCCGTGGAGTCGATGCGTACGGGGCGTACGGGTACGGCGCCTACGAGTACCGTGAGCGGAAGCCGCGGCGTGCAGGCATTCGGGGTGCGCGCATGTCCGTAGGAGGCTGAAGTGCGGCGTCCGGATGATGGCTCGCGACGTCTCGTCGTCGTCATCGCGATCGCCGCACTGATCGTCGTGGACATCGCTCTCGTGTGGCTCGCCGTCCAGAGCGGTCGCCCGGCGGCTGACGCCTCGTCGGCGCCGACGGAGAGCGGGGTCGTCGTGTCCCAGTCGCCCAGCCCGCCGGCTGCCACCCCTTCCGACGCGGCAGTCGCGCTTCCAACTCTCGACGGTGTCCGAGTCCTCGTGATGTCCAGTGCGACGGCAGGATGGCGGGCGGAACGAGGCGCGTGCGCGACAGGAGGTGCGGTGCTGGAGGCGACCGTCGACGGCGGCGCGACATGGACTGAGGTGCCTGTGCCGAACGACGGCACCGAGGTCGCGGCGCTGACGACCGTTGCGACGGAGCCGTCCCGACTTGCGGTCACCAGCCTTGGCGCGGATTGCATTCCGCGCCATGACCGCACCTTCTCGGGAGGCGCGTCGTGGCAGGTCGACGCCGATACGACGCTCACGCCGACCTTCGTCGACGCGGATGGGTCGTTGCTCGTCGGCGGCGTCTCGTACACGGTGCCGTGCGCGTTCCCTCTTGGCCTCCAGACGCTCGGCTCGAGTGTGGCAGTCCGCTGCCAGGACGACGTGTACGTCGCGCAGGCAGGCGCGTCGTGGGCGCCGGTGGGCATCGGTCTCACGCTCGCTGCCAGCAGTGATGGCGCAGACCTGCTCGTCGCGCTCGACCCGACTCGCATCGATGACATGGAATGCGCGGGGATCGTGGTGCAGCGCTTCGTTGGAGGCGTCGATGCGGGATCGCCGCAATGCGTGACGACTCCCGTCGATGGAGGTCAGGTCGCCGTGACGACGCTCGACGATGAGCTATGGGTCTGGTCAAGCGATGCAGTGACGCGCGTCCCTCTCGAGGTGTGAGCGCCGTGCCCCCGTCCCGCTCAGCCGGGCGTTCCTTCCGCGCGGACATTCAAGGTCTTCGCGGCGTCGCTGTCGCACTCGTGCTGCTCTACCACGCTGCCGCGCCCGGTTCGGCGGGTGGCTTCGTCGGCGTGGACGTCTTCTTCGTGATCTCCGGCTTCCTCATCACGTCGCACCTACTGCGGGAGCACGAGAAGCACGGGCGCATTCGCTTCGTCTCGTTCTACGCTCGACGAGCGCAGCGGTTGCTCCCAGCAGCTGTCGTGGTCGCGCTGGCGACCGCGATCGCGGCCGGCCTGCTCATTCCCCGAACGCTGGTGCCCGATGAGCTGCTTGCGGGAGCGGCGGCATTGCTGGGGTTGCCGAACATGTACTTCGCCTATCGGGGGAGCGACTACCTGGGCGGCCAAACCGACTCCGTGTTCCAGCAGTACTGGTCGCTCGGCGTCGAGGAGCAGTTCTACCTCGTCTGGCCGGCCTTGCTCCTTCTCATCCTCTGGATGAGCCGGGGGCGCAGGTCCACCCTCGTCGCCGCGACTGCTGTGCTGGTGGTCGCTTCGTTCGGGCTTTGCATGGCACTCATGGACTGGTCGCAGCCCTGGGCGTTCTACGCACTGCCGTCCAGGGCGTGGGAGCTCGGCGTTGGCGCCCTGGTCGCTGCGCTAGGGACACGTGTGTCGTTCGGGCCCCGCGTGACGTCGGTCATGTCGTGGTCGGGCATCGCGCTGCTCGTCGCTGCACTCGTCACCATCGATGGTTCGGTTGCGTTCCCCGGTCCCGCCGCCGCCGTGCCCGTCATTGCGTCCGCGTTGCTCATCGTCGCAGGCTCGACCGGCGTGGGCGTCGTTCAGCGGATCTTGGGTGCGCCTCCCCTGCGCTGGCTCGGCGACGTGTCGTATTCCGTCTACCTGGTGCACTGGCCGATCATGATCCTCCCCGCGCTCGCGACCGGCGCACCCTTGTCAGGCTGGGTACGCGGGGTGTTGCTCGTGGCATCCATCGCCGCAGGCGCAATTCTGCATCGATTCGTCGAAGAACCGATGCGCCGGGCACCGCGCATCGCGGCGCGACCACGTCGCGCGTTGGCGGGTGCGATGGTACTGGCCGTGCTCGCCGCGGCGAGCGTCATGATCGCCAGACCCGTCGTGGAGCGATCCACGGTCGCGTCTGACACCGTGGTCGCCGAGGCCGCTCAGATCTCGGAGCCGCCCGACGGGACGGCAGTCGTGCCGTCGAACGCCGAGCCGCCGCTCATGTCGGCACTCGATGATGTCGCTGAGGTCTACGACGGCCCGTGCCACATCAGCGAACTCGAGACCGAGTTCGTGCCATGCGCCTTCGGCGACCTGGACGCGGACGACACGGTCGTGCTCTTCGGTGACTCCCATGCGGCCAATTGGTTCCCGGCCTTCGAGCAGCTCGCGGGCGATCAGGACTTCCGTCTCGAGCACTACTCGAAGTCGCGGTGCTCCTCGATTCTCGTCGCGGAGACCTTCCAGGGTCGCCCGTACTGGGAGTGCGATGCGTGGCGAGACGACGTCATCGAGCATCTCGAGACGACGGCGCCGGACCTCGTCGTCCTCGCGAACTACGCGCCGATGGACGTCGAGGGCGCGTCGCCCGATCAGCCGACGCAGGCGGAGTGGGCTGCAGGCGTCGAGCGCATCGCGGATCGCTTGGAGGGCGTTGGCGAGGTCGTCGTGCTCGAGGATACGCCGCGCCATGCCGACGGCCCGCTCGAGTGCCTCGCGCTGCACGTCGATGACGCGGATTCGTGCTCGACGCCCATCGGCGATGCGACGGATCCCGCGCTCGCCGAGGCGGAGGAGGAGGCCGCGACCCAGTCCGGCATCCAGTACGTGTCCATGAACGACTACCTGTGCGATCACGACGACTGCCCCGCCGTCATCGACCAGTACATCGTGTACCGCGATGCGCACCATCTGACCGAGACCGCGAGCATCGCGCTGACCTCGGCAGTGGGGGATCGCATCATTCGTCCCTTGCTCCTGGGAGTGTGACCTCACTATGCGACCGATCTTCGTCATCGCCACGGGCCAGGACGACAACCTCGGTGACTCGCTGCTACGTCGTGGCTACCTCCAAGCGCTTCGCGCCGTCGGGGCCCTGCACATCGGCCTCGCCGGTTCGAGCGACGACTACATCGCCGGGTTGGGGCTCGAGCCAGCCGACGTCGTGCACCGCACTCGCCGGTCCTGGGAACTGGGCCTCCTGCGAGCGATCTCTACTCGTGCCAAGCCCGTCCTCGCGCTGAATGCCGGTGAGGCTCGAGTCGCGGCGGGGCACGAGTACGTCGGGAGACGCATGTGGCTGCTGGCTCGCGCCGTCTCGCTTGGCGGTGGAGCAGTCGTGCAGGCGGGCCTGGGGGTCCGGGAGGGGGCAGCGGCTCGGCCGAGCGATCGCCTCCGGCGGTTCCTGGCAGCATCCGACCTCGTGACCTGGCGGGACGAGGAGTCCGCGAGGGCGGGTGGAACCGGATCGGTGCAGCCTGACTGGGCATTCCGACTCGAACTCGATGTACCGCAGACCGAGCGCACCTGCGTTGTCGTCTCGATGCGCGGGGATCGACCGCTCGGTTCCGAGCGGTGGCACGCCGCAGTCCGACGTCTTGCCGACCGCCACAGCCTTGACGTCGTCGTCGTCGCACAGGTCCGACGAGACGAAGCCAGGGCGCGGGCCCTTGCCGAGGCCTTCGGCCACCAGGCCCTGCTCGATCTCTGGGACGATGGCGATCACGACGAGCGCCTCGCCCAACTCGTTGCGCGGTACGCCTCCGCGCGCATCGTCGTGAGCGATCGCCTGCACGCCCTCGCGCTTGGTGCCCTCTGCGGCGCGGTCCCTCTCGGGTTGGCGACGGGGACGGCTGAGAAGCTGCGACGCACCCTTGCGCCGGCTGGTCTCGCTCGCTGGACGTTGGACGCCGACCACGTCGACGAGTTGGACGTTGACCTGATCCCGGAGGCGAGCGAGATCCGGCAGTTGGTCGCGGCCGCGCGCGCGCAGACGTTCGCGGTCGAGGACCGAATGGTCGAGCTGGCGTCGCGGTCGTCGAGGCGAGCGCGGTGAGCGCGGGCACGCTTACGAGCCATGCCGCCCGTGGCGGGGCAGTCACGCTCGCGTTCCAGGCGATCAAGATCGCCGCCATGCTCGCGTCGATCGTGATCCTGGGGCGCCTGCTCGCGCCAGAAGACTTCGGTCTCTTCGCGATGATCATCGCGATCGTCGGAGTCGCGGAGATCTTCCGGGACTTCGGGCTGTCGGTCGCAGCGCTGCAAGCGCGCACTCTGAGCCAGCAGCAGCAGAGCAACCTGTTCTGGCTGAACGCCGCGATCGGGGCGGCGCTCAGCCTGCTCGTCTTCGGTGCATCGTGGGGGATCGCTGCGTTCTACGGACGTCCGGAGCTCGTCGCCATCGGTCAGGTGCTCAGCATCGTCTTCGTCCTGAACGGAGCCGCGACGCAGCACAAGGTCGTCATCAATCGGCGTCTTCAGTTCGTGCGGCTCTCCCTCACCGACGTCGGCCCATACGCCGTTGCCCTCGGAGCGGCGATCATCGCGGCGACGCAGGGGTATGGGGTGTGGGCGCTCGTTGTGCAGCAGCTCGTGGCTGCGGTCGTCACGCTCGCGCTCGCGTGTGTCTTCGGTCGATGGATGCCGTCGCTACCGAGGCGTGTGCCCATGGACGGTCTCGTCGGTTTCGGCTGGCGAGTGGCAGTCACGCAGATCGTGGGCTACGCGACGAGGAATGTCGACGCCGTCGCGATCGGCCAAGCGTGGGGTGCCACGCCTCTTGGCTTCTACGATCGTGCGTTCCAGATCGTGATGATGCCGATCAATCAGATCAACGCGCCGCTGTCCCGCGTCGCCGTGCCAACGTTGGGGAAGGTCCGCGACGACGACGAGCGCTTCACTCGCGCACTCAGGCGCGCGCAAGCCATCACGCTGTTCGGCGTGGCCTCCGTATTCGGCGTCCTGGTCGGGGTCGGGGATCTGGTCGTCGCCATCGTCCTCGGGCCAGGTTGGGAGCTCACGGGATTGCTCGTGCGCATTCTCGCGGTCGGAGCCATCTTCCGCGCTCTCGCCCAGGTCTGCTATTGGATCTACATCTCGCGCGGGCTTGCCTCAGAGCAGATGCGCTACTTCCTCGTCGCCCAGCCAGTGCTCGCGCTGGTGGTCCTGGCGGGTCTTCCGGGCGGCGTCGTCGGCGTCGCGAGTACCTACGCGGGTGGCCTCGTCGTCTATTGGGCTGTCTCCCTGTGGTGGGCATGCAGGAAGTCAGGTATCAGTGCTGCTCCCTTCATCGCAGATGTTGCGCGCGTGCTGCTGCTCTTCACAGCGCCCGCGGCGGTAGCCAGCGCGGGCGCGGCGCACCTCGCCGCCGCGCTCGGTCCGATCGCGGCGGTCGGCGCAGGAGTGCTCGCGGCGGTCGCCTGCTGGGCTATCGTCGCGCTCGTATCGTCGAGGATCCGGGACGACCTGCGCGGCGTACTCGGGATCGCTCGATCCATCGTCGCTCGGAAGGGATGATCATGGCACCGTCACACGTCGAGGGCGTCTCCTGCGTCATCCCGACCCACCGTCGCGGCTCGTACCTCTCCGAGGCAATCCTGTCGGTGCTCGAGCAGACGCTGCCGGTCCTCGAGGTCATCGTCGTGAGCGACCTGCGCGACGAAGATGCCCGTGCGCGGTGTGCTTCCATCGCGACCGATGACCCGCGCGTCCGCTACCTCGAGCGTGATGACGATCGGCCCGGGGCATCTGGCTCGCGCAATGCCGGCGCGCGTGTCGCGGTCGGCACGATGATCGCATTCCTCGACGATGACGACCTGTGGGCGCCGACCTTCCTCGAGCGACTCGTCGCAACGATGGATGACGGGATCGAGCTGGCCGCGTGCTGGATCACCGAGTTCAGCGAGAAGCAGGAGAAGGACGGGCACAGCCTCGTTCCCGGTCTCGTGGGTGCCGATGTCGTCGCCCGCAATCCGGGAGTCACCGGCAGCAACTTCGTGGTCGCGGCGCCTGCGTTCCTTGCGATCGGCGGCTTCGACCCCAACTTGCGCGTTCGCAATGACACCGACTTCTTCGCGAGGTACCTGCGGTCCGGCCGACGATACGCCGTCGTCCCAGAGCGGCTCATGCTGCAACGCAAGCATGCTCTCGGACAGCTGACCGCGGTCGATGAGTCACGCGCGCTCGGGACCGAGCGCTACATTGACAAGCATCGCGAGCACCTTTCGCGACGCGACCTGCGCGAGCTGCGTCAGCTCGTCCACAGAATCCGCTCGCGGTCTGCTCCATCGAGGGCCAAGCGGATCTACCATCTCGGGTGGGTTGCGGCACTATATGGGCCCCTCGGTTTGGCTCGGAAGCTGAGGGCCGGCCGGCAGCGCACCACCTTCGAGATCCGGAGCCTCGATGCCCCGCACTAGTGGTGCCTGGCTCGAGGCACGGCGCAGCACCCCACAGCGCAGACGGCTGCGGCGGGCGCCGAACCCCTGGCTGGCGGCTCCGCTGACCGTCGCCGCGAGCGTGATGGCCGCAGTGCTGCCAGCGACGCGCATCGTCCTCGGCAACGATGCGTTGATGCAGATGCTCGTTCTCGACGCACTGCTGCTGGTAGCCCTCGCGCTCGGCTATGTACGGCGGCCGCCGTTGCAGCGCGTCTGGCTGCTCGGGCTAGTGCTGCTGCCGCTGGGCGCGGCACTCTCGGGCCGTTCGAGCTCGCTGCGCGCCTCCGTCCTGGTGGGCGTGGCACTAGCGATCATGTGTGCGCTCCTCCCCGCTGTCTTGGCTCGCCTGTTCGCTGACAGGCCGCGCGCGCCGCGCACGATCATCGCCTCCTTCCTGATCGGCCAGTCGCTCTCCAGCGCTTCCGCGATGCTGCAGGGTGTGGGCATCGAAGTGGGCGGCGCCGCGGTGTTCGGGCGTGCGACGGGCCTCGCGGGACATCCCAACACGTTGGGCATCATGGCAGCGCTGGCGCTGCTAGCGAGCCTCGGCGCCTGGCGCCATGCGTCCGGGGGCGTGCGGACGGTGCTGGCGGGGATGATCGTCCTCAACGGGGCCGCACTGGTGGCGACGGGCAGCTTGAGCACCATGCTCGCGCTCGCAGTCGCGGCCACGTACGGTGCCATCGCGGCTCGTCGTGCCGTCGTGGCGGGCATCACAGGTGTCCTCGCGTTGGGGATCCTCGTCATAGGCTCCCAGCTCTCGACGAGTGCGGCATCGCCATTGGCGTCCATAGCGCGTCGAATCGACGTGGTCACCGGGGCGAGCGACGGTTCTGGCGGTGCGGCCTCGATCGGAGTGAGGGAGTCGACATACGAGTGGGCCTGGCGGTGGATCGCGGACAGCCCCATCGTCGGCGTCGGCATGGACAACATGCGTGCCGGCACCTTCGACGGCGTCACCGTGGTCCACAGCTTCATCCTGCGGGGCTGGTACCAAGGCGGTCTGGCGGTGGCGCTGTGGCTCGCATTGCTCACTGCCGTGTTGGTGCTCGGCATCGTCATCCCGGCGGCACGCAGTGGCGTCGGGGTGTGGGAGGCCGCAGCGATCCTGCTCATCCTCGTCTTCGCGGCCACCTCGGCGTTCTACACACAGCTCGAGTACTGGCTGCCGCTCGCGACCGTCATCGTCCTGGGAGGCCGGGCGGTGGAGGCGGCGAAGGCCAGTGGGTCACGCTTCGAAGCGTCGGTCCAGTGACCGCGCCTGTCTCTCGTGGCGGTGACGGACTCGAGGAATGGTCCTCCCGCTCGCTGAGCCGTCGGGGAGCGATGGCGGCTGGTCTCGGTGCCTTCGTTGCAGCCGACCTCATCGGCGGTGTTCGTGGTCTCGGCGACGCTGGCGCCACGAAGGATCTCCCGGGCCGAACGATCTACGTCGCTGCCTCAGGGGACGACGCCGACGTCGGCTCGTCGCCGACGTCGCCCATGCGCACGATTGCTGCGGCGCTCCGAAGCCTCGGCAGCGATCCCGGTACCGTTCGTCTCCGCGCCGGCGACGTCCTCCCGACGTCGGAGACCCTCACGGTCGACGTGGCACGCCACCGAATCGCTGGCGAGGGATCGGTCGTCGTCGCGGATGCACTGCCGATCGGGGCCGCGGTCGTGCACCTCGTCGCAAGCGAGCCTCAACCGCTGATGCAGCCGTGGACAGTGCTCGATGGCGTCCGAATCAGCGGTGCCGGGCGCGACGTCGACTGCGTCGGCTTGCTGCTGGATCAGCCGTCGACTCCAGGGAAGGCGGCAGTCGCACACGTGACCGTGCGATCGGTCGCGGTCGACGAATGCGGCGTGGGAGTGCGATTCGGAGACAACGCCTACTGCGTGACCTTCTCCGGCTGCGTCGTGGCAAAGTGCGCCGTGGCCGTCCTCGTTCCTGACGGCGCCACGAATGCTGGCGAACGGCTTCACTTCGACGGCTGCACGGTGTTCGACTCCGACACGGGGATCCAGGTGCAGAGCCGTGCTGCCGAGATCACGATGGTGGGCTCGTCGCTTGACTACTGCACGCGGCTCCTTGACATCTCCGAGGGTCGCGTCAACCTCCTCGGGTGCCATCTGGAGTTCGACAAGTCGAGGGACGTCGAACCGATGCGCGTCGGCGGTATGACGGGAGGATTCGCCATGCTCGGCGGAAAGCTCACCGCCACGACTCGCGATGAGCTCCTCGTGCCTGCAGTCGTTCGCAATGACGCGGATCCTGTCGCGTCGTCATCCTTCTCCGGCGTCTACATGACAAACCTCTCGACGACGAGCGGAGATCTCTCGATTGGTGATGGGGCCACGATCGTGCAAGGGGAGATGACGGAAGTCGCGGCCCACCGCAGCTTCACCGTCGTGGGAGGCTCCGCCAACCTCCTCATGGACGGCGGCTTCAAGCGCGATGATCTCGTCGACCTCTGGCTGTCCGAGACTGCTGAGGGGGTGCGAGGCTCGAACGAGGTGCTCTCGATCGGCGACGGTGTCGATGGGGAGGCGCGAGAGCTCCGCGTCTCGGCTTCGGAAGCTGATCAGGACACGACCGTCTCGGTCGTTGTCCCGATCGCGCGGGGATCCCTCCCGCGCGGCCGGCTGCGCTACCGGCCGCGAAGCGGCTCAGGCGCGATCCGGATCACGTTCCTGGTTGGGGTGGTACGCCGCGAAGAGATCGGGGTGGCCGTCGAGCTCGGTGCGGACTTCTCCGAGTCGTTCTCGAACGCTCGCCAGGAGTGGACGAGCGTTCGCTCTCCTCTGCCGATCGTGCGCGCCCCTGCGTGGGCCACGCACCTGCTGGTGCGCATCGCGGTGGTCGATGCAACGGCAGACGCGAGCATCGCGATCGCGGACGTGAATCTCTGCGCCACCTGACGGATTGGATGATCTTGTACCCCTATGGTTTAGCCATGGGGCACAGGGGGGCGCGCGAGCGGGAATCCGAGGCTGAGCCTTCACGCCGGGCCCTCATGCAACTGGGTGCCGTGGGCGCGACCGCGGCGGTCCTCACATCGATGCAACGGCCTTCGGTCGCGCAGGCGCTGCCGGAGCATCTCGTCGACACCGCGCTCACCATCGCGCACCCTGATCTCTTCCCAGGGCTCGACCCGACAGGTGCGAACGACTGTGCAGCCTCCATGCAAGCCGCGCTCGACGCGGTCGCTCCCGGCGGGACGCTGTACATACCCCCGGGGCGGTACCGCATGGGCGCCAGCTTGGCGGTGCCGGCGAACATCACGATCTCCGCGCCGCATCGTCAGGCAACGTTGGTCCGTGACGGCCACACCGGCATCCAGCTCCGCGCCTACGGAAGCCACGGCCCCCTCGTCGCGCTCGCTGGCGGACCCACAAGAGCGCAAGTTGCCGTCGGAGGGCAGTCTGTCGAGGTCACGCGCATCACACTGGCAACAGCTCAGCCGTGGCTGCCAGGAGACCTTGTGAAGCTCGTCGCGGATGACGAGATCCCCGGCGGTCGTCGTCGGCCGGGTGCGTCCGCCTTTCCCCGCATCGGCGAGTACTTGCGCGTCCACTCGGTGTCCGGGGCCACCGTCGAGCTCTCGGGGCACGCGTTCGAGGACTATCGCACGAATGTGCGCGCGGCGCGGCTCGACGACAAGACGGTCACGATCGTGGGGCTGTGTCTCGACGTGAGTGATGCAAGCTTCGCCGCGAGTGCCAGACCCGAATGCGAGCTCCGCTGCGACTCGCTACGTTCCCCGCGTTTGATCGGGGTACGTGTCCATCGATCGGTCGGCATCGCCATCCAGATGCGCTCCTGCGTCGGGTACCACGTGGAGGACGTCGAGGTCGGCCAGGCAACCGACGACGCGGGTCAGTCGATCTTCGGATATGGCGTCCACGATGTCGGCAGCACGGGTGGGCTCGTACTTGGAGGCGTGGCCCGATTCGTGCGCCACGGCTATGCCGACAAGTCGATGGAGCCGACAGCGAACTCCGAGTACCCCTCCTTCTACGGGCGCACGTTCTTCCCGAAGATCATGGCGCTCGAGGTTATCCACCCAACGTCATCGGCGTTCGACACGCACCACGAGTCGTACGGCGTGCACTTCGACTCATGCGTCGCGCGCGTCGCCGGCGTTAACGGGTTCGGTCTCCGGGGTTCCGGTCACATCGTCTCGAACTGCGCGGTGTTCGGTGGCGCAGTTGGGGTCAAAGTATTCACGGAATCGAGCGGTGGGCTCGGCACAGGCGAGTCTCGGGACATCCAGATCACCAATCTCCGCACGAACGGCACGGACGTCGTCGTGCAAGCATCCATCCGTGAGAGCGCGCACGAGAGGCAAGGGATCCAGGACACAGAACGCACCCTGACGCTCGACGGCGTAGTCGCGCGGGGTGCGACACGATTCGCGACGATTACGAACGCGCGTGCTCGATTGACCAACTTCGAGGTCACGGCTCGAGATCTTCCACAGTTCGTGTTCATCCAGAACACGAACTCTCGACTCGAGCTCGACGGCGGCGTGCTCGACTTCGAGGCCGTGACGCAGACGGAGAACAATCGAAATCGCGTGCTGCGCTCGACTTCCTCGTCGGATGACGCCGCGTCCCTGATCGTCATCCGCGGGTTGCGCGTCAAAGCCAGCCCGTACTACGCATCGCAGTGCAGGGTGGGGCCATTCGAGACCGACGTGGCCACGGACATCGATGCCAGGGTCGAGCTCGAGCAGACGTTTCCTGTGATGCCGGGATCGCTTGCCGACACGCAGCGCTGCACCTTCGGATGGACGACGATGGTCGTCAATGACGATCCTGCGTCGTTGTCGTCGTCAGGGCTCGTCGTCTATTCGAACTCGGCGCTCACGGGCTCGCTGGTCGCGACGACGCGGGCGCCTGACGACGCCCTGTTGCTGATCGCAAGTATCACCGACGGCACGTCGCGCACGTTGTCCATGCTCGGCAAGGCGAGAAAGACGGGTCAGCGGCTGACCATCCTCGTCGCCACTGCATCGGGGGGTGCCAAGCTCACGGTGCGATCGAGCGCTTCGACCGCGGGCGTCGTGCTGAACGGCGTCTCGAGCATTCAACTTGGCGTCGGCGAGCAGCTGCAACTCATGTGGACGGGGACCGCCTGGCGCCAGGTCTCCTGATCGCATCCTCGGCGGCAGCGGACACGCGGTCGACAGCCGCGCTGATGCCAAGCGTCTGTGCGTTCGCAAGCAGATGATGCCGCGCACGCGACCACATCGCGTCGTCATCCCTCATCGTCTGCATCGCCCTCGTCCACTCGAGTGCGTCGTCGATGGGCAAGACGAATCGCTCGCGGAGCTCGGGATCCGTGTACAAGAACGGTGCGCAACCGAACCGATCGGACACGATGACCGGGATCCCGATCATCGCCGCCTCGACCGCACTCCTGCCGAACGCCTCACGAGTCGAGGTGCCGACGTAGGCACGTGCGCCTCGCCAGACTCGCCCCCGGGTGACCCAGCCCGCAACATCGACGTTCGATGGCGCCGCGTCGGCGATCGTTGCCTCGAGCGGGCCACTCCCGTACATCGCCCCGTCGAGGGTCGCGTCCGACCGGAGCGCGTCGATGAAGAGATCGGGATTCTTGTCGATCGAGTAGCGAGCTGCCCACACAAATTGCGCGCCAAGGTCTTGCACATCGAAGTCCGGCGGAACTAGCCCGGGCTCCACGATGCGATCGACCGCGCTACCCACTTGCCTCGCGAGCAGTGGCGTGGTCGCCCACACCGCGAGCGCTCGAGAGAGCGCGAGTCGCTCGAGCGAACGCCAGACGACGGTCTTCGCGCGAGACGACTCGCCCGCGTCCGGCCAAGGGAGGCCGCGAAGGTAGGCAATCCACGGGAGCCGCGTCATGGCGAGTGCCATGTCGGTCTGCGGTACGAGACCGATGACGACGTCGGCGGTCGCGACACGATCGTTCTCGGCGAGGATTCTGGCGAGACGGCGCACGCCGCCGACCCCTCCGGGTTCGATCGAGAGCTCCGTCACCCCGTCTTCATCCGTCGGCGCTCCACCAGCGCCCGCAGAGACTCCGATCAACGCTCGCCAGTCGTGGCCAGAAGCGCGACCAGCGCGAACCAATTCCAACGTCGAGTTGTAGACGCCGCTGCGTGCGATCAAGGGCGCGGCCACGAAGCAGATGCTCGGGCTCATCGTCGGACGACTCGCTCTGCCAACGCCGCGATCCTGTCTCCGACCTGCTGATCGTCGAGCAATCCCTGGGTGGCGCGGGCGCCTGTCGCCAGCGTCTCTCGCAGCACCGGGTCGCCGATACGACGCAATGCAGTCGCGAGGGCCTTGACGTCCCGCGCGGGCACGACGAGGCCGTTGACACCGTCGCGCACCCACTCTGCGGGCCCGCCCTCGTCTGCAACGATCGTGGGCCGGGCCGCGGCCAGGTATTGCAGCACGTTCTGCCCAAGCGGCTCGGCGCGAACGGAGAACTGGACGCAAACGTCGAGGGATTCGAGCGCGCCGGCGACGTCCTCGACGTGGCCGGGGAACTCCACACGATCGCCGACGCCCAGCGCTCCGGCGAGTCGTTTGAGCTCGCGAGCGTAAGGCTCGTGTCCGAAGGCAGCGCCACCGAACAGCACCAGTCGCTGTTCGCCTTCCCTGTGCGCTTGCGCGAAGGCGCGCAGCAGCAGCTCTTGCCCCTTCCACGGGTCGAGGCGCGCGATCATGCCGATGCGGCGGACGCGCGGCGCGATGTGGACGGGAGTCGACGGAGCAGGGGCAAGGCCCGCCGGACTCGGGATGACCTCGGTGATCGCACCGTCGGCTACGTAGGGGGCGACGAGGTCGAGCGAGGCACGCGAGTTCGCGATGACGGCAGATGCACGCGGCAGGACGAAGGACCGCATGAGGCGCGTGGCGGCGCCTCCGATTGCTTGGGGCTCGACGAGGTCGCGGACGTGCACGATCACCGGGGTGCGGAGCAGTGCGCCCGCGATAGTGACGTACACGGAGGCGCGCGTGGTGTTCGCGATCAGTACGTCGGCCGCGCGTACAGGCCGCGCCGATGCGAGCGACGCCGCAGCTGCGAGGATGCGGCGGGTCAGTATCAGATTCGCGAACGCGCCCTTGCCAGTCGTCGTACGAGCGGTCTGCTCCGGACCAATGCGTCGGATCGAGACCGCATCTGGCAGCGACGCGAAGAGGTCGCGACCAGGCTTCTGCGGAGTCGACGGCACCACGATCGTCGCCTTCCACGACTGCGACGTGCGAACCGTGCGGAGCAGGGCGAACTCGGCGCCTCCGGGCTCGCTCGAGTGGTCGACGAACACGACATGCGTCGGAGTGGCCGCGACGACGTGGGCGCGTGGCGGTGCCAGCTCACGATCGATTCGTGCCATCTCCGCGCGGAGCCGCTCGGCGAAGCGCTCCTCCGAGAAGCTCCCGGCATGCTCGCGGATCTGCTCGACGTCCCAAGGGAGGGTCCGACTGCGCACGACCGCCTCTGCGACCGCCTCGGGCGTCGGCTCATCGAAGTACGTGCCGGTCACATTCTCGCGGATCGTGTCGAGGAACCCTCCCCAGCGCAGCACTACCGACGGCTTGCCGAAGCTCGCGGCCTCGATTGGAGTCAGTCCGAAGTCTTCGAAGCTCGCCGCCACCACTGCAGTGCACTGTGCGTAGAGCCAGCGCATCTGCGCATCCGTCAGGTCCTTCACCATCCGCACTCGTGGGGAGGCCATCGCGGCAAGGCGACGTTCCTCGGGACCGCGACCTACGACCACGAGCGGAAGATCGATCTGCTCGAACGCCTTCATGACGACGTGGACGTTCTTGTACGGCAGCAGGCGGGAGATGCAGAGGTAGAAGCCATCTTGGATGTCGAGCCCGGCGAGGTCGACGGGCTCCTGGGGCGCGTCTGCGTCCACGGAGTGCGGCGCCGGCAACACCTCCGCCTCAATGCCGTAGGCGTCCCTGATCCGCTGTTGCACCACGGTCGAGATGGCGAAGTAGGTCGTCGCGGTCGATGCTTGCCGTCGATCCCATCGACGCAGGGCAGGCGACAGCGCATCGAGCCCGCGTCGCACGAGCGTTCGTGCGGTCGTCCCCAGGTACGTGTCCGGCTGGTACAGCCATCGAGCGGGCGAGTAGCAGTAGACGATCTTGCTGCCGGTCGTTCGGAATCCATGCGCCCAGCCACTCGAACTGACGATGGTGTGTCGTGCCCGCACCAGGATCCGCTCCGACGCCCACGCGAGCAGCGGCATCGCGCGGCGATGGTTCGAGCGCAGGCCGCTGACGCGATTCAAGGGTGATGGGCGCACGTCGAGCTCTGCGAACTCCGGATACGTCTGGCCCGGGTCGAACAGTGTCGTGTGGATCGGTGCCTCGGGGAATGCGCGGTGCAGGGCGAGCACGACCTTCTCTGCGCCTCCACGCTGCGTCAGGTAGTCGTGGGCGATGGCGACCTCGGGTGTAGGCACTCAGCGAGCGTATCGGGTGCTCTAGGCTGACAGCGTCTGTGCACGAGCGCTGGAGGGCGACGACATGGGTGAGACGAAGACCGCCCTGGTGACCGGCATCACGGGGCAGGACGGGGGACACCTCACCTCGTTGCTGCGCGACGAGGGCTATCGCGTGTTCGGGGTCATCCGGGGGCAGAGCAACAGCAAGAAGGACGACTTCCTGCGGGAGTTCCCGTTCGTCACGTTGATCGAGGCGGACCTGCTCGACTCGTCGTCGCTCATTCGAGCCGTCGAGCTCGCGGATCCGGATGAGTTCTACAATCTCGCGGCCGTCAGCCATGTCGGGTACTCCTTTAAGAACCCGGCGTTGACGCTCGACACGACTGGGCGCGGAGTGCTCTCCTGTCTGGAGGCGATCCGCATCACCGGCCGAGCCGACCGCACGCGGTTCTATCAGGCGTCGACGTCGGAGATGTACGGCGGGCTCGACTACAACCGTCCGGGTCTCGGCTACGACGAGAACTCCCTCTTCCACCCTCGTAGCCCCTATGGCGTCGCGAAGCTCTACGGCCACTGGATCACCCGCAACTACCGCGAGAGCTACGGCATGTTCGCGTCGTGCGGGATCCTCTTCAATCACGAAGGTGAGCGACGAGGCCTGGAGTTCGTGACACGCAAGATCACGGATGCCGTCGCGAAGATCCATCTGGGCCTGCAGGACCACGTCGAACTCGGCGACCTCTGGCCGAAGCGCGACTGGGGCTACGCGGGCGACTACGTCCGCGGAATGTGGCAGATGCTGCAGCATTCCGAGCCCGACGACTTCGTGCTCGCGACCGGCGAGACGCATTCCATCGAGGACTTCCTGGAGCGGGCCTTCGGTCACGTCGGCATCCAGGACTGGCGGCCCTACGTGCGCCGCAACGAGGCATTCGCGCGACCGGCCGAGGTCGACATCCTGTTGGGAAATCCTGCCAAGGCGGAGTCTGTGCTCGGGTGGCAGCGCGAGGTCGATTTCGCCGGACTCGTGGCTCGCATGGTCGATCACGACGTCGCACGGCTGCGCCAGGCATCCGGCTCGTCGTGAGCGCTCTCGCCGAGAGGGGCCGTGTCGTCGTCACCGGGGCCAACGGCTTCGTCGGCAAGCATGTAGTCAACGCGCTGTCGGCGGGCGGATTCGCCGTCTCTGCTGTGAGTCGCGCGGTCGACGTCGAGCGCTACGGAGTCGACTGGCAGGTTCAGGATCTGACGACGCAGGCGCTGGAGGTCGACGTGCGCGAGGTCGCCGCCGTGGTGCACCTCGCGGCACTCGCCGCAGTCGGTCCTTCCTTCGACGATCCGCAGCGCTACCTCTCCGCGAACAGCGCGATCATGACGTCGGTCTGCGAGCCGCTGTTGCGTGCCGGCTCATCGGCGCGCGTGCTCGTCGTGAGTTCGGCAGCCGTGTACGGCCCCAGCGCGATGCCGGTCGCCGAGGATGCAGAGCTCGCGATGACTTCGCCCTATGCGGTCTCCAAGCGCCTCGTCGAGCTGCAAGCGGACTACTACCGACGGCGAGGGCTCGAGGTGGTCGTCGCTCGCCCGTTCAATCACATCGGCCCGGGCCAGGGAGCTGGCTACCTCGTCCCTGACCTCACCGCTCGCCTGCGCGCACGGCTCCCGGGAGACTCCCTCGACGTCGGTCGACTCGACACCGCCCGGGACTACACCGACGTCCGCGACGTCGCAGCTGCGTATGTGGCACTGCTGCGCGCCGAACAGCTCGAGCACGCCACCTACAACGTCGCGAGCGGGGCCGCTCGGACGGGATGGGCGATGCTCGAGTTGATCGCCGATCGGCTCGGCGTCGAGCTCGGCGAGGTCCGAGAGCATGGAAGCCGCGCGATCGACCCAGACACCGTCATCGGCGACGCGAGCCGCCTGGCGCACGAGGTGGGCTGGGCTCCGACGCACTCGCTGCTCGGCTCCATCGACGACGCCGTGCGTTCCTCGCCCGTGACCCCCACACCGCCCGACAGCCTGAACGGATCCGCTCCATGAACGCCAGCATCTCGAAGGCCGTCATCCCCGCCGCCGGCCTCGGCACGCGATTCCTGCCCGCCACGAAGGCGATGCCGAAGGAGATGCTGCCGGTCGTCGACAAGCCGGTCATCCAGTACGTCGTCGAGGAGGCCGTGCGCGCCGGCCTCAGCGACATCCTCATGATCACCGGTCGCAACAAGCGGGCGCTCGAGAACCACTTCGACCGCGTCACCGAGCTCGAGGCGAACCTCGAGCGCAAGGGCGACCAGCGGCGTCTGGCCGACATCATGCACTCGTCGACGCTGGCGAACCTGCACTGGACGCGACAGGGCGACCCGCTGGGTCTCGGCCACGCCATCCTGAAGGCGCGCCTGCACGTCGGCGACGAGACGTTCGCGGTGCTGCTGGGCGACGACATCATCGACGAGCGCGACGAGCTGCTCACACGCATGGCCGATGTCGCGACGAGCACCGGCTCGCACGTGGTCGCGCTCATGGAGGTCGAGCCGAGCCAGACCCACATGTACGGCATCGCGACGGTCGTGCCGACCGACGACGACGACGTCGTGGGCATCACCGAGCTCGTCGAGAAGCCCGAGCAGGGCACGGCACCGTCGAACCTCGCGATCATCGGCCGGTACGTGCTGCAGCCGAGCATCTTCCCCGTGCTCGAGCGCACGCGACCCGGCAAGGGCGGCGAGATCCAGCTGACGGACGCGCTCGTCGAGGGCATCGGCGACGAGGGCGTGGTCGGCGTGGTGTTCCGCGGGCGCCGCTACGACACGGGCGACCGCCTCGAGTACCTCCGTGCCTGCGTGCGCATCGCCGCCGAGCGTCCCGACATCGGCCCCGAGCTGCGCGCATGGATCAAGGAGTACGCGGCCACGCTCTGACGGGGTCGCGACGCAGAGGCACGCGGTCGAGCCGCTCGGCTCGCACCGAGGACGGGCTGTCGCCCGGTAGAGGAAGTGGTGCTCCATGAAGATCGTCGTCGTGGGAACGGGATACGTGGGTCTGTCGAACGCCGTCGTGCTCGCGCGGCGCCACGACGTGGTCGCGGTCGACATCGATGAGGCGAAGGTCGCGATGGTCAACGCGCGTCGCTCGCCGATCGTCGACCCCGAGCTCGAGCAGCACCTCGCCGAGACGCCGCTGTCGCTCACGGCGACGACGGATGCCGCTGCCGCGTACGCCGGTGCCGACGTCGTGATCGTCGCCACCCCGACCGACTACGACCCTGTGGAGAACTTCTTCGACACGCGCTCGGTCGAGTCCGTCGTCGCCGCGGTCCTCGCCGTCACGACGACACCCACCATCGTCATCAAGTCGACCGTGCCGGTCGGCTTCACCGAAGGCCTGCGTCGCGAGCACCCCGGTGCGAACATCGTGTTCTCACCCGAGTTCCTGCGCGAGGGACGCGCGCTGCACGACAACCTGCACCCGTCGCGCATCGTCGTCGGCGACACGGGGGAGCATGGGCGGAGGTTCGCCGACCTCATGCTCGAGGGCGCCGACGAGACGGACGTGCCCGTGCTGCTCACGCACGCGACGGAGGCCGAGGCGATCAAGCTGTTCGCCAACACGTACCTCGCGCTTCGGGTTGCGTACTTCAACGAGCTCGACACCTACGCGGCGACCCACGGGCTCGACTCGTCGCAGATCATCGAGGGCGTCGGCCTCGACCCCCGCATCGGCAGCCACTACAACAACCCGTCGTTCGGCTACGGCGGATACTGCCTGCCGAAGGACACGAAGCAGCTGCTCGCCAACTACCAGGACGTGCCGCAGAACCTCATCGCCGCCGTGGTGTCGTCGAACACGACGCGCAAGGACTTCGTCGCGCAGGACATCCTGCGCCGCCAGCCGACGGTCGTGGGCATCCACCGGCTCATCATGAAGTCGGGCTCGGACAACTTCCGCGCCTCGTCGATCCAGGGGATCATGAAGCGCATCAAGGCCAAGGGCGTCGAGATCGTCGTCTTCGAGCCGGCGCTGGAGGAGGACGAGTTCTTCGGCTCCGAGGTCATGCGGGACCTCGACGCGTTCAAGGCTCGCGCCGACGTGATCGTCGCGAACCGGCAGGCGGACGAGCTCGACGACGTCGCCGACAAGGTCTACACCCGCGACATCTACGGCCGCGACTGAGCGCGCGCCGCCTCCCAGGCGGAGGCGGTCATCGTGACCAGCCAGCTGGCCGCACCGGACGGCGACGAACGGTCGGCGACGGCCTGTGCACGTGCACTCACTCTGGCGGATGCGCAGACGGTGGCGACTCGCCGACGGAGCTCCGCACCCGTGCCAGGATGCGGCGACGTGAGGACTCGGCTGCTCGGCGCTCCCGCCGCCCGACGACGGCCTCGAGCGTGCAGCCGAGTGCGACGCCGATCGAGGCGCCGAGGCCGTTCGCGACCACGTCGAGCATCGACGACGTGCGGTGCGGCATCAGAAGCTGCACGAGCTCGACCGCAGCGGAGAGCACCGGTCCGGCCAGGAGGCAGGCGACGACGTGGCGCCGCCCGAGCACGAGGACGATGAGGAGGCCGAACGGCAGCAGCATCGCCACGTTGGCGCCGAGCTCGATGCGCTCGTAGGTCACCCATGCCGGCAGCCCGATCTCCTGGAGGCCGGCCAGCACTCGACGCAGCAGCGGGGCCGCGTCGCGGTCGACGTGCTCCGGCCACAGCGTCACCGTGAGCACCACAGCGACCCACCCGGCCAGCGCGATCCCCGCGGGTCGTCGCAACGGTGCTCGGGTGGGGGCGGAGCGTGGCGGGCGACCGAGCATCGTCACGCCGCCGCGCGTCACCGGTCGGCTGGCGGCACGAAGTCGTTCATCGAGTCCTGCTGGAACGCCTGCTGCACGAGCGCGAGGTCGTCGTAGTCGACGAACACCACCGACTCAGACCCCACCATCCCCGTGCCCGTCGTCGGCATCGTGAACGTCTGGACGCTCGGCCTGCCGGAGCCTGCGAACTCTCCAGCGATGCCGAGCATCGATGCGCTCGTGAGACCCTCGGTCGTGGCGACGTACGGTGCCATCGACTCGATGAGGTTCGTGAGCGTCACGGGATTCGCCACGACCGACGGCTGCAGCACCCGATCGAGCAGTGCACGCATGAACGCCTGCTGGTTCCTGACGCGCTGGTAGTCGCCATCGCTGAAGGAGTAGCGCTCTCGCACGAATGCGAGCGCTGCATCGCCGCGAATGGTGATCGGCCCCTGGGCGAACTCGTAGCCACCCGCGTCGAACGCGACCTCGTTCTGCAGCGTCACGCCGCCGACGGCATCCGTGAGGCCCTTGAACCCCTCGAAGTCGACGATCGCGACATCGTCGATGCGCTGCCCGATGAGTCCCTCGACCACCTGCACCAGCAGGGGCACGCCGCCGTAGGCGAGCGCCGAGTTGATCTTCGCCTCGCCGTACCCGGGGACCGACACCCACGAGTCGCGCATGATCGACATGACCTGCACCGACTGCCTGTCGGTCGGGATGTGCACGAGCAGGATCGTGTCGGAGCGCGATCCGAGATCGTCGAGCAGCGATGTTCCCTCGGCGCGGGTGTCGCTGCCGAGGAGGAGGTAGTTGAGGGGCGCGGCACCCTCGCCGGCGAAGGCGTCGGGACGCAGCGACTCATCGGGGAACGCCTCCTCGACTCGCTCGATCTGCGACGCGGACGACTGCAGACGGAACGCGAACACGCCGATCGTGGCCACGAGCGCCGTCACGAGCCCGAGCGCGACGAACGTGACGACCTTGCGTCGCGTGCTCCACGGCTTCCGAGTGCGGGCAGGCGTCGGCTCCTCGTCCGTCATCAGGGACTCGATGTCGCTCATGCCACGAGCATCCCACAGCGTGTCTGATGCCGACGACCGACGCGTGGGCCGCGCCCATCCGCCTCGCTGCGTCGATCGCGACCGACATGATCCCGAGATGGCGCGCGAAAATGATCGGCATTGCATTCGCAACGTGCATCGAGCACGGCCGCAGAATTCACTCGCGAGTCGCATTCGCAGACACCCGAGAATGCCAATAGCATTCGACCATGGCAAAGAAGACGATCGTCGAAGTCGTGGATGACCTCACCGGAGAGCCCCTGGCAGACGGAGCCGGCCGCACGGTCGCGTTCTCGCTCGACGGCGCGCAGTACGAGATCGACCTCACGCACGAGCACGCCGACGAGCTCCGCTCGGCGCTCGAGCCGTGGATCTCGTCGTCGCGTCGCGTGAGCGGTGCGACGCGCTCGTCGTCACGCTCCGGCTCGTCGCGCGCGTCGAAGGACGTGCAGGCGATCCGCGAGTGGGCGTCGGCGAACGGCTACCAGGTCGCGACGCGCGGCCGCATCCCCGCGAACGTCGTCGAGGCGTACGAGGCGCGCTGACGTCGCACGCGGCTGCTCAGTCGAGCAGCCGCTCCAGCGCCGAGCGGGGGATGGGCAGCCAGTCGGGGCGGCTGCGCACCTCGTAGACGACCTCGTAGATCGCCTTGTCGACGAGCAGCGCTCGGATGAGCGCCGGATCGCCCTCGCCGCGCAACGACCGGTAGCCGCGCAGGAACGACTCCTCCGTCTGCGCCGTCCAGCTCGCGGCGTCTGCGACGTCGACGCCGAGCTCGAGCGCAGCGGAGCCCGCCGCGTAGTCGAACGACCGCAGCATGCCCGCCACGTCGCGCTCCGTCGGCTCCGGCAGCAGCCGCTCGGCGAGCGGCCGCAGCGGCTCGCCCTCGAAGTCGAGCAGCAGGAACCCCCTGCCGGGCTGGCGCAGCACCTGCCCGAGGTGCAGATCGCCGTGGATGCGCTGCACGAGGCCCACGCGGATGCCGTCGAGCGTCGCCAGATGCTCGTCGATGCGGTCGTCGAGGTGCGCGAGCGCGCCCTGCGACTCGGCGCGTGCCCACGCGACGCGTGCGCGCAGGCTCGCGACGAACGCATCCGAGGCCTCCTGGCTCGTGCCGGAGGCGCCGAGGGTCTCCGCGAGCGTCACGTGCACCTCTGCGACCGCGCGGCCCAGGTCGACGACGTCGACGTCGTCGCGCGGCTCGCCGCGCAGCGCTCGCACGGCGTCGTCGCGCACGACCGCCCACGCGTCGTCGGCGCCGCCGACGAACTCCGACACCGCGGTGAGGCCCGCGGTGCGCTCGACGCCGTCGTGCGTCCACGTGGCACTCGTCGACGCGACGAGCGCGGGCACCCGCGAGGAGCCCGCGCGCGTCAGCGCGCCCGTGACGGCGACGTCGGGATGCTCGCCGTCGTCGACGACGCGGAACACCTTCGCGATCCACGGCGGCTGCGCATCGCCGATCACCGACGTGTTCGACTGCTCGCCCGTGATGACGCGCACCGTCGACGCCGCGGGCGCGACGCCGTCTGCCGTGATCTGCGCCGAGGGCCGCAGCATCGCCTGCAGCGCATCTGCGTCATGCGCGGCGTCGACGAGCCACCGGTCGCCGACGGCCGCGATGGGCGCCTCGCCAGGCTCGTCGCGCAACGCGACCGGCACCTGCAGCGTCGCGTCGCCGGCGCGCACGAGCGCGACCGCGACGTCGTCGCCGACAGGCAGGAGCGCCTCGAGCGTCAAGGCGACGTCGGCGCCCTTCCACGGATACCAGCGCCTGCCTGGCGCCCATGCGGCGATCGCGGCGAGCGTCGTGTCGGGGTCGAAGGCCATGCATCCACCCTTGCGAGCGCCGAGCGTCGAGGCAAGGGGGCGACGCCGGTGCGTCAGAGCGTGACGGCGCGCAGCTGCACGCCGGGCATGACGCGCATGAGGTCGGCGATCGGTGCGACGTAGCCGAGCGTCGAGCAGCGTGCGCCCGCGGACTGCAGGCGGATGCCGCTCACGACCCCAGCCGCCTGCACCGTGCCAGACGCACCCCACGCGTACACGGGGCCGCCGGAGTCGCCGAAGCAGAACGCATCGCCCGTGGTGGAGCTGACGCGCACGACGTCGACGCACTGCGCGCCGCCGCTGGCGACCGCGTAGCAGGCGACGCCGGGGCCCGTGACCTGCAGGTTGCACGCGTTGCCGGACGTCGTGCCCGAGCGGCACAGCGCAGCCCCCGTCGGCAGCGTGCGCAGCCAGCCGCTCACGGCGAGCGACGAGGTGTCGCTCGTGTAGATCGCGGCACGATTGCGCACGTCGAGGTCGAGCCGCGCCAGCTGCAGGTCGTACGACGACGAGCCCTGCACGAGCGTCGCGGCACCCGTCGTGACGCCGAGCCGCGTGCCGCCCGACGACAGCACGGCGAGGCCGTCCTGCCAGTTGCTGCAGTGCGCGGCAGTCACGAAGTGCTGGAAGTGCCCCACCACCGCCTGGAACCCGCTCGTGCAGAACTGGTTGGCACCCGAGGGCAGGCGCGTGGCGTACGTCGACCCGCCGTACAGGTCCTGCGTGTCGCCGCGACGTGCCGTCGTGTCTGGCACCTCGTCGACCGGCTCGACGGCCACGTCGACCTCGGATCCCACCGCGTCGACCACGGCCTGCTCGATCGCCGCGACGCCCGCCGCATCCAGCGGCAGCGCCTCGACGCCGGCGGCCGCCGCAGCCTCGGGCGTCGGCACCGCGACCGTCACCTCGTCGCCGTCGACCTCGAACGTCACGGGAGCCTCGGCAGGCAGCGACGCCGCAGCGTCGAGCAGGCTCTCCGAGAGCGCCTCCGCGCTCTGCCGCTGCGCGACGACGTCGATCGTGATGCCGCCGTCTGCCTCGGCGTCGTCGACGAGCGCCAGCACCGCATCGGGCACCTCGCCCGCCCAGCCGATGGTCACGGCACCCGTCGTCGGGTCGATCGCGGTGGAGCCCAGCTGCGACGACGCCTGCAGCGCATCCCACCGAGCCACCTCGTCGAGCAGCGCGAGCTGCGTCAGCTGCGTCGACTGGGGATCCTGCATGGCCAGCGGCGTCGTCGGTGCAGCCGCCGCTGCCACAGGCGCCATGAGCGGCAGGGCGAGCGCGGCGACGGCCGCTGCCGCCCACCTGGATCCACGAGTCACGCGGTCATGCTACGGGGGACGCCGCATCGCCGGACGAAGGCGCGCTGGGGGACATCGCGCGGCGTCGACGCCGCACGATGAGCACGACGACCGCGCCGACGAGCGCGAGCACCGCCAGCCATGGCACCGCGGCGCCCGCCGCGACGAGCGCGCCGCTCGCGACGGCCACGAGCGACCCCCACCCGGCGACGAGCCCGTCGACGAACGTCGCAGGCGCCGCGGGCGCCTGCGCGACCGACGCGATCGACACCGTGATGGTCGACAGCGCCACCTGGTCGGCGAGCGACGCCTGCTGCTGCAGCAACGACTCGAGCTCGCTCGTGCGCGTCGTGAGCTGCCCCTCGATCTGCAGCAGCGTCTCGGTGTCGGCCGCCGTCGCCAGCAGCGCCGTCAGACGCTCGACCGATGCGCGCGCCGACTCGACCCGCACCTCCAGGTCGCCCACCTGCTGCGTGACGTCGACGCTCGACACGTCGACGTCGCGCACGTCGCCCAGCGCGCGAAGGTCGTCGAGCAGCGCATCGACCTCGTCCGCGGGCACGCGCAGCACGAGCTGGGCACGCTCGGGCACGTCGTCGCTGCCAGCGGACTCGGAGCGCGACGCGACCGAGCCGCCCGCGCTCGCCGCGAGCTCGCCAGCGGCGTCGGCCGCCTCGACGGGCGACTCGGCCACGAGCGACACCCACCCGGTGACGATGACGCTCTGCTCGGCGGCGTCGACGGCGGGCTGCGACGCATCGGCGCCGTCGGAGGCCGCGACGTCGGGCGAGCCCTGCTCGACCGCGGGCACGGGTTGGGGCACGGACTCGGCGGAGGCGCCGCCGAGCGCGGTCGGCGCGCAGCCGACGAGGAGCAGGGCGGCGACGGCCGCGAGGGGAGCGAGGGTGCGCATGCTGCGACGGTAGGCCGACGCCTCGCGCGTGCGCAGCCCAACCGCACGCGCGACTCGCACGTCCGGCACCGTCGCCATGCGGGCGGAGCGAGCCGTCGAGGGCGCATCCAACCTCTGGGTCCGCTCAGGCCGCATCGCGACGGCCCTGTCGGCCGCAGCCGGCTCAGGAGCGCTTGCGCGACTTCGCCTCCGCCTTGGCCTCCGCCCGCGCCTCCCGCTCGCGCGCGCGCTCCTCGGCCGCCGCCTCGCGTTCGATCGCGCGCTCGGCGATCCTCTGCGCCTCCCGCCGAACCTCCGCGAGCCGCGCCTCCGCCTCGCGCACCGTGCGCAACGCCTCCTTGACCTTGCGGTCCTGCGCGACCGTCGACGGGATGCGGTCGATCGAGGCGTCGTCGAGGCCGCCGCGGTCGAGCCACGCCTGGATGCCGTCGAGCAGACGATTCAGGCCGAAGAAGAAGGCGCGGTCGCTGCTGGCGATCGGCTCGTCGAAGATGCCGGCATGCACGGCCTCCGCCAGGTTCGGGAAGCGCTCGATCGTCACGAGCTCGCGCAGCCCCGCACGCAGGTCGTCGTCGACCTCCGTGCCGTGCCCCGCCTCGCCGAACAGGCCGATGTAGCCCATGAGCAGCAACGAGAGCGACACCTTCGACTCGGCAGGCAGCGCGAGGTCGTCCATCGCACCCACGGCGCCGTCGAGGATCGCGAGCCTGTTCGGCGTCGTCGGCGTCGCAGACGGCGGCATGCTCGTGAGCCACGGATGCGCCTGGTAGCCGGCCCGCACGAACGTCGCCCACGCGCGCAGGCGCGTGCGCCAGTCGCCCTCGGCAGGCGGCGCGGGCATCTCGGAGGCCGCGTCGACCATGAGCAGCAGCAGGTCGTCCTTGCCGGTGACGTACCGGTAGAGCGACATGGGGGTGAAGCCGAGCGCCGTCGCGACGCGCCCCATGCTCACGGCCTCGAGGCCATCGGCGTCGGCGATCACGATCGCCGCCTGCACGATGCGCTCCGTCGACAGCTCGCGCTTGGGGCCGCGGTGCGGCAGCTCGGCGACGCCCCACGCGATCGCGACGGCGTGCGGCAGCGCGGGCGCGCCGGGGGCGGGCGTCGACGTCGGCGCGCTCACGGTCGATCCTCGGGCGCCGTGCCGGTGCGCACGCCCGACTCGAGCGCCGCGATGCGCGCCATCGCGTCGTCGGGCAGCGGCGCGATCTCGGCGATGTTCTCGGCCAGTCGCGACGCGTGCATCGACTTGGGAGCCGCCGCACCGCCGAGCTGCAGGTGCCAGCGCAGCACGACCTGCGCGGGGCTCGCGCCCACCTCGTCGGCGATCGCCACGAGCACGGGGTCGTCGAGCAGCCGGCCGCGGCCGAGCGGGCTCCACGCCTGCGTGACGATGCCGTGCTGCGCGTGGAAGGCGCGCAGCGCATGCTGTGGCAGCCACGGGTGCGACTCGACCTGGTTCACGACGGGCCACTCGCCCGTCTCGTCGAACAGCCGCTGCAGCTCGTCGGCGCCGAAGTTCGCCACGGCGATCCACCGCACCCGCCCCTCGTCGCGCAGCGTCTGGAACGCCCTCCACGTCTCGACGAACGTGCCGCGCGGGGCGCGCGGCCAATGCATCATGTAGCCGTCGATCACGTCGAGCCCGATGCGCTGCTCGCTGGCTGCGAAGTCGCGCAGCGCCGCATCGTACGACTGCTCGGGGTCGCCCCAGAACTTCGTGACGACCTGCAGCTCGTCGCGCATGCCGCTGTCGCGCACGGCGGCACCCATCTCGGCCTCGTTGTCGTACATCGCGGCACCGTCGACGAGGCGGTACCCGGCGGCGAGGCCGTCGTGGATGACGCGCGCCGTGTCGGCAGGCGGCACCTTGTACAGGCCGAGGCCGATCGCGGGGATGCTGGAGCCGTCGAGGAGGGGCAGGAGGGCGACCATGCCCCCATCCTTGCAGCGTCGGCCGTCGCGTGGTCGGTGCGTGCCTGCCGAGGTCAGCGCGGCAGCTCGACCGGTGCGGTCTCGGGCGGCTCGCCGATGCCCTCGGTGAGGTCGGGCTGCCGATGCCGCAGCACCCACGCGACGATCGCCGCAGCCGACGCCAGCACGAACGCCACCGCGAACCCGCCGATCGGCCCCTGCCAGTCGATGAGGATGCCGGCCGCCGCCGAGCCGACCGCGGCGCCGATGAGCTGGCCCGAGCCGATCCACCCGTACGCCTCCGGCGTGTCCGAGAAGCGCACCGTCGCGGCGACGATCGACGACATCGCCGACAGCGCCGGCGCGATGCCGATGCCCGCGACGAAGAACATGAGCGCGAGCCACCAGAAGTCGAGCATGATGCACGCCAGCCCGAACCCGGCCGCGCACACGGCGATGCGGATCGCGAGCGACCGACGGCGGATGGTGACGCCACCGAGCGCGAGCCCGCCGACGAGCGACCCGAACGCGTTCGCCGCGATGACGATGCCCGCCTCGAACCCGTCGTGGCCGAACACCGACACCACGGCGGCCTCCGACGCCGCGAAGCCGCCGATGAGCAGCATGCCCGTGACGAGCACGAGCACGACCGGCACCTTCTGCAGCACGCCGCCGATGCGCCTCGCCGACGGCGGGATGCGCATGCGTCCCACCTCGGGGGAGAGGGTGAACCAGAGGCCGCCCGCGAGCTGCACGACGGCGGCGGAGACGAGGCCCTCGACGGTGCCGACCTGCGTCGAGACGAACGTGATCGCGACGGGGCCGACGACCCAGATGATCTCCTGCAGCGTCGCATCCAGCGAGAACAGCCGCGACAGCATCCGCTGCGTCACCATCGTGGGGTAGAGGGTGCGCACCGCAGGCGTCACGGGCGGCATCGCGAGGCCGGCGAGCGCGCCGACGGCCGTCATCGCCGCGAGGCTCATGGGCACGAGCGCGATGACGAGGATGCTCGTCGCCGCCACGACGAGGGTGAGCAGCAGCACGGGACGCGTGCCCCACCTGCCCATCCACCGCGTCGTGAGCGGGCCGGCGGCACCTTGGCCGATCGACAGCGCCGCGAGCACGAGGCCGGCGGCGGCGTACGAGTCGAAGGTGCGCTCGACGTGCAGCAGCAGCCCGAGCGAGTACATGCCCTGCGGGAAGCGGGCGACGAGCTGCGCCGCCATGATGCGCGCGAGCCCCGGTGCTCGAAGCACCTCGCCGTACGCACGCATGAGGGCGAGCCTACCCGCGCCTATGCGTCTGCTGGGTGCAGTGCGCGCGTCTCTGACTGGTCGCGGTTGCACCCGGATCGGGCTGGTTCGGGTGCAACCGTGACCAGTCCGTGTGCAGGGTCAGCGCGGAGCCATGCGGATCGCACCGTCGAGGCGGATCGTCTCGCCGTTCAGCATCGGATTCTCGACGATGTGGCGCACGAGCGCCGCGTACTCGGCAGGGTCGCCCAGGCGAGACGGATGCGGGATCTGCTCGGCGAGCGACGCCTGCGCCGCCTCCGGCAGCCCCGCCATCATCGGCGTGCGGAAGATGCCCGGCGCGATCGTCATGACGCGGATGCGGCTGCGCGCCAGCTCGCGCGCGAGCGGCAGCGTCATGGCCGCGACGCCGCCCTTCGACGCCGAGTACGCCGCCTGCCCCACCTGCCCGTCGAACGCAGCCACCGACGCGGTGTGCACGAGCACGCCGCGCTCCTCGCCGACCGGCTCGGCCTCCTGCATCCGCGCCGCCGCCAGCCGTGCGACGTTGAACGTGCCCACGAGGTTCACCTGGACGACGCGGGCGAAGCGCTCGAGCGGCAGCGGGCCGTCGCGGCCGACCATGCGCTCGGCGGTCGCGATGCCGGCGCACTGCACCACGACGCGCAGCGGGGCCGCCTCGCTCGCAGCGTCGATCGCATCCTGCACCTGCCGCTCGTCGGTGACGTCGGCCTCGACGTAGCGGACGCCCTCGTCGTCGCCTGCACGCATGTCGGCGACGACGACGTGCGCGCCCGCCTCGCGCAGCAGCGCGGCGGTCGCGGCGCCGAGGCCGCTCGCACCGCCCGTGACGAGCGCGCTCGAGCCTGCGATGTCCATGGATCCTCCTCGTGGGTGGGGGCGAGCGCCGCAGGGGTCGTGCGGCGGTCAGAGGCGTTCGACGAGGGTCGCGTTGGCCATGCCGCCGCCCTCGCACATCGTCTGCAGGCCGTAGCGCGCGTTCGAACGCTCCAGGCCGTGCACGAGCGTCGTCATGATGCGGGTGCCGCTCGAGCCGAGCGCGTGCCCGAGCGCGATCGCGCCGCCGCGTGCGTTGAGCCGGTCGCCGTCGCCGCCGATCGCGGCGAGCCACGCGAGCGGGATCGACGCGAACGCCTCGTTGACCTCGACGAGGTCGACGTCGTCGATGCGCATGCGAGCCCGCTCGAGGATGCGCGTCGTCGCCGGGATGACGCCCGAGAGCATCTCGACGGGGTCGGAGCCGACGACGACGGAGTCGACGATGCGCACGCGCGGCGTGAGGCCGTGCCGCGCAGCGAACGCCTCGGAGGTCACGAGCACGGCGCTCGCACCGTCGGTGAGCGGCGAGGCGTTGCCTGCCGTCACCGCCCACGCGAGGTCCGGGTGGCGCGCCGCGAGCGCGTCGGTGCGGAACGCGGGCTGCAGCCCGGCGAGACCCGCGACCGTCGTGGCAGGGCGGATCGTCTCGTCGGCGGCGTGCTCGCCGTCGACGCCGGCCACCGGCAGGATCTCGTCGCCCCACGACACCGCGGCGGCACGAGCGTGGCTGCGTGCGGCGTACTCGTCCTGCGCGTCGCGGCCGATGCCGAATCGGGCGGCGACGAGCTCGGCTGCCACGCCCTGATGCGTCAGCGCGGGGAAGCGGCCGTGCACCTGGCCGGGGATGGGATCCTCGCCGAGCGCCGCCGACCCGATGGGGTGCGTCGACATGAGCTCGACGCCGCACGCGACGACGCACTCGGCGAGACCCGCCGCGATCGTGGCGTGGGCGAAGTGGATCGCCTGCTGGCTCGAACCGCACTGCCGGTCGACGGTCGTGCCCGGCACCGTCACGGGCAGGCCCGCGGCGAGCGCGGCCGTGCGGGCGACGTTCTGCGTCTGCTGCCCGACCTGGCTGACGCATCCGGCGATCACGTCGTCGACGAGCGCGGGGTCGATGCCCGCGCGATCGACGAGCTCGGCGACGACGGTGCCCAGCAGCGCTGCGGGATGCCACGCCGACAGCGCACCACCCGGCTTGCCCTTGCCCGACGCGGTGCGGAGGACGTCGACGATGACGGTGCTCACGCCTCCCAACCTAGCCGTGCTCCGATGGTCGCGAGCGGTCGAGCTGCTCCGCGACGCGCACAGGGCGCCCGAAGGCGCGGTGCGTACGGTCGACGGGATGCAGGACGAGACAGAGCATGCGGGAGCGGGTCGCGCTGGCGACGACGCCTCCGTCGTCGTCGCGACCGCGTCGGGTCGCGTGCGCGGCCGGTGGGAGCGAGTCGGCTCTCCCAGCAGCGTCCGCCACGGCAGACCGCGCGCCGAGGTCGCGGCGTTCCTCGGCATCCCGTACGCGGAGGCCCCGGTCGGCGACCTGCGATTCGCGGCGCCCGTGCCGCGACGCGCGTGGGACGGCACGCGCGACGCCCTCGACCACGGCGCGACGCCGCAGCGCGTCGCCGACCCTCGCGCGCTCATCCCCGAGCCGAGCGTGCCTGGCGACGACACCCTCACCGCGTCGGTGTGGACGCCCGACCCGAGCCCCCACGCGCGCCTGCCGGTCATGGTCTGGATCCACGGCGGCGGCTACACGACCGGCTCGCCTGCGAGCCCCTGGTACGGCAACGGCGCCTTCGCCCGCGACGGCGTCGTCACGGTCGTCGTCTCGTACCGGCTCGGGTTCGACGGATTCGGCTTCATCGAGGGCGGTGCGGTGCAGAACCGCGGCGTGCTCGACTGGCTGTGCGCCCTCGAATGGGTGCAGCGCCACGTGTCGGCGTTCGGCGGCGACCCGTCGCGCGTGACGGTCGCCGGGCAGTCGGCAGGAGGCGGCGCGGTGCTGACGCTGCTGGGCATGCGCGCCGCCGACGGCCTGTTCGCGCAGGCGTGGGCGGCGTCGCCTGCGATCGCCGACGTGCCGGAGACGACGGCGCGCGCGCTCGCCGCGCGCCTCGGCGACAGGCTGCGCGTCGGCGCACACGGCGGCGTGCCGTCGCTCGAGGTGCTGCGCAGGACGTCGGAGGGCGACGTGCTGCGCGCGCAGCCGAAGGCGAGGCGCGGTGCCGGTCGCGGCATCTACGGGCTCGTCGACGAGATGCTGGCCCTCGGCCCCGTCGTCGACGGCGACATCGTCGAGCGACCCACGACGGATGCGCTCGCCACGGGCGCCGGATCGGGCGTGCCGCTCGTCGTGGGTGCGATGCACGACGAGCTCGCGCTCACCGAGGCGGTCCTGCCGCGAGGCCTGCGCGGCGTGCCGGGTGCGCTGCGCGCGATCCCCAGCAGCGCGACGCTCGCCGCCGCGAGCCTCGACCGTGCGACCCGGCTGGCCTACGTCGCCGCCAACCGCGGCGCCGCACGCGCGGGCGCTGGTGCGCTCGCGTTCCGATACCTGTCGGATCTCGTCTTCGGCGGCGCGGTCGTCGCAGCGGCGCGATCGCGCGAGCACGCAGCGAGGCCGCGCGTGCGCGAGCGGCGCAGGCTCGAGCATCCCGATGCCGACGTGCGTGCGGGCCTCGAGCATCCGCCGAGCCTCGCCGAGGCTGCGGCGACGTGGGCGTACCGCTTCGACTGGGCGTCGCCGACGCGCGGCGCCGCCGTGCACTGCGTCGACGTGCCGTTCGCGTTCGACGCCCTGGGCGACGCGCCCGCCGACCGCCTCGTGGGCGCGGAGGCGCCGCAGGCGCTCGCCGACGTCGTGCACGGCGCGATGGTCGCGTTCGCAACTGGCGGCGATCCGGGCTGGCAGCCGTGGAGCGACGCGCCGGGTGCGACGCGCATCCTCGGCGCACCCGCCGACCTGGCGCCGGCTCCCGCAGCGTCCACGCCGCGTCGGCCGACCATGGAGCCCGACGGCTGGCGCCGCCTGGCCCCGCTCGCCGACGCGGGCCGCATCCCGCGCCGCCCGCGCCCCTGACCCACACGCTCATTCAAGGTTCTCGGCCGCTTTTCACCTCACATGCGGCCGAGAACCTCACATGGATCGTCGCCGCTCAGGCCCGAGCGTCGCGTCACGCTTCCGCCGCCAGCACTCGGCGGATGCGCTGCACCGAGATGGGGCCGCGCGCGCCGAGCGTCTGCGCGTACAGGCTCACGCGCAGCTCCTCGACCATCCACCGCGCCTCGACGAGCCTCGGCGCAGCCGTCGACGGCAGCGGGATCGACCCGCCCGCCGCCCGCAGCGCCTCGACGGCCTGCGCGACCTCCGCCATCCACTGCACGTCGCGATGCGCCGTCTCGGGCAGTCGGCGCACGCGATGCTCGACGGCCTTCACGTACACCGGCAGCCGCGACAGGCGAGACACGCCCGCGGCGACGATGAAGCCGTCGTGCACGAGCCCCTCGAGCGTCGCGCGCGCATCCGTCAGCTGCGCCATGTACGCCATCGACGACATGTCGCGGATCGCGACGTCGGCGACGCGCGCCGCCGCGAGCACCGCCGCGACGCGAGCGGTGATGTCGAACATGCGCTCGACGAGCCCGAGCGACACGGCGGTGCGGATGCGGGCGAAGTCGGATGCGGTGCGCACGGGGCCGCCGAGCGTGAGCTCCTCGTCGACGATCGCCAGCAGCACGTCGTCGAACAGCCGCGCCGTCGACGGGTAGGGCGACGCGCCCAGCGCGAGCCGCTCGGCATTCGACAGGTTCGACTGCACGTACGACTGCGGCGACTGCACGGCGTCGGCGAGCATGCGTCGCACGGCGGCGTGCTCGGCGGCGTCGCGCTCGGCCTCGGTCGAGAACAGGGCCACGTCGATGCGTCCGCCCTTCGCGAGGCGGTGGCCCGGGTAGGCGCGCACCGTGCCCTGCCCCTGGCGCACGTCGACGTGGCGCGGCACGTCGGCCATGAACCCGTCGACGCCCTCGCGGGCGATGTCGTGCGTGACGACGGCGGCGACCTCGACCGTCGCGCGCTGCGCGAGCCTGCCCTGCAGCGCGGCGAGGTCGCGGCCGGTGCCGAGCACCTTGCCCTTCGCGCCCTCGACGACGAAGCGCGGCAGCAGATGCTGCGGCACGCGGCTCGCGTCGACGTCGGAGGCGTCGGCGGGAGTGTGGGCGACGCGGCGGATGCGGTCGGCGAGCACCTGCGCGAGCGACTCGCCCGTCGGCTCGGCCGGCAGGTCGGCGAGCATGCCGCGCGCCCAGTCGCCCGCGGGCACGACCGTGCGGCGCACGTGCTTCGGCAGCGCCTTGATCATCGCGGTGAGCAGCTCCTCGCGCATGCCCGGCACGAGCCAGTCGAAGCCGGCGGGCGTGAGCCGCGGCAGCAGCGCGATGGGCACGTGCACGGTGAGGCCGTCGTCGTCGGCGCCCGGCTCGAAGCGGTACGACAGCCGCAGCGTCTGGTCGCCCTGCCTCCACGTCGTGGGGAAGGCGTCCTCGTCGGGCCCGTCCTCCCGCCCCAGCAGGTCGTCGCGCGTGAACGTGAGCAGGTCGGGGGTCGCCGCCCGCGCATCCCGCCACCACCGCTGGAAGCCGCGCGCATCGGTGACGTCCATGGGGATGCGGGCGTCGTACAGCTCGACGATGCGCTCGTCGTCGAGCAGCAGGTCGCGGCGCCGCTGCCGCTCCTCGAGCGCCTCGATCTCGGCCACGAGCGCCCGGTTGGCGTCGAGGAAGCGCTCGCGCACCGTCCACTCGCCCGCGACGAGACCGTGACGGATGAGCAGGTCGCGTGCCAGCAGCGCGTCGACGCGCGCGAGCTGGATGCGCCGCTGCGGCACGATCGGCACGCCGAAGAGGGTGACGCGCTCGGTGGCGATCGCGGCGCCCTGGCGCTTCGACCAGCGCGGCTCGAACCACTGCCGCTTCACGAGGTCGCCGGCGAGCGGCTCCGCCCATGCAGGGTCGATGCCCGCGACGACGCGCGCGAACAGCCGCGACGTCTCCACGAGCTCCGCGGCCATGACCGCCTGCGGCTGCTTCTTCGACAGCGTCGACGACGGATGGATGTGGAAGCGGGTGCCGCGGCCGCCCACGAAGTCGCGCTTCTCGGCATCCCGCACGCCGATCTGGCTCAGCAGGCCTGCCAGCAGCGCCTTGTGGATCTCGGTCGCGCTCGTCGAGAACGGCTCCGAGCTCGTCTCGGATCGCTCGCGACGGTCGGGCACGGAGCCCTTCGGCAGCGAGCGCTCGAGCTGCCGCACGACGTCCTGCCACTCGCGCACGCGCAGGAAGTTGAGGTGCTCGTCTCGGCACATGCGGCGGAACTGGTTGCCGGAGCGCTGCCGCTGCTCCTGACGCAGGTAGCGCCACAGGTTGAGCAGCGAGATGAAGTCGCTCGTGGGGTCGGCGAAGCGCGCGTGCAGCTGGTCGGCGCGGGCGCGGTGCTCGAGCGGGCGTTCGCGCGGGTCCTGGATCGAGAGGGCGGCGACGATGGGGATGACGGCGTCGGCGACGCCGTGCTCGACGCCCGCGAGCACCATGCGCGCGAAGCGGGGGTCGACGGGGAGGCGCGCGATGCCGCGGCCGATGCGCGTGACGGCGCCGGAGCGCTCGATCGCCTGCAGCTCGCGCAGCAGGTCGGTGCCGTCTGCGATCGCGCGGCGCTCCGGCGGCAGCAGGAACGGGAAGTCCTCGAGCGGGCCGAGGCCGAGCGTCGCCGCCTGCAGGATGACCGACGCGAGGTTCGTGCGCAGGATCTCGGGGTCGGTGAACGCGGGCCGCTTCGCGAAGTCGTCCTCGGCGTAGAGGCGGATGGCGATGCCGGGTGCGACGCGCCCCGCGCGTCCAGCGCGCTGGTTCGCGCTGGCCTGGCTGATCGCCTCGATCGGCAGGCGCTGCACCTTCGCGCGCGTCGAGTAGCGCGAGATGCGGGCGGTGCCGGTGTCGACGACGTTGCGGATGCCGGGCACGGTGAGGCTCGTCTCGGCGACGTTCGTCGCGAGCACGACGCGGTGCCGCGCGCCCGCGGGCCTGCGCTCGAACACGCGATGCTGCTCGGCTGCCGAGAGCCTGCCGTACAGCGGCAGGATCTCGACCGACGGCCCCAAGCGCCCGGCGAGCGCATCCTGCGCATCCCGGATCTCGGCCTCGCCCGAGAGGAACACGAGCACGTCGCCGTCGTCGTCGCGCCAGATCTCGCGGATGGCGTCGTGGATGCCGTCGAGGGGGTCGACGTCGTCGTGGGCGTCGTCGCCACCCTCGTCGTCGGCCATCGCCTCGCGGGTGAGGGGGCGGTAGCGCACGTCGACGCCGTAGGTGCGGCCGGAGACCTCGATGATGGGGGCGCCGCCGAAGTGGCGCGAGAACGACTCGGGGTCGATCGTCGCCGACGTGACGATGACGCGCAGATCGGGCCGCCGGGGGAGCAGGCGCGTGAGGTAGCCGACGAGGAAGTCGATCGTGAGCGAGCGCTCGTGCGCCTCGTCGATGATGATCGTGTCGTACTGCAGCAGGTCGGGGTCGCGGTGGATGCGGTTCAGCAGCACGCCGTCGGTCATGACGGCGAGGCGCGTGGCGGCCGACACCTTGTCGGTGAAGCGCACCTGGTAGCCGACCTCGGCGCCGAGCTCGACCTGCAGCTCGTCGGCGACGCGCTCGGCGATCGTGCGCGCGGCGATGCGGCGCGGCTGCGTGTGGGCGATGGCGGTGCGGCCGAGCTCGAGGCAGATCTTCGGCAGCTGCGTCGACTTGCCGGAGCCCGTCTCGCCGGCGACGATGACGACCTGGTGCTCCTGGATGGCGGCGGCGATCTCGTCGCGGCGCGCGGAGACCGGCAGCTCGTCCGGGTAGGCGATGTGCATCGCGCCCATCCTCTCGCGTCCCGCGCGTGTCGGGATGCGGCGTCCGCCGCGGGCGGACGCTGGCGGGCCTACTCCGGCGTCTCGCCGGGAGCGAGGCGCTGCTGCCTCCGCCACGTGTCGCCGTACCCGAGGCGATCCATGTAGCGCTCCACGAGCTCCTCCTCGTCGAGCTGGCCCTTCGTGTACGCGTCGATGTCCGCCTGGAACTGCGGCGTCATCGGCGGCATCTCCGCGGGGATCTCAGGGTCGGACATCGCGCCACCTTCCGTCGCGTGGATGGTAGCGAACGCCGACGCGGGAGCGCTGGGGGCTGGCACGATCGTGGCATGGCCGTCACGATCCGTCCCGTCCGTGCAGACGACCGCGAGCAGTGGGCGACGCTGTTCCGCGCGTACCGCGAGTTCTACCGCCTCCATCCCGACGAGACGGTCGTCGACCGTGTGTGGTCGTGGCTCATGGACGCGGGGCACGAGGTGCGCGGGCTCGTCGCCGAGGCAGACGGCGCGCTCGTCGGCATCGCGCACCATCGCCGCTTCGCGAGGCCCTCGACCGGCACGGTGGGGGTGTGGCTCGACGACCTGTTCGCGGCGGAGTCGGCGCGCGGCACGGGCGTCGGGCACGCGCTCGTGGCGCACCTCGGCGGCGTCGCGGCGCTCGAGGGGGCGTCGGTGGTGCGGTGGATCACCGCCGCCGACAACGCGACGGCGCAGCGCCTGTACGACCGCGTCGCCACGAGGACGAGCTGGGTGACGTACGACGCGACGCCCGGCGCCTGACGCGTCGCCCTGCGCACCCACCCCTCCGCCGGTCGCGTTTCGCAGGCGATCACGGGTGCTCGAGGGGTATCTTCCCTCGGACCCTCACGATCGCCTGCGAAACGCAACCGACCGGGAAGCTCGACGCGGCGCACGCGTACCCTCCACGTGGCGCTCGCAGCGTGGATGCCCTAGCCTGATCGGCTGCTCGATCGCGGGCCGTACGGGCGAGAGCCCGTGACCTCGAGACGCAGGATGCATCCATGGGCTTCATCGACGTCGGCGGCGTCTCGTACACGCTGCCGGACGGCACGCCGCTGCTCGCCGACGTCGGGTTCCGCGTGCCCGACGGACGCACGACGGCGCTCATCGGCGCGAACGGCGCCGGCAAGTCGACGCTGCTGCGCCTCGTGCGAGGCGCGCTGCGCCCGCACGAGGGCAGCGTGCAGGTGCAGGGCGGCCTCGGCGTCATGGATCAGACGATCGACGTCGGCGACGACGAGGATGCGACGATCGAGCACCTGCTCGTCGCGGTCGCGCCCGAGCGCATCCGCGTCGCAGCGCTCGCGCTGCGGTCGGCGGAGGCGGCGATGCTCGAACGCGACGACACGCAGACGCAGCTCGCGTACGCCACGGCGATCGCCGACTACGCGGAGGCGGGAGGCTACGAGCACGAGGTCGTGTGGGATCACTGCACGATGGCGGCGCTCGGCCTGCCGTTCGAGCGTGCGAGGTGGCGGTCGCTGTCGACGTGCTCGGGTGGCGAGCAGAAGCGCCTCGCGCTCGAGGCGCTGCTGCGCGGACCCGACGAGGTGCTCCTGCTCGACGAGCCCGACAACGCCCTCGACGTGCCGGGCAAGCGGTGGCTCGAGGAGCGGTTGCGGCAGACGCAGAAGACGGTGCTGCTCGTGTCGCACGATCGGCAGCTGCTCGCGAACGCCGCCGATCGCATCGTGACGCTCGAGGCGAGCCCCGCCGGGTCGTCCGCGTGGGTGCACGGCGGGGGATTCGGCGGCTACCACGAGGCGCGCGAGGCGCGCTTCGCTCGGCTCGACGAGCTGCGCCGCCGATGGGACGAGCAGCACGCGCAGCTGCGCAGGCTCGTGCAGACGCTGCGCGTGCAGGCGGCGAGCAGCGACGACATGGCATCGCGCTACCGGGCTGCCGTCACGCGGCTCGATCGCTTCGAGGCGGCGGGGCCGCCCGAGGCGCGCCCGCCGGCGCAGGACCTGTCGATGCGGCTGCGCGGCGCGCGCACCGGCAAGCGCGCCGTCGTGTGCACGGGCCTGGAGCTCACGGGGCTCATGCGACCGTTCGACCTCGAGGTGTGGTTCGGCGACCGCGTCGCCGTGCTCGGCGCGAACGGCTCTGGCAAGAGCCACTTCCTGCGGCTGCTCGCCTACGGCGGCACCGACCCGGATGCGACGCTCGGGCACGTCACGAGCGTCGGCGCGACCATCGCACGCGTCGAGCACGAGGGACGCGCCGTGCTGGGGGCGCGCGTCGTGCCCGGATGGTTCGCGCAGAGCCACGCCGCCGCCGGGCTCGAGGGGCGCACGCTGGTCGACATCCTGCATCGCGGCGACGACGAGCGAGCCGGCATGCCGCGCGAGCCTGCGAGCGCCGCACTCGACCGGTACGGGCTCGCGCACGCGTCGGAGCGCCGCTTCGAGCAGCTCTCGGGCGGGCAGCGGGCGCGGTTCCGCATCCTGCTGCTCGAGCTCGCCGGCGTCACGCTGCTGCTGCTCGACGAGCCGACCGACAACCTCGACCTCGTCTCGGCGGAGTCGCTCGAGGAGGCGCTCGGCCGCTTCGAGGGCACGGTGCTCGCCGTGACGCACGACCGATGGTTCGCGCGCACGTTCGACCGCTTCCTCGTCTTCGGCGAGGACGGCGAGGTCGTGGAGGCCGACGCGCCGGTGTGGGATGAGCGCCGCGTGGTGCGGGCGCGCTGACCGGCACCCATCCCCGTTGCGTTTCGCAGGCGATCCGGGGTGCTCGAGGGGTATCTTCCCTCGGACCCCCGCGATCGCCTGCGAAACGCAGAAGCGCGGAGGCGACGCGGGCTACGGCAGGTCGCGCGTGGGCGCCGGGTCGTCGGCGTCGTTCGTGTCGCCGTCGAAGGGGTTGTCGCCGATGAGCGGCGGCGCCTCCTCGCCGTCGAAGCCGCGGCGCTCGAGCACGAGCAGCGCGGCGAGCATCACGGCGAGGCACAGCGCGAGGTACACCCAGCCGACCGTCGAGGCCACGATGCCGCCGAGGGTCACGGTGACGCCCGTGATCGTCAGCACGCTCCAGACGAGGCCGACGAGCACGAGAGCGCCGACGGCCCACATCCACCACCGCGGGCGGGTGCGCCATGCGGCGATCGTGATGGCCACGGCGATGGCGAGCAGTCCGATGGGGAAGTGCATGAGCCGGATCGTACGCCGCGAGCGTGCGAGCGCGCTGACCGCCCGCCGACCGGCGCCGTCGCACGCTCGGCTTCGTGTCGCGTCGGCGGTCGGGTCTACCGTTGGTGCTCATGTCCAGCGAGCCTCAGCACTACGGTTCCTGGGCAGCAGACCACCTGCCGCCGACCTTCCCGGAGCGTGCGGCGTGGGGCACGGCGCAGACGCTGCGCGCCTGGCAGCAGGAGGCGCTCGAGCGGTACTTCGAGCGCGAGCCGCGCGACTTCCTCGCCGCCGCGACGCCCGGTGCAGGAAAGACGACCTTCGCGCTCCGCCTCGCCTCCGAGCTGCTGCGCCGCGGCACCGTGCGTCGCGTCACGGTCGTCGCGCCCACCGAGCACCTCAAGACGCAGTGGGCCGACGCGGCGGCCAGGGCGGGCATCCGGCTCGATCCCGGCTTCCGCAACGCGCACGGCGATGCGGCGAGGCACTACCACGGCGTCGCCGTGACCTACGCGCAGGTCGCGGCGCGGCCGGCGCTGCACGAGCGCATGACGCGCGGTGCCGACTCGCTCGTCATCCTCGACGAGGTGCACCATGCAGGCGACGCGCTGTCGTGGGGCGACGCGGTGCGCGAGGCGTTCGCGCCGGCGACGCGGCGGCTGTCGCTCACGGGCACGCCGTTCCGCAGCGACGACGCCCCCATCCCCTTCGTCGAGTACGCGCCCGCCGAGGACGGCGTGCGCTACTCGGCCACCGACTACGACTACGGCTACGCGCGGGCGCTCGCCGACCACGTCGTGCGTCCCGTGCTGTTCATGGCCTACGCAGGCACGATGGAGTGGCGCACGTCGATGGGCGACGAGATGCGCGCCACGCTCGGCCACGAGGACGCGAAGGACATCACGTCTGCCGCGTGGCGCACGGCGCTCGACCCCGGTGGCACGTGGATCCAGCAGGTGCTGCAGAGCGCAGACGCGCGGCTCACGCAGGTGCGCGAGCAGGTGCCCGACGCCGGCGGCCTCGTGATCGCGACCGACCAGTCGCAGGCGCGGCAGTACGCGGCGATCCTCGAGGGCACCTGCCGCGAGGCCGTCACGGTCGTGCTGTCCGACGACGCGGGCTCGAGCGCTCGCATCGAGGAGTTCTCGGCATCCGAGTCGCGGTGGATGGTGGCCGTGCGCATGGTGTCGGAGGGCGTCGACGTGCCGCGCCTCTCGGTGGGCGTCTACGCGACGAGCGCGTCGACGCCGCTGTTCTTCGCGCAGGCCATCGGCCGCTTCGTGCGCTCGCGGCGTCGCGGCGAGACCGCGACGGTCTTCCTGCCGTCGGTGCCGGTGCTGCTCGAGCGCGCCGCCGAGCTCGAGCGCCAGCGCGACCACGCGCTCGGCAAGCCCACCGACGACGACGAGCTGCTCGACGACGCACTCATGGAGGCGGCCGAGAAGCCCGACAAGGAGGAGCGCGAGGAGGCCCCCTTCACGTGGCAGCCGCTGTCGTCGGCCGCGACGTTCGACAAGGTGCTCTTCGGCGATCAGGAGTTCGGCCAGCTCGTCGAGCCCGGCACCGACGAGGAGCTCGACTTCATCGGCATCCCGGGCATCCTCGAGCCGGAGGAGGTGTCGGAGATGCTGCAGCGGCGCCAGCGCAGGCAGGCGGCGCGCATCGCCGAGAAGCCCGCGCAGCCGCAGCCCGACGCGATGTTCCGGTCGCTGCGCGAGGATCGGCAGCTGCTCAACGCGCTCGTGTCGATCGTCGCGAAGAAGCGCAAGCAGACGCACGGCATGGTGCACGCCGAGGCCAGGCGCGTGTGCGGCGGCCCCGAGGTGGCGAAGGCGTCGATGCAGCAGCTGCGCGACCGCATCCACTACCTGCGTCGCGCGATCGACTCCTGACGCGGGCATCCCGGGGTGTCGGGTGAGGGCACCCTCACCGGAAAATCCCCGGTCAGGGCAGCCTGACCTTGCTAGACGCCGCTCGAGGACGGGTGCATGCTGACGGCAGAGCGAAGGAGGACGCCATGACCATCGATCAGCTCCCCACCGTGTCGTCGTGCACCGCCACCACGTGCGGCTACAACCACGACGGCTGCCATGCACCCGCCATCACCGTCGGCGCCGCCGGCACCGACTGCGCCACGTTCCTGCCGCTGACGATCGACGGAGGCCTGCCGAAGGTCATCAGCCACGTCGGCGCCTGCCAGCGCACCGAGTGCGTGCACAACCAGTCGGCGCTGTGCCTCGCCGACACCGTGCGCATCTCCGGCCAGGGCACCGCGCACTGCGAGACGTACGAGGCAGCCTGACGCGTGACGCGTCGCCCGACGCCTCGCGGCAGCGACCGCGCGGCAGACGGCGAGGCGTCAGCGCGCATCCAGCGCTCGGTGGTTCGCTGACGCCATGAGCCTCCCGTACGCACCGAACGATCCGGCGGCGCCTCCGGCACGCACCGTGTCCATGCCCGCCACGCCCGGATCGCCCCTCGAGCCGCTGCGCGCCGGTCGGCGACTCGACCGCAGGCACTGGCTCCTCGCGGGCCTGCTCGGCATCGCAGGCGGCGTCATCGTCGACGGCGCCGCCCGTGGCCAGCTCGTCCTCGCGGCAGGCGGCATGGTGCAGGTGTCGCCCGACGTCGTGGTGCTCGAGGCCGCGCGGCTCGCGGTCGGCATCGTCCTCGTGCTGCTCGCGTACGCCTTCGCCCCCGGCGGCTTCGTGCGCACGCTGCTCGGCGCGCTCGCGCTGCTCGTCGGCATCGCGGCCGCCATCGGCGTCGCCGCAGCGATGCAGTTCGGCGACCCCGGCATCCTGCGCACGCCCGTGCTGCGAGCGCTCGTGAACGGTCAGACGCTCGTGCTGCTCGCCGGCATCGTCGGGTGGATCCTCGCCAGCGGTGCGCGCTGGTGGGGGTGGCTCGCGGTGCTGCTGCCGTGGACGGTCGGCGCGGCCGGCTTCGGGCTGGCGTTCGCCGGCGTCGACAGCGGGTACGCGATCGCGACCACCGGCGCGCTCTCGCTGGCCGTCGCGCTCGTGACGCTGCTGCTGACGCTCCCCAGGCGGCGCTGACGTGCTCACGCGTCGTGCCCTGCTCGGCGGGCTCGGCGTCGCGGGTGCGCTCGTGCTCGCATCGTGCGTCGACGACGCGGCGACGACGCCGTCGGACGTCGGCGAGGATGGATCCGTGACCCTCACGACCCACGCGTACGGCGACGACCCCGCACAGGTGTGCGACCTCCTGCTGGGCGCCGAGCCGCCGCGAGCGACGGTGATCCTCGTGCACGGCGGCTACTGGCAGGCAGGCTACGACCGCTCCCTCGAGGACGCCGTCGCAGCCGACCTCGTCGCAGACGGGTACGCCGTGTGGAACGTCGACTACCGCGGCGTCGGCGCAGGCGGCGGCAACCCCGCGACGTTCGACGACATCGCGGCCGCCGTCGACCTGCTCGCGACCGTCGGCGCGGATGCGGGCCTCGACCTCGAGCGCGTCGCGATCGTCGGACACTCGGCGGGCGGGCAGCTGGCGCTCTGGGCGGCAGGCAGGGCCACGTTGCCAGTCGGCGCGCCCGGCGCAGGCCCTGCGCTGTCGCCCATCGCCGCGGCGAGCCAGGCGGGCGTCAACGACCTCGTGACGGCGCAGGCGCAGTCGCTCGGCGGCGCCGCCGTCGCCTCGTTGCTCGAGATCGACCCCGACCAGCCCGTGCCCGCCGACCTCGCCGCCATCACGTCGCCTGCGCAGATGGTGCCGCTGGGCGTGCCGCAGCTCGTCGTCACCGGCGCCGACGACGTCACGGTGCCGCCCTCGCAGAGCGAGACGTACGCGGAGGCCGCGACGACCGCAGGCGACGACGTGCGCCTCGAGGTCGTCGCAGGCGAGGAGCACTTCGCGCATCTCGACCCCGCGAGCGAGTCGTGGGCGCTCGTCAAGGCCTGGCTGCTCGACGTGATGCCGTGACTGCTCGTCGGTAGGCTCGGGAGGTCGAGCGCGTCGCGCTCCATGGGCCCTGCGCGGCGAACCCGCGCGGCCTCGCGACCAGCTCGCATCGACGAGAAGGAGCCTGCATGACGACCATCCCCAGCGTCGCCCTCAACGACGGCACGAGCATCCCGCAGCTCGGGTTCGGCGTGTTCAAGGTGAACCCGGCAGAGACCGAGCGCATCGTGACCGACGCGCTCGAGGCCGGCTACCGCCACATCGACACCGCCGCGGTCTACGGCAACGAGGAGGGCGTGGGGCGCGCGATCGCAGCGTCCGGCATCCCGCGCGACGAGCTCTACGTCACGACCAAGTGCTGGAACGACGACCAGGGTCGGGCGTCGTCGCGCGACGCGATGGCGACGAGCCTCGAGAAGCTCGGCCTCGACCGCGTCGACCTGTACCTCGTGCACTGGCCCTGCCCCGAGAAGGGCCTGTGGCAGGAGACCTGGACGACGTTCCAGGAGCTGCGCAGCGAGGGCCTGACGACCTCGATCGGCGTGTCGAACTTCGACCACCGCTACCTGCCCCAGCTGCTCGCCGAGGGCGGCACCGTGCCCGTCGTGGACCAGATCGAGCTGCACCCGCAGTTCCAGCAGCGCGAGACCGCTGCGGTCGCCGCCGAGCACGACATCCTGCTCGAGGCGTGGGGTCCGCTCGGACAGGGCAAGGTCGACTACGAGTCGCAGGTGGCGGACATCGCCGCCGCGCACGAGAAGTCGTGGGCGCAGGTGGTGCTGCGCTGGCATCTGCAGCACGGCCACATCGTCTTCCCCAAGTCGAACCGTGCCGCTCGCATGCGCGAGAACGCGGAGGTGTTCGACTTCGAGCTCACGGCCGACGAGGTCGCGACGATCGACGCGCTCGATCAGGGTGCCTCGGGCCGCGTCTCGGCCGACCCTGCAGAGGTGAACTGACCCGAGCAGCACGCTCGATCCCGACGGGTCGCATCCGCTGTGGATGCGGCCCGTCGGTCGTGTCGGGGGCGGATGCCACGGTGCGCGCATGACTGCACAGCCCCAGCCCATCCGCCCGCCCGACGACGAGGCCGAGCGCCTCGTGCGCGACCTCGCCGATCGCATGCTCGCCGTGCGCAGCGGCGAGTGCCTCGCCTGCTACGTGCAGCGCATGGTGCACGAGCTCGGCTGCACCGAGCATCGGTTCGTGCAGCGCTTCCGCGACGAGGTCGCACCGCGAGCGACGGCGCTCGAGCGCCGTCTCGAGCGCCTCGGCGGCTTCTGCGACTGCGAGGTGCTGCTGAACGCCTTCGTGACGGTGGCGGAGCTCGAGGCTGAGGCGCAGCGCGAGGCTGCGAGACGGTGGGCGATCGCCGCCGATGACGACGACGCGTACGACGCCGTCGAGGAGGCGGAGGACGCCGCGCACGCCGAGCGCGAGCGGATGCGCTTCGAGCCGAGGCCGTGCGAGGGCGTCAGGCTCGGCTCGACGCAGCCGTGCAGGCGGTGGCGCACCTACCGCGTCGACCACCGCGTGCGGTGGCGCGGGTGAGGCTCACGCGAGCGTCTCGCGGATCCAGTCGACGACGCGGGGAGCGAGCTCGGCGGCGATGACGTCGGGCGCGCGCCTGCTCCCCTTGACCTCGAAGGAGTGCCCGCCGCCGTCGACGGCGTCGAGCGCCGCCGACGCACCGATGCGCTCGACGACGCCGTCGAGCAGGTCGCCGGACGAGAACGGGTCGTTCGTGCCCTGCACGAATCGCTGCGGCGTCGCGATGCCGTACAGGTGCTCGTCGCGCAGCCGCTCGGGCTTGCCGGGCGCGTGCAGCGGGTAGCCGAGGTAGACCAGCGCATCCGCGGGCATCCCGTCGGCGACGGCCATCGACGCCATGCGACCGCCGAACGACTTGCCAGCCGCGACGAGCGGCACGGCGCCGAGCGTGCGCGCGGCATCCGCGACGGTGCGCCACGCGGCGATGGCGGCGGGTGCGCGGTCGGGGAACCGCTTGCCCGCCGTGACGTACGGGAAGTCGAAGCGAACGACGCGCACCCCCGACTCGGCGAGCGCGTGCGCCATGCCCGCCATGAACGCGTGCTGCATGCCGGCGCCCGCGCCGTGCGCGAGCACGACCGTCGCCCACGCGGCGCCGCTCGGCTCGGAGACGATCGCCTCGAGGTCGGGAGCATCGGCGTGCGGGATGGCGAGGGCTCGGTCGGTCACCGCACCATCATGCCCGCGCTCGTCGCGTCGTCGCGCGACGCGGGTCGCGCTGCCGTCGCCGCGCCGTCCCGCCTGGCGTCGCGGTCCATGCGCGCGAGCCAGCGCTCGCGCTGCTCGGGAGTCGAGGAGCGCACCGTCGTCGCACGGGTCAGGCGCACGGGACGGATGCCGCAGAACCGCAGCGTGGTGGTGCGCAGCTGCCGCACGGTCGTGTCGCCCACGAGCGGCAAATACCAGCGAGGCGAGTCGCTCGTGACCACGAGCCGGCCCGAGCGTCCGGCGAGCAGCCCGACCGGCACGCCGCGCTCGGTGTAGCGGAACGCCTCGCCGTGCACGAGCACGCGGTCGAGGAATCCCTTGAGCAGCGCAGGCACCGAGCCCCACCACACCGGCGTGACGACGACGACGTGGTCGGCGTCGCGCAGGGCCTGCAGGGCGTCGGCGACGTCGGGCTCGATGGGCTGCTCGCTGCGGTAGCCGCGGTGCAGCACGAGGTCGAGGTCGAGGTCGCGCACCGCGAGCAGCCGCGCATCGTCGCTCGCTGCGGCGTACCGGGCGGCGAGCGCTGCGGAGAGGGAGTCGGGGTTCGGGTGGCCGTCGATCACGAGGGTGCGCATCGGGTGCTCCTTGCTCGGGGATGCAATCTTGACAGTGCCCACAATCTGGACACTGCCCAGCATCGGCTACGATCTTGCGCATGTCAAGATCCGAGGCGCGCTATCACCACGGCGACCTCCGGGCGACGTTGGAGTCCGCGGCCGACAGCCTGCTCGCCGAGCGCGGGAAGGGGGCGCTGAGCCTGCGCGAGGTCGCTCGTCGAGCGGGTGTGAGCCACAACGCGCCCTATCATCACTTCGCCGATCGCCTCGCGCTGCTGCAGCGTCTCGGCATCCGTCACATGGGTCGCCTGCTCGAGGCGCAGCGCGCGGCAGGAGCCTCGATCGCCGACCCGCGCGCTGCGTTCGTCGCGACGGGCGCCGCGTACGTCGCCTACGCCCACGAGCATCCTCATGGCTTCGCCGTCATCTTCGACCCCGAGGTGTGCGAGCCCGCGAGTCCCGGACCCGAGATGGCTGCGCTCATCGCAGAGAACGAGGCGCTCATCCGCGAGGCGATCGGCCGCATCGCGCCTGCGATGGGCGACGCGGAGCGTGAGGCGGCCGTCGTCGGCGCATGGGGCGCCGCGCACGGGCTCGCGCAGCTCGTCGCAGCCGGCCACGTGCCGATCGAGGCCGTCGCACCGGCGTTCGAGGCCTACCTCGCGATCGGTGCGACGCTCAGCAGCGCGACGCGCTGAGCCGTGCCCGGGCTCAGCGCCAGCCCGGCACCCAGTAGCGCAGGCGCAGCGCGTCCTCCGGCGACCACACCCCGTACCAGATGGGGGCGAAGAAGATCGCGCCCGCGATCGCCAGCACCACGATCGCCGCGACGAGGATGCGACCGACGGTCGCCGTCGCGGGCCGCACGCGGCCGTGCACCAGCCGCCACAGCAGGTAGGCGAGCCCGATGACGAGGAACGGCTCGAACACGATCGTGTAGAAGGCGAAGATCGTGCGGTCTGGGAAGGCGAGCCACGGCACGTAGCCAGCGGCGACCGCGACCACGAGGAACGCCGCCGTGCGGTCGAGGCGCGCGCCGATGCGGTAGAGCAGCACGGCGAGCGCCGCGACCGCCGGGTACCAGACGAAGGGGTTCGCGAGCGCCGTGATGAACGTCATGAGCCCGCCACCCGTCTCGAGCAGGAACGCCGTGGGACGCAGCAGCAGCAGCCACTGCCACGCAGGGCTCTCGAACGGGTGGTCGTTCGTGAGGCCGACGTGGAACGTCCACATCTGCTCGTGGTAGTGCCAGAGGCTCTGCAGCCCCGGCGACACCCACGCGAGCGGGCCCGTGAGCAGGGCGTCGGGGTTCTGGGCAGCCCAGTCGGACGAGTAGCCGCCGCCGTACCAGCCGCTCCACGACACGAGGTACACGGCGATCGCGGGCACCATGAGCAGCACGAGGCTCGTGGGCGCCTGGGTGAGGAGCGTGCCGACGTGCCAGCCTCGGACGCCGGCACGGCGCCGGTCGAGCGCGTCGAGCGCCACCGACCACAGGCCGAAGGCGGCCACGAAGTAGAGCCCCGACCACTTCACGGCGCAGGCCGCGCCCAGCGCGACGCCCGCGGCGACGATCCACGGCCGCGCCCACAGGGCAGGGCCGAGCCATGAGCCGGGATGCGCGTGCCGCCACCGCGCGATGCGCGCGGCCGCACCTCGGCGATCGAGCAGCAGCGCGCCTGCGCCGGCGAGCACGAACAGCGCGAGCGTCTGGTCGAGCAGCACCGTGCGGCTCATGACGATCGCCTGGCCGTCGATCGCGAGCAGCAGGCCTGCGAGCGAGCCCCACGTCCACGAGCGGGTGAGGCCGCGGGCGACGAGCAGCGTGAGCACGACGACGAGCACGCCGACGATCGCTGCCGGCCACCGCCAGGCGACGGGGTCGTCGATGCCGCCGATGCCCATGCCGATGCCGAGGATCCACTTGCCCAGCGGCGGGTGCACGACGAACGACGCCGCCGACTGCAGCGTCGACGCGCCCGACTCGAACGCGCCGTTCGCGTCGTCGGGCCACTGGCCCTCGTAGCCGAGCTGCCACAGCGAGAAGGCGTCCTTGACGTAGTACGTCTCGTCGAAGACGAGCTCGTGCGGGTTGCCGAGGTTCGCAAGGCGCAGCACGGCGGCGAGCGCGACGACTCCGATGGGGGCGGCGAGGTCGATCGCACGCCGGGCCGCTGGCGTGCGGAGCCGGTCGAGCGGGCTCGGGCGACGCGGCGCGCGGGGCGTCTCGGGCGTCTGCTGCGACGGCTCGGGCGGATGCGCGGGGGCGGCATCCGTCTGCGTCACCCGGAGATCCTCCCACGGCGAGCATGGGCATCCGCCTGCCTCGGGTGGTGCCGGCTGCTTGGATGGATGCATGCTCCTCGTCGCGGCCACGCCCATCGGCAACCTCGGCGACGCCACCACGCGGCTGCGCGAGGCGCTCGCGACCGCGCCGACCATCGCGGCGGAGGACACTCGCTCGGCGCAGCGCCTCCTCGCAGCCCTCCGCATCGAGCGCGACGAGCGCCCACGGCTCGTCGCCGTGCACGAGCACACGGAGGATGCGCTCGCGCCCGAGCTCGCCGAGCAGGCGCGCGACCACGACGTGCTGCTGCTCACCGACGCGGGCATGCCGACGGTCTCCGACCCCGGCTACCGGCTCGTGCAGGCGGCGATCGCCGCCGACGTGCCCGTGACGGTGCTGCCCGGCCCCTCCGCCGTGCTCACGGCCCTCGCCCTCTCTGGCCTGCCGACCGACCGGTTCGCGTTCGACGGCTTCCTGCCGCGCAAGCAGGGCGAGCGCCGCGCAGCGCTGCGCGCCCTCGCCGACGAGCGCCGCACCGTCGTGCTGTTCGAGTCGCCGCACCGCATCGCCGACGCGCTCGCCGACGTCGACGTCGTGCTGGGCGACCGCCCCGTCGCGGTCGCGCGCGAGCTCACGAAGCGCTTCGAGGAGGTGCGCCGCGGCACGGCGGCCGAGCTGCTGCCGTGGGCGCGCGAGGGCGTGAAGGGCGAGATCGTGCTCGTCGTCGGCGGCGCGCAGCCCGCGCCAGCGTCGCTCGAGGACGCCGTCGCCGACGTGCTCGCGCGCGTCGCGGCCGGCGAGCGCCTCAAGGATGCGTCCGGCGCGGTCGCCGAGGCGACCGGTCGCGGCCGCAGCGAGCTGTACGACGCGGCGCTCGCGGCACGGCGCGGCTGACCCCTCGGGAGTCCCCGCGCGTCATGAGCCCCCGCATCCTTCGTAGGATGGAGCCCATGCCTGCACGGTTCACGGTCACGACGCCGATCTACTACGTCAACGACGTGCCGCACATCGGGCACGCATACAACGAGGTCGCGACCGACGTGCTCGCCCGCTGGCATCGCATGCGCGGCGACGACACGTTCATGCTCACCGGCACCGACGAGCACGGGCAGAAGATCATGCGCACGGCGATCGCCCACGACACGACGCCGCAGGAGTGGACCGACCGGCTCGTCGAGACGGCGTGGAAGCCGCAGCTCGAGCTGCTCGACATCGCGAACGACGACTTCATCCGCACCACGGAGGAGCGGCACGAGGTCGGCGTGAAGATCTTCCTGCAGCGGCTGTACGACGCCGGCTGGATCTACCACGGCGAGTTCGAGGCCGAGTACTGCGTCGGCTGCGAGGAGTACAAGACCGCAGGCGACCTCGTGCCCGGCACGGGGGAGTACGAGGGGCAGCGCGTGTGCGCCATCCACTCGCGCCCCGTCGAGACCGTGCGCGAGGCGAACTACTTCTTCAAGCTGTCGCACTTCCAGCAGCAGCTGCTCGACCTGTACGCCGATCGCCCCGACTACGTGCAGCCCGAGCACGTGCGCAACGAGGTGCGACAGTTCGTCTCGCAGGGGCTCACCGACCTGTCGATCAGCCGTTCCACGTTCGACTGGGGCATCAAGGTGCCCTGGGACGACGACCACGTCGTGTACGTGTGGTTCGAGGCGCTCCTGAACTACGTCACCGCGATCGGCTACGGCGTCGACGACGAGTCCTTCGAGCGTCGCTGGCCTGCCGTGCACATCGTCGGCAAGGACATCGCCCGCTTCCACGCGGTCATCTGGCCTGCGATGCAGATGGCCGCCGGCATCCCCGTCTCCGACCACGTCTTCGGTCACGGATGGCTGCTCGTCGGCGGCGAGAAGATGTCGAAGTCGAAGGCGACGGGCATCGAGCCGCGGCAGATCACCGACGTGTTCGGCGTCGACGCGTTCCGCTACTACTTCATGCGCGCGATCGCGTTCGGCTCCGACGGCTCGTTCTCGTGGGAGGACCTCGACGCGCGGTATCACTCGGAGCTCGCGAACGGGCTCGGCAACCTCGCGAGCCGCACGATCGCGATGGTGCAGAAGTACCGCGACGGCGTCGTGCCCGACGTCGCGCCCGTGCAGGAGGTCGCCGAGCTGCTCGCCGCCTCCGTCGCGCGCGCGGATGCCGCGATCGATCGCTTCCACATCCACGAGGCGATCGATCAGGCGATGCGCATCGTCGACCGACTCAACGGGTTCGTCACCGAGCAGGCGCCGTGGGTGCTCGCGAAGGACGACGCGCAGCAGGATCGGCTCGACGCCGTGCTCGCGACGCTCGCGCAGGGCATCGGCACGGTGGCGATCCTGCTCGCGCCCGTCATGACGAGGTCGACGCAGGCGCTGTGGGCGGCCATCGGTGGCGAGGGCGCCGTGCTCGAGCAGCCCATCCGCGAAGCGCACGCGTGGCGAGGCACGGGTCGGGTCGAGACGATCCCGCCGCTGTTCCCCCGCATCGAGGCGCAGTGACCTCGACCGACGGGTTCGCCGCGGGCGGCCCGACCGGCGACGAGCCGCTGCTCGACGACCCGGCGACCGACGACGCGGGCACGAGCGACGCGAGCGGGGCCGATGCGGGCGCGCAGCACGCGGTCTTCTCGTTCGGCACGCTGCGGCAGGAGTCGGTGCAGGAGTCGCTGTACGGCGGCACGGTGCCGACCGTGCCCGACTCGCTCGTCGGCTGGCGGCTCACGACGGTGCGCATCACCGACCCCGCCGTGATCGCAGCGTCCGGCAGCGACGAGCATCCCGGCATCGAACGCTCGGGCGACGTCGCCGACCGCGTCGACGGCGGGGTGCTGACGCTCGACGACGCAGGCCTCGCCGCCACCGACCGGTACGAGTCGGTCGGCTACGAGCGCACGTCGATCGTGCTGGCGTCGGGTCGTGAGGCGTGGATCTACGTGCCGCGCCCCGGTGCCGGCTGACACGCACCCTCGTGCTGCGCTGCCGGCTTCGATAGCGTCGGATGCGCTCGCCGCACCGCGCGGCGAGACGAGCGAGGAGGCGACCGTGACGACGACCCATGAGCGCGTCGGCGAGCAGCGCATCGTGCACCGACGCACGTTCCAGGGCTCCGTGGACGACGTGCATCGCGTGCACACGACCGCCGACCTCTTCGTGCGATGGATGGGTCCGCGCGGCTCGCGCGTGCGCCTCGACCGCTTCGACGCCGTCACGGGCGGCGCGTTCGACTACACGGTCGAGGTCGGCGACGGCCGCTACCGCTTCTGGGGGTCGTACCACGAGGTGCTGCCCGCGCGCATCACGCACACGTGGCAGTTCGAGGGCGAGCACGACGTGACGCTCGAGATCCTCGATCTCGCCGAGGTCGCGCCCGGCGTCACCGAGCTCGTCGCCACGTCGGTCTACGCCTCGAAGGAGGCGTGCGATCGCATGGTCGAGAGCGGGCTCGACGGCGGCATGGACGAGGACTTCGAGCGCTTCGACGAGCTGCTCGCCGCGCTCGCCTGACGGCGCTCCCGCTCACGCCGTCGGCACGTCCACCTCGACGTCGGCGTCGAACCCGAGGCCCACGATGCGCACCGTGAGCCGCGCATCGACGGGCACGGACTCCGGCAGCCGCAGCACGTAGTGCCACGGCGTGGGTGCGCGACGCGGACCCCTGCGGATCGTCGGCTGGAAGACGGCGTCGACGCCGCCGTCGCGCGCTCGCGTCGTGATCGCGATCGGTGCGGCGTCGGCCGGCGCGCGCAGCACGACGACGACCCGGTCGTCGCCGAGGCGGCGCACGACCGGGCCGCCTGCCAGGGCGGCGGCGTCGACGCCGTCGGGCAGCCCGCGTCTCGCGGCCCGCTCGACGCGCATCCCCTCGACGATGCGCGGCTGTCGCTCGTCGACCACTACGGCGCGAGCGGCACGACGATCGGGTCGCCCTGCTCCTGCAGGCCCGTGACGGTCACGTCGATCTGCTGGGAGGCGTCGACCTCGCTCGAGAGCGGCAGCTCCCAGCCGTAGACGCGGAAGTCGGCGGTGCACACGAGGTCGCCGGTCGGAGGCGTGAACGTGACGGTGATGGCCGTGTCGGACTCGACGGTCGCGCCGACCGGGGAGGCGACGCACGCGCTCGATCCGGAGCCGCCGACGAGCACCGCGAGGGTCGTGCCCTCCTCTGCCCACTCGACGATCGGGAACGTCTGCGAGCCCATGGCATCCGACAGTCGGGGGTCGTCGTCGGGGATGGGCGTGGGCTCGCCCGCGGCGGGCGGCGCGGAGTCGATCGGGCTCGGGCTCGTCGTCGACGACGGCTCGGGACTCGGCTCGCCGGATGCGCCGGGGCTCGTCGTGGACGTGCAGGCGGCGGTGAGCGCGAGCCCTGCCGCGGCGAGCACCGCGAGGGCGGTGCGGGTCGTGCGCGTGATGGTGGTCATGTCGGCCTCCTTCGACTGATGTCGAGCATGGCGCAGTGCGGTGGGAGGCACCACACAACCCGGTGCGCGAGTCGTTCGTCCAGGCGTCGCCCTCCACGGCCAGGCGGCGCCGACGGGCCGCATGGCGCGGCGCGCCTAGGCTGGACGGGTGACGCTGCCCGATGAGCCAGGACCCCACTCGCTGCCAGGCGGCGAGTACGTGCGAGAGCGCGCCGTGACGCCCGGCCGCGACCTCACGAGGCCGCCGGTGCCCGAGCCGCTCGCCGTGCCCGTGTACGACAACCACACGCACCTGGAGATCAAGGACGGCGAGGCGTTCGGCTACCGCGAGGCGCTGGATGCCGCCACGCGGGCCGGGGTCGCGGGCATCATCCAGGTGGGTGGCGACGTGCCGTCGTCGGAGTGGTCGGCCGCGCTCGCCGCCGCCGACCCGCGCGTGCTCGCGGCCGTCGCGCTGCATCCGAACGAGGCGCCTGGCTATGCGGATGCCGACACGCTCTTCGACGCCCTCGGCCGCATCGACGAGCTCGCCGCCGAGCCGCGCGTGCGCGCCGTCGGCGAGACGGGCCTCGACTTCTTCCGCACCGGCGACGACGGCAGGCGCGCGCAGCACGAGTCGTTCGAGGCGCACATCGACATCGCGAAGCGCCACGGCATCGCGTTGCAGATCCACGATCGCGACGCGCACGACGCCGTCGTCGAGACGCTCCTGCGCGTCGGCGCACCCGAGACGACCGTCTTCCACTGCTTCTCCGGCGACGAGGACCTCGCCCGCATCGCGAACGAGCACGGCTGGTACATGTCGTTCGCGGGCACCGTCACGTTCGGCAACGCGAGGAACCTGCACCGCGCGGTGACGGTGGCCGACCCTGCGCTGCTGCTCGTCGAGACCGACGCACCCTTCCTCACGCCCACGCCGCATCGCGGCCAGCCCAACAGCCCCTACCTCATCCCGGTCACGGTGCGGGCGATGGCGGAGCGTCGCGGCGTCGACGCCGACGCGCTCGCGGCGCAGCTCACCGAGAACACGCACCGCGCGTACGGGACGTGGGCATGAGCCTGCTCGGCGCATCCGAGATCCGTCGCCTCGCGGCCGACCTCGACCTCACCCCCACGAAGCGCTGGGGGCAGAACTTCGTGCACGACGCCAACACCGTGCGACGGATCGTGCGCGTCGCCGACGTCGAGGGGCGCTCGGTGCTCGAGGTGGGACCGGGTCTCGGATCGCTGACGCTCGGCCTCACCGAGGCCGGCTGCGCCGTGACTGCCGTCGAGATCGACCAGCGCCTCGCCGATCGGCTGCCGCGCACCGTCTCCGAGCATCAGCCGGACGCGTCGCTCACGGTCGTGACGAAGGATGCGATGCAGCTGGCGCACGCCGACGTCGCCGTCGCGCCGGAGGCGGTCGTCGCGAACCTGCCGTACAACGTGTCGGTGCCGGTGCTCATCCACCTGCTCGAGACGTTCGACTCCATCGAGCGCATCCTCGTGATGGTGCAGGCCGAGGTGGGGCAGCGCCTCGCCGCGCCTCCCGGGTCGAAGACGTACGGCTCGCCGAGCGCGAAGGTCGCCTGGTGGGGGTCGTGGGCGCTCGAGGCGGAGGTGTCGCGGCAGGTGTTCTGGCCGGTGCCGAACGTCGACAGCGTGCTCGTGGGCTTCCGTCGTGGCGAGACGCCGGGCGACGAGGCGCTGCGGCGCGGCACGTTCCGCGTGATCGACGCCGCGTTCGGGCAGCGTCGCAAGATGCTGCGGCAGGCGCTGTCGTCGACGTTCGGCTCGTCGGCGGAGGCCTCGGCGGCGCTCGAGTCGGTCGGCATCGATCCGACGCTGCGCGGCGAGCAGCTCGACCTCGCCGCGTTCACGCGTGCGGGTGCGTTGCTGGTCTGACGCCGCCTGCTGTCCGTTGCGAGGTGCGCTTGCTGCACTCAGGTGCTGGTGCAACGGCACCTCAGTGCAGCAAGCGCACCTCGCAACGGCGAAGCGTGCCTCGGTGAGCGTCTGGGGATGCGTGGAGGATCGGGGTGCCGCGCGCGGCTAGGCTCGACCGCGTGCAGCCCAGCGTCGTCAGAGCCAAGGCGCCAGGGAAGATCAACGTCTACCTCGGCGTCGGTTCCCTGCAGGACGACGGCTACCACGAGATCGCGACGGCGTACCACGCGGTGAGCCTCCACGAGATCGTCGAGGCGCGCGAGGCCGACGACTTCTCGGTCGAGGTCACCGGCCCCGTCGACTCCACCGGGCTCTCCACCGGCGCCGACAACCTCGCGGTGCGGGCCGCGATGCTGCTCGCGCGGCACGCGAAGGTCACGACGGGCGTCGCGCTGCGCATCGAGAAGCACGTGCCCGTCGCAGGCGGCATGGGCGGCGGGTCCGCGGATGCGGCGGCGACGCTCGTCGCGTGCGCAGAGCTGTGGGGTCTCAAGGTCGGCCGCGACGAGCTGCATCGACTCGCAGCACGCCTCGGCGCCGACGTGCCGTTCGCGCTGCAGGGCGGCACTGCCGTCGGCACCGGTCGTGGCGACGAGCTGAGCCCCGCGCTCGCGCAGGGCCAGCTGCATTGGGTGCTCGCATTCTCCGGCACGGGCCTGGCGACGCCCGACGTGTACGCCGAGCTCGACGCGCATCGGCTGCGGCACAAGGCCGACATCATGCCCGCGGTGCGCAGGCCCGAGGTCGACGCGCGCGTGCTGCAGGCGCTGCGCGCAGGCGACGCGCACATGCTCGCCGAGGTGCTGTCGAACGACCTGCAGCCCGCGGCGCTGCACCTCGCGCCCAGGCTCGCCGGCACGCTCGAGCTCGGCGAGCGCAGCGGCGCCCTCGCAGGCATCGTCTCGGGCTCGGGTCCGACGTGCGCGTTCCTGTGCGCCGACGTCGACTCGGCGCTCGAGGTGCAGGTCGCGCTGGCCGCCGCGCGCATCCCGTCGTCGAAGGTCACCGGCCCCGTCGCAGGCGCGCGCCTCATCGACTGAGGCTGCCGCGTCGCGGGATCGATCGGTCCATGTGCGGACCGACCGGCGGGCGAGCACCCCACCCGACGGTCGATCGCCCGGCGCGGACCGCGCCCGGGCGCGCCTACGCTGGGAGGGACATGGCACATCTCCTCAGCGCTGAGCGCGTCCGGCTCGCGCATCCCAACCGGCTCGTGCTCGACTCCGTCTCGCTCGGCCTCGACGACGGCGACCGCATCGGCGTCGTCGGACGCAACGGCGACGGCAAGTCGACCCTGCTGCGCCTGCTGGCAGGCACGCTCGCACCCGACGACGGTCGCGTCACGCACCGCGGAGGCTTGCGGGTCGGGATGCTCGACCAGCGCGACGTGCTCGACGGCGACGGCACCGTCGGCGCGACGATCGTCGGCGACCGCGAGGAGCACGAGTGGGCGGGCGACGCCCGCATCCGCGAGATCGTCGCGGGCCTCGCAGGCGACGTGCCGTGGGATGCGACGATCTCGTCGCTCTCCGGCGGGCAGAAGCGTCGCGTCGCGCTCGCGCGTCTGCTCGCCGGCGACTGGGACGTGCTGCTGCTCGACGAGCCCACGAACCACCTCGACGTGCAGGGCATCGCATGGCTCGCCGACCACCTCGTGCGCAGGGTCGGCGCCAACAGGGGTGCCCTCGCGGTCGTGACCCACGACCGGTGGTTCCTCGACGCGGTGTGCACGATGACGTGGGAGGTGCACGACGGCATCGTGGAGCCCTTCGAGGGCGGCTACGCGGCGTACGTGCTGCAGCGCGTCGAGCGCGACCGCATCTCGCGCGTCACCGAGGTGAAGCGCCAGAGCCTCATGCGCAAGGAGCTCGCGTGGCTGCGGCGCGGCGCGCCCGCCCGCACGGCGAAGCCGAAGTTCCGCATCGAGGCGGCGACGCAGCTCATCGAGGACGTGCCAGAGCCCCGCGACCGCATCGCCCTGTCGCAGCTCGCGGCGACGCGGCTGGGCAAGGACGTCGTCGACCTGCGCGACGTGTCGGTGTCGTACGACGACCGCACGGTGCTCGACGACGTCACGTGGCTCATCGCGCCGGGGGAGCGCACCGGGATCCTCGGCCGCAACGGCGCAGGCAAGTCGACGCTGCTGCAGCTCGTCGCGGGCACGCTCGCCCCCACGTCGGGACGCGTGAAGCGCGGCGTGACCGTGAAGGTCGCGCAGCTGAGCCAGGAGCTCGCCGAGCTGCAGGAGCACGAGCACGAGCCGGTGCGCACCGTCATCGGGCGCCTGCGCACGTCGTATGCGTCCGGCGGCGACGAGCTGACGCCCGGGCAGCTGCTCGAGCGGCTCGGCTTCCGCTCCGACGAGCTGTCGACGCCCATCCGCGACCTCTCGGGCGGGCAGCGGCGCAGGCTGCAGCTGCTGCTCATCCTGCTCGACGAGCCGAACGTGCTCATCCTCGACGAGCCGACGAACGACCTCGACACCGACATGCTCGCGGCGCTCGAGGATCTGCTCGACTCGTGGGCCGGCTGCCTCATCGTCGTCAGCCACGACCGGTACCTCATCGAGCGCGTCACCGATCAGCAGCGTGCCGTGATCGACGGGCAGCTGCGCCACCTGCCTGGCGGCATCGAGGAGTACCTGCGGCTGGAGGCGGAGGCGGCGAGCCTGCGGGGCAGGGCGGCCTCGCCCATGGATGCGACGGGCTCGGCGCCCGGTCGCGAGCGGGTCTCGGGAGCGGAGCGCAGGCAGCTCGAGCTCGAGGTGCGCAGCCTCGAGCGTCGCGTGCAGAAGACGACCGAGCGACGGGAGACGCTGCTGGCGGACTTCGCGCTCGTCGACCAGAGCGACTACGACCGACTGCTGTCGATGCAGCGCGAGCTCGCGGATCTCGACGACCGACTCGCCACGCTCGAGGAGGAGTGGCTGGAGGCGGCGGACCGCCTCGAGGCGTAGCGCGCAGACGAGGGACTGGCGCGCGACGCGCATGTCAGGTTAGGTTAGGCTCACCTAACGTCGCGAGGAATCCTCGCGACGCATCCCTCTCACATCACGGAGATCTCGCATGCACTCAGCCATGCCCGTGCGCCGCCGTGCGCTCGCGACGATCCTCTCGGCGCTGCTCGTCGCAGCCGGCGCCGTCGGAGTCGTCGCGGCACCGCCCGCATCCGCAGCCACCCAGGACGTCGCAGCAGCGACGCTCGACTGGGGCGTCAAGCAGTCGTTCCGCTCCTACATCGCAGGTCCCATCGCGAACGGCTCGGCGACCCCGGCCGGCGGCGTCGTCGCCACCGCCGACGGCTACGCCTGGTCGGCAGGCGCAGGCTCCGCCGACGCCGCGACCGCCTCGGCGCTCGTGTCGCTGCCCGGCTCGCTGCAGTTCGTCGGCCACGGCGGCCTGCTCGACCTCACCCTGACCGACGCACGCGTCGAGATCGTCTCGGCGACCGAGGGCTACCTCGTCTTCGACGTCGCCTCGAAGGGCCTGCAGTCGGGCACGATCGAGCAGTACCCGGACACGCGCTTCGCGCAGATCGACCTGTCGGGGCTCGTCGTGGGCGCCGACGCGATCTCGATCGCGAGCGCGCCGTCGACGCTCACCGCTGCGGGCGCGGCAGCCTTCGCAGGCTTCTACGGCGAGGGCACGGCCCTCGACCCCGTGACGTTCACGCTGCCGCTCGTCGCGGCTGCCGAGCCCGAGCCGACCGACCCGGGCACCGAGCCCGGCGACCCGGGCACCGATCCGACGGATCCCGGCACCGACCCAGGCGACCCCGGCACCGACCCGACGGATCCCGGCACCGACCCGACGGATCCCGGCACGACGCCGACGACCCCTGCCGACCCGACGCACGACGTCGCGGGGGCCGCGCTCGACTGGACGTTCCACGCCGGATGGCTGCGGTACCAGAGCGCAGCGGGCGAGATCACCGCAGCCGACGGCGCCGTCTTCCACGGCGCAGCCGAGGGCTTCTCGTGGACGGATGGCACGGGCGTCGTCGACGCCGCAGCGCAGTCCGCGCTCGTCGCGCTTCCGGGCACCATCGGCTTCCTCGCCCACGGCGGTGCCATCGACATCGACCTGACGAACCTGCGCATCGAGCTCGTCTCGGCGACCGAGGGCTTCCTCGTCGTCGACGCGACGTCGTCGACGAACGGCACGCAGCAGGACCTGCGTCTGGCGACGATCGACCTCTCGGGTGCCGTCTTCGGCGACGACGCGGTGACCGTGACCGACGCTGCGACGGCCATCACGGCAGAGGCCTCGCCGATCTTCACGTACGCGGCGGGCACCTCGTTCGGCACTGCGACGTTCACGCTGCCGCTCACCGCCATCGAGGCCCCCGTCGACCCGACCGAGCCGGGCACCGACCCGACCGAGCCGGGCACCGACCCGACGAACCCGGGCACCACGCCCGGCCTCGGCGTCGCAGGGGCCACGCTGCAGTGGGGCATCAAGTCGTCGTTCCGCAGCTACGTCCAGGGCCCCATCGCGAACGGCACGATCACCCCGTCGGGTGGCGTGCGCCTCGACGCGACGGGCTTCTCGTGGGCGAACGGCACCGGCGTGGCCGACGAGGCAGCGGGCACGGCGCTCGTGGCCTACCCCGGCCAGATCCGCTTCACCGGTCACGGCGGCCAGCTCGACCTCACGATCAGCGACGTGCGACTGCGCATCGATTCGGCGACGCAGGCGACGATCGTCGCCTCGACCGTGTCGCGGTCGCTCGGCTCCACGGAGTACGTGACGCAGACGGGCATCGACTTCGCGACCGTCGCGATCTCGAGCCCGGCAGCGCGAGACGCCGCCGCGGCAGCCGTCGCGGCAGGCACGCTCACGATCGCGAACGCTCCCGCGGTGCTCACGGAGCAGGGCGCGGCCGGCTTCGCGGGCTTCTACGCGGCGGGCACCGCGCTCGACCCCGTCTCGGCGACCCTGCCGATCGCGACGGTCGAGCAGCCGCAGCAGCCCGGCACCCCGGTGCAGCCGCAGCAGCCGACTCCCATCGAGGCGCCGATCGTGACGCCGGCTCCCGTGCAGGTCGCGCCGGCGCAGGGGTCGCCCGTCGCCGCAGCGCAGCAGCAGTGCACCGCGACCGCCGTCAGCGGCGCGACGCTGCAGTGGGGCATCCGCTCGTCGTTCCGCTCGTACATCTCCGGCGGCATCGCGAACGGCGGCTGGACGACGTCGGGCGGCATCGCCGACGCCGACGGCGGCTTGCAGTGGTCCGGTGGCTCCGGCGCGATCCAGCTCGACGAGGGCACGGGGCTCGTGAGCCTGCCTGGCAGCATCCACTTCACGGGTCACTCGGGCGCGCTCGACCTCACGATCAGCGACGTGCGACTGCGGCTCACGGGCCCGTCGTCCGGCACGATCGTCGCCGACGTCGTCTCGAAGGGCCTGGAGGACGGGCAGCTGCACACGTACGACGACGTCGCGTTCGCGAGCCTGGCGTTCTCGTCGACCGTCTCGGGTGACGCGCTGCGCGTGCAGGGAGCGACGGCGACCCTCACGGCCGCCGGCGCCGAGGGCTTCGCGGGCTTCTACGACGCAGGCGAGGCGCTCGATGCCGTGTCGTTCACGCTGCCGCTCGGCGGCGAGGTCGAGTGCTCGTCCGCGACCGGCACCCTGCCGCAGACCGGCTCCGAGCAGCGCGTCGACGTGCTGCTGCCGATGCTCGGCCTCGCGTTCGCCCTCATGGGCGGCGTGCTCGTGGCGCGCCGGAGGCTCGCCCGCGCATGAGGCGCCTCACCGCAGGCGTCGCCCTGCTCGTCGTCCAGCGCTGCAGCCGGGGAGCAGGACGCGCCCGCAACCTCCGAGGCGTCGACCGCGTCGTCGACGCCTGCCGCCGAGCCGCAGCCATCGACGGTCGATCCGCGCACGCTCACGGGCCCGTCGACCGCTGCGACGGTGGCTGCGCCGCAGCCGATCGCCGACCCCGAGCCGCAGCTGCCCGTGACCGCGACGGGCGTCGACGGCGTCACGGTCGACGTCGCCGACGTCTCCCGCACGCTCGCGCTCGACCTGTACGGCACGCTCACCGAGACCGTCATCGCGCTCGGCCTCGCCGACACCCTCGTCGGCAGGGCGAACACGAGCACGGAGTCGGTCGTCGCCGACCTGCCGGTCGTCACGCAGAACGGCCACGAGCTGCAGGCCGAGGCGATCCTCGACCTCCAGCCCACCTTCGTGATCATGGACGACACCATGGGCCCGCCCGAGGTGCCCGAGCAGCTGCGCGCATCCGGCGTGCCGGTGCTCGTGGTCTCCTCGGAGCGCGGCGTCGACCTCATCGCCGAGCAGATCCTCGTCGTGGCAGGCGCGTTCGGCGTCGCCGACGCGGGTGCCGTGCTCGTCGACGACCTCGAGGCGAGGCTCGTGGCCGCCGAGGACCGCGTCGACGCGCTCGCAGGCGACTGGGATCCGCTGCGCATGGCGTTCCTGTACGTGCGCGGCACGGGCTCGGTGTTCTTCGTCATGGGCGAGGGCTCGGGGGCAGACGACCTCATCGCGGCGATCGGCGGCGCGGATGCGGCGACGGGCGCGGGCGTGCAGGACATCGCGCCCGCGACGGCCGAGGCGGTGCTCGCGATCGACCCGGAGGTCATCCTGACGATGACGGGCGGCCTCGCCTCCACCGGCGGCGTCGACGGCTTCGTGGGGCGTCCCGGCGTCTCCGACACCGTCGCGGGGCAGACGCAGCGCATCGTCGACATGGCCGACGGCGAGGTGCTCTCGTTCGGTCCCTCGTATCCCGAGGTGCTCGTGTCGCTCGCGGAGGCGGTGTACGCACCGTGACGGCGGATGCGGCGGCAGCACGCGCGGCGGCGGGCGCGCAGCCCGCGCGGCGTGCGCCGTCGCACCCCGCGCCGCTCGGCCGCTACGGCGACGTCGTCGGGGAGCGCTCGCCGACGCGCGTGCCGAGCTCGCGAACCGCGACGACGACGATCGTGCTCGTCGCGCTGCTCGCCGTCGCGATCGTCGCGTCGACGCTGCTCGGCCAGTACTCGATGAGCCCGGCGGAGGTCGCGGCGTCGTTCGGGCGACGGCTGGGGGAGCTCGTCGGCATCGCGCCCGAGGCGGCTGCGACCCGCACGGACGGCGCGCTGTGGAACGTGCGCCTGCCGCGCATCGCCGCCGCGCTCGTGGTGGGGGCGGCGCTCGCGACCGCAGGCGCCATCACGCAGGGTCTGTTCGGCAACCCGCTCGCTGAGCCGGGCGTCATCGGCATCACCGCGGGCGCAGGCGTCGGCGCCGCCGTCGCGATCATCGCCTCGAGCGCCGCCGTCGTGGCATGGACGGTGCCGGCCGCCGCGTTCGTCAGCGGCATCCTCACGACCGTCGTCGTGCTCGCGCTGTCGTCGCGGCTCGGCGGGTCGGCGACGCTCGTGCTCGTGCTCGTGGGCATCGCGGTCAACGCCGTCGCGGGCGCAGCCTCCGCCCTGCTCATCTTCCTCGCCGAGACCACGAGCCGCGAGGCGATCGTGTTCTGGCAGATGGGCTCGCTCAACGGCTCGACGTGGGCGGGCCTCGCGCCCGCCGCGGTGGTCGTCGCGCTCGGGCTCGTCGTCGCGCAGCCGCTCGCGCACGGCCTCGACGCGCTCGCGCTCGGCGAGCGCGACGCGAGACGCGCAGGCCTCGACCTGCGCACGTTCCGCGCGGTCGCGGTGCTGTGCGCGGCGCTGCTCGCCGCGGGAGCCGTCGCGATCGGCGGCATCATCGGCTTCGTCGGGCTCATCGTGCCGCACGTGCTGCGCCTGATCGTCGGCCCGAGCCAGCGCGTCGTGCTGCCGCTGTCGGCGATCGCGGGGGCGCTGCTGCTCGTGGGCGCCGACCTCGGCGCACGCACGCTCGTGCCGTTCGTCGACCTGCCGATCGGCGTGCTCACCGCCGTCGTCGGCGGGCCGCTGTTCCTCGTGCTCGTGCGCACGCGGCTGCGCACGGCGGTGCCGTCGTGACCGTCGTGGTCGAGGGCCTGCGGGTCGAGCTCGGCGGCCGCGCCGTGCTGCACGACGTGGCGATGGAGGCCGAGGCAGGTGCCATCACGGTGCTCGTCGGCCCGAACGGCTCCGGCAAGTCGACGCTGCTGTCGGCGATCGCGGGAGACCTGCCGGTCGCTGCAGGCAGCATCCGCATCGCAGGTGTCGATGCCGCCTCCCTGTCGCCAGGCGACGCCGCCCGTGCACGCGCGGTGCTGTCGCAGCACCACGGCGTCGCGTTCGACTACCCGGCACGCGAGGTCGTCGCCCTCGGCAGGCACGCGTGGCGCGACGGCGAGTCGGCGGCGACGCGCGACGCGATCGCGCTCGCGGCGCTCGTCGAGACCGAGGCGGAGGCGTACGCAGGCCAAGGGGTGCTCACGCTGTCCGGCGGCGAGCGCTCGCGCGTGCAGCTCGCGCGCGTGCTCGCGCAGGATGCCGGCGTGCTGCTGCTCGACGAGCCGACCGCGGCGCTCGACCTGCGGCACCAGGATGCCGCGCTGCGCATCGCGCGCGACGTCGCACGACACGGCGGCACCGTCGTGCTCGTGCTCCACGACCTCGACGCGGCCCTCGCCGTCGCCGACGCCGTGGTGCTGCTGGAGGCGGGGCGCGTGCGTCGCGCCGGCCACCCCGACGACATCGACGAGGAGGTGCTCACGCAGGTCTATCGGCATCCTGTCGAGATCGTGGAGCATCCTCGAAGCGGCAGGCGCATGGTCGTGCCGCTCAGGACGGGCGCCCTCGCGCCCCGACCCCGAAGGGAGGCGTGACGCATGCACGCCGACGCTCCAGCCACCGACGCCCACGCCAGCACGCACGCGCCCGGCACCGACGAGGTGGGCACGCTCTCGACGCGACTGCGCGAGGCGACCGCGATCGTGCACGAGGAGGCCGAGCACCGCGGCTTCGTCACGGCGCTCATGAGCGGCGAGCTCGGGCTCGGCGACTACCGCCTGTACCTGGCCCAGCTCGAGCACGTGTACGCGGCGATGGAGTCGCGCACGCCGCAGGCCGGCGACCCCGCGTTCCTCGCCGATCGCGGGCTCGATCGCGCCGCGGCCATCCGCGCCGACCTCGAGGCGCTCGGCGGCACGGTGGGCGTGCCGATCCTGCCTGCGACGGAGGAGTACGTCGCGCGCGTGCTCGCCGTCCGCGGCGATGCGCCGGCGTTCACCGCGCACCACTACACGCGCTACCTCGGCGACATCTCGGGTGGGCAGGTGATCGCGACGATGCTCAAGCGCCACTACGGCGCCGGCGACGAGCACGTCACGTTCTACGACTTCGCCGCCGCCGGCGGGCCCGTGCCGATCCGTCGCGCATACCGCGCGGCGCTCGACGCGATGCCGTGGGATGCCGACGAGGAGCGGCGCCTCGTCGACGAGGCGAGGCTCGCGTTCGCGCTCAACGCGGGCATCTTCGACGCGCTGTGGGCGATCACGCAGGCACGCGACGCCGCGTAGCCACGGAGCCGCGGCGCGCCGCGGCCTGCTGCGCGACGGCTGGGCGACACGGCCTCCGGCCGGGCAGCGAACGTCGTCACCGCGCCGTCGGGCCGTCCTGCTGGCGATCGGGGTGCACGGCGAGGAACACGCTCCACGACGTGCGCTCGACGTCGGGCTCGGTCTCGCGCCTGGCCATGAGATCGCGCACGATCTCGGCCGTGCGGGACCAGTACTCGTGCAGCTCGTCCTGCGAGAGGCGCAGGCCTGCGCGCATGATCCCGAGGTCGTCGGGCGCGAGGCCCTCGATCTCCTCGAGGAACGTGCGCACGATCACGTCGGAGGTCGAGGTCTGCTCGTCCTGAGTCCACGTGAGTCGCGTCGCGAGGTAGGGGATCTCGCGTGCGCCGCGTGCGCCGCGGCGCGGCTCCTGCGCAGCGAGGTAGCCGGTGTCGACGAGCGTGCGCACGTGGTGCAGCATCGATGCGGGGTTGCGGTCCAGCAGCACCGCGAGCTCGCGGTTCGTGCGCGGCTCGTGCAGGCACAGGCGCAGGATGCGCCAGCGGATGGGGGAGCCGAGCGCCTTCGCGCGCGCCTCGAGGCTCGCGGCCGCCGCGTCGTCGTCGGGCTCGATGCGCGGCTCGCTCATGCCTCCATCGTCGCATCGCCGAGCAAGCGATTGGGGAAACCCAATCAGTGTGTCATCATCGACGCATGGGACGCAGCAGCGTGTGGAGGCAGCCGGGGTTCGTGCTGCTGTGGGCGGGCGAGGGCACGAGCCAGCTCGGCGCGCAGCTCGCCGGGCTCGCGATGCCGATCGTCGCCGTGACGATGCTGCACGCGACCGACGCCGAGATGGGCTACCTGAACGCGGCCCAGACGGCGGCGTTCCTCGTCGTCGGGCTGCCGGCGGGCGCCTGGCTCGACCGCATGCGCAAGCGGCACGTCATGATCGTCGCCGACCTCGTGCGTGCCGCGGCGATCGCCGTCATCCCGCTGCTCGCCGTGCTCGGCCACCTCGAGATCTGGCACCTCGTGGTCGTCGGCGCCGTCGTGGGCGTCGCGACCGTCTTCTTCGACGTCGGCTACCAGTCGTTCGTGCCCGTGCTCGTCGCCGACGAGCACGTCGGCGACGCCAACGGCGTGCTCGAGGCCACGGCGCAGACGATGCGGCTCGGCGGACCCGCGCTCGCAGGCGCGCTGCTGGGCATCCTCGCCGCGCCCGTCGTGCTGCTCGCCAACGTCGCAGGATTCCTCGTGAGCGCCCTCGCGCTGTCGGGCATCCGCGACGGCGAGGTCGTGCGCCCGAAGGCCGAGCGCAGGCACCTGCTCGTCGAGATCGCCGAGGGGCTGCGGTTCGTCGCCGCGAACGACCTGCTGCGCCGCATCGTCGCGACGGTCGCGCTGTCGAACCTCGGCTCGATCATCATCTACACCCTGCTGCCCATCGCGATCCTGCGCATCCTCGGCATCGACGCGCTGCTGTTCGGCGTCATCCTGTCGATCGGCGCGGTCGGCGGCCTGCTCGGCTCGATCCTCGCGACCCGCATCGCCAGATGGATCGGCGAGGGCCCGGCGATCACGTGGTCGGTGGTCGTCTTCGCGCTCGCGACCGTGCTGCTGCCGCTCGCGGTGCTCGTGCCCGAGGCGTCGATCGCGCTCCTCATCGTCGGCGAGGCCATCTTCGGCTTCACGGTGCTCGTGTTCAACATCGTGCAGGTCACCGCGCGTCAGCGACTGTGCCCCAAGCCGCTGCTCGGCCGCATGAACGCGTCGATCCGCACCGTGGTGTGGGGCGTCATGCCCATCGGCGCGCTGCTGGCAGGGCTCCTGGGCACGGTGCTCGGCACCGTCGAGGCGATGTGGGTCGGCGTCGCCGTCGGATTCCTCGCCGTGCCGCCGTTCCTCGTCAGCGGGTTCCGCACCATGCGCACGCTGCCGACCCGCGCGGAGGGCGCGCAAGAGGTCGTCGCGAGCCGGTGACCAGACGCTGAGGTGCGCTCGGGTATCGTTGCGGCCGCGAGAGGAGCCCGATGCCCACGATCCTGGTCGTCGACGACGACACCGCCCTGGCGGAGATGATCGGCATCGTGCTGCGCGCCGAGGGGTTCGACCTCGAGTTCTGCCCGGACGGCGGCGACGCGCTCGACCGGTTCCACGCCGTGCAGCCCGACCTCGTGCTGCTCGACCTCATGCTGCCCGGCATGGACGGCATCCAGATCTGCCAGCTCATCCGCGCCGAGTCGGGCACGCCCATCATCATGCTCACCGCGAAGGGCGAGACGACCGACGTCGTGCGCGGCCTCGAGTCGGGCGCCGACGACTACATCGTGAAGCCCTTCAACCCGAAGGAGCTCGTCGCCCGCATCCGCACGCGCCTGCGGCCGGGCCGCGAGCCCGACCAGACGACGCTCAACGTCGCCGACATCACGATCGACGTGCCCGGTCACGAGGTGCGGCGCGGCGACGCGCGCATCCAGCTCACGCCGCTCGAGTTCGAGCTGCTCGTCACGCTCGCCTCGAAGCCCGCGCAGGTCTTCAGCCGCGAGATGCTGCTCGAGCAGGTGTGGGGCTACCAGTACAAGGCAGACACGCGCCTGGTGAACGTGCACGTGCAGCGGCTGCGCTCGAAGATCGAGCTCGACCCCGACGAGCCGCGCGTCGTCACGACCGTCCGCGGCGTCGGCTACCGCGCCGGCGCGGTCGCAGCCTAGGCGCGCAGCGATGCAGGCGGTGAGGCGTTCGCTGCCGCAGCGTCTCGTCGGCACGTGGCGCAGGTCGCTGCAGCTGCGGATCGTCGCGACGAGCGTGCTGCTGTCGCTGCTGGCGATGGCCGTCGTCGGCGGCTACATGTCGATCTCGATCGGCGCGAGCATCTTCGAGCAGCGCCGCGACGAGGCGCTGCTGGAGTCGGTGCGCGCGACGGGTGCGGCGCAGCAGGTCTTCACCGACGCCGCAGGCTCGTCGACGACCGGCGAGCTCGCGCAGCTGCAGGAGACGGCGCTGCAGGCGGGCGCGGGCTTCATCTCCAACCCGGCGCTCGCCGCGTACGCCATGCTGCGCACGCCCGACCAGGCGCAGTCGGCCGTCGACCTCGGCGACACGCGGGTGCGCGGCTTCGACGACTCGCTGCTCACCCCTGAGCTCGCCGAGCGCGTCGCGGCATCCGACGGCACCCCGTACTACCAGTCGGTGCAGCTCGAGACGGCGGAGGGCACCGTGCCCGGCCTCATCGTCGGCACGCTGCTGGAGGTGCCCAGCGCCGGGCAGTACGAGTTCTACATCGTGCACAGCCTCGAGGAGGCGCAGGTCACGCTGCAGCGGATGCAGACGACGATGGTGATCGGCGGCGTCGCGCTGCTGGCGCTCGTCGCGCTCGTGACCCTCGTGGTCGTGCGCATGGTGGTGGCGCCCGTGGAGCAGGCGGCGGCGACGAGCGCGCTGCTGGCCAGCGGCAGGCTCGACGAGCGCATGGCGGTGCGCGGCGACGACGTGCTGGCGCGCCTGGGTCGCTCGTTCAACGACATGGCCGACTCGATCTCGAGCCAGATCTCGCGTCTCGCGGCGCTGTCGAACCTGCAGCAGCGGTTCGTCTCCGACGTGTCGCACGAGCTGCGCACGCCGCTGACGACGATCCGGCTCGCCGGCGACGTGCTCTACGACCGACGCGAGTCGCTCGATCCCGTCGCAGCGCGCACGGCCGAGCTGCTGCACACGCAGATCGACCGCTTCGAGGTCATGCTCGTCGACCTGCTCGAGATGTCGAGGTTCGACGCAGGGGCCGCGACGCTCGAGATCGAGCCGACCAACGTTGTGCGCCTCGCCGAGACCGAGATCGAGTCGGTACGGCTGCTGGCGGAGGAGCGCGGCTCGGCCGTTCGGCTCGTCGCCCCGGGTGGCCACTTCGACGCCGAGGTCGACCCGCGTCGCATCCGCCGCATCCTGCAGAACCTCCTCGGCAACGCCATCGACCACGGCGAGGGCCGCCCGATCGTCGTGTCTGTGGACTCCAACCACGACGCCGTGGCGATCGCGGTGCGCGACCACGGCGTCGGCATGACCGAGGAGGAGTCCGGGCGCGTCTTCGACCGGTTCTGGCGCGCCGACCCGTCGCGGCAGCGCCGCACGGGTGGCACGGGACTCGGCCTCGCGATCAGCCAGGAGGACGCCGTGCTGCACGGCGGCGTGCTCGACGTCTGGTCGCGCCAGGGCGAGGGCACGGCGTTCCGCCTCACCATCCCGCGCGGCGGCGCGCGCGACGTCGTGCCGCCCATCGGCCTGCCGCCTGCCGACACCGGGGCGATCGAGATCGTGGAGGGCCGCGCATGAGGATGTCGAGGGCCGTGGTGGCGATCGCGGCGACGCTCGCGCTCGTCGGCTGCGTCGGACTGCCGACGTCCGGGCCGGTCTCGGCCGGCGAGGTCGAGGAGGGCACCGAGGTCGGCGACGTCGAGTTCATCGCCGAGGGGCCGACGGACGGCGCGACGCAGGAGGAGATCGTGCAGGGCTTCCTGCAGGCGGCGCTGAGCCCCGCCGACGACTTCTCGATCGCGCGCGACTACCTCGTCGACGGCGTCGAGTGGGATCCGACCGCGAGCGTCACGCTGCGCTCCGGCCAGCCGCAGCTGACCTCGACCGACGACTCGACGGTCGAGGCGGCGATCGACGTCGTCGGCGCCGTCGACGAGCACGGCGCCCCCCCCCACGACACCGCCAGGCGCACGTTCGTGCTCGTGCAGCAGGGCGGCGAGTGGCGCATCGCGGATGCGCCGGACGGGCTCGTGCTCAGCAGGTACAGCTTCGATCGGCTCTTCGACGCCCAGACGCTCGCGTGGTACTCCGAGGACAGGGCGACGTTCGTGCCCGACGTGCGCTGGTTCGAGCGCTCCGGCGACGCGCTGCCGTCGGCGATCGTCGACGCCGTGCTCGCCGGCCCCGCCGCGTGGCTCGCCCCCGCCGTGTGGACGGCCGCCGACCCCGACGCCGTGCGCGTGGGCGACGTCGTGCTCGACGAGGAGGTCGCCGAGGTCACGGTGTCGTTCGAGCAGGTGCAGGAGTCGAGCAGCGTCGAGCTGAGCATGCTGGCGCTGCAGATCCAGCAGTCGATGGCGAGGCTCGGCGTCACCGAGGTCGTGGCGGCCATCGACGGGGTCGAGGGGTACTCGGCGTCGTCGCGCGATGCGCCGGGCACCTCGTCGCCCGTCGTCGACGCGCGAGCGCTCGTGCTCGCCGACGACGAGCTCGCCTACGTGGGCCAGGGGACGTCGGACGAGGTCGACCTCGGCGTCGACCTCGGTGCCGCCGGCATCTCGTCGCTCACGGTGCGCGACGACGACGGCCTCGCCCTGGCGCTCGCCGACGGCGAGGTGCTGCGGATCGTGCCTGGCCAGGAGCCCGTCGCGCTCGACGCGTCCGTCACGATCCCTCCCACGCTCGATCGCGCAGGCTGGGCGTGGTGGGTGCCGGATCCCGCGACGCAGGCGATCGTCGTCTCCGACGGCCAGCAGGAGCTCGTGCTGGCGCTGCCTGACGTGCAGGGCACGATCCGCGACATCGAGCTGTCGCGCGACGGTCATCGTCTCGCGATCGTCACCGAGGTGGCGGGCGGCACGGCGGCGTGGGTCGCCGGCGTCGTGCGGCAGGATGGCGTGCCGGTCGCCGTCGCTCCGCCGCAGCGCATGCCCCAGGTCGTCGGCGCGCCGATGGACGTCACGTGGGCGTCGGGCACCGCGATCGCGGTGCTCTCGACCGCAGGCGACGGGCAGCAGCTCGTGCTGCTCACCGTCGGCGGCGCGACGCAGCAGCTGCCGACGCCGCAGGACGACCTCTCGCAGCTCGCGGGCGGCGTCGGTGCGGCCGCGGTGCTGCGGGCGCGCTCCGCGGAGGGCGAGCTCATCGTGCTCCGCGCTGGGCAGTGGCAGGAGGTCGGCGACCTCGCCGACGTGCAGCTGGTCGTCGTGCAGATCTGACGTCCCGCACAGGCTGCGGCATCCACAGCATGGGGCCCGGGCTGCTCGCGAGGCTGCAGCGCGCGCGAGGGTGTCGTGCATGCATGCTGCGCTCCGCGAGGCCCTCGGCGTGCTGTGGCCGCGCGAGTGCGCCGGCTGCGGCGCACCCGACCGTGGCGTGTGCGCCGCGTGCGCGAGCGCGTTCACGGCGACGCACGTCGACGACGCCCTCGCGGTGCCGATGGTGTGGGCCGCGTCGTACGACGGCGTCGCGCGCGCCGTCGTGCTGGCCGCGAAGGAGGACGGCCGTGGCTGCGCGCTGCGGCTGCTGGCGTCGACCCTGCGGCGGCTCGTCGAGGCGGCGTGCGCCGACGAGGCGGCCATGCCGCTCGCGGTGCTCGTGCCCGCCAGCCGCGAGGGCACCCGCAGGCGCGGCGTCGTGCCGGTGCGCCAGCTCGCCAGAGGCGCGCACCTGCGGTGGGTCGAGCTCGCGCAGGTCGACGCTCGGCAGCAGAAGCGTCGCGGGCGCGTCGAGCGGCTCGAGCGCTCCGCGCTGCACGTGCGCACACGCGACGCGCGGCGGCTCGCCGGTGCGCGCGTCGTGGTGGTCGACGACGTCGCCACGACGGGCGCGACCCTGCGCGAGGCCGTCGCGGCCGCACGCTCGGCAGGCGCCCACGTCGTCGCAGCGGTCGTCGTGGCACGCGTGCCGCGACATGGCTGACGCATGGACGGATGCTGGACACGAGCGGGCATCGGCCCGCTAGGCTGGCCCGCACCCAAGGCGTCATCCGCCACCGACCGGGGCGGATCGCCTGATCAGGTTGGAGGTCACCGTGGACATCGAGATCACCGCCCGAGGGGCACGCATCACCGATCGCTTCGAGGCGTACGCCGAGGAGAAGCTCGACAAGATCGCGTTGCTGCTGCCCCGTGCCACCTCGATCGCGATGCGCGTCTCGCGCCACGCCGATCCGAACGCGACAGCGGGCGGACGGGTCGAGATCACCGTGCTCGTGCCGGGGAGCGTGATCCGGTCGGAGGCCGAGGGGCCCGACAAGTACATCGCCTTCGACGCCGCGTTCCACAAGCTCATGGAGCGGGCGCGCCGCATCCACGACAAGAGCACCGACCGCACCGCGAAGCGGGCGTCGGTGCGCGAGATCGCCTCCGGCGACTTCCGCGGCCTCGACGTGACCCCCGCCGACGTGTCGGTGCTCACGGCGGTCGCGACGGGCGAGGTGCCCGTCGTCGACGAGGAGCAGGAGTGGTCGCCGGTCGTCATCCGCCGCAAGCGCTTCCCCTCGAAGCGCATGTCGGTGCACGAGGCCGTCGACCAGATGGAGCTCGTCGGACACCCGTTCTACCTCTTCGTCGACGCGGAGACCGACCAGTGCGCCGTCGTCTACCGCCGCAAGGGCTGGTCGTACGGCGTGATCACGCTCGACGGCGAGGACGACGCCGACGACTGATCCATCCAGGCAGCGCGGCGCCGGCGTTCCGCCCATGGCGGACGTCGGCGCCGGTGCGTCCAGGCCGAGCGGGGTAGCATGGACCCTCGGTTATCGAACCGTTACATCCATCGAACGGGAGAGACATCCGTGGCGAACGTCTTCGAGCGAGTCCTGCGCGCAGGAGAGGGACGGATCCTGCGACGCCTCCAGCGGCTCGCGAAGGACGTCGACGCCCTCGAGTCCGGCTTCGCAGACCTCACCGACGAGGAGCTGGCAGACGAGACCACCGAGTTCCGCGCGCGGTTCGAGCTCGGCGAGTCCCTCGACTCCATGCTGCCCGAGGCCTTCGCCGCCGTCCGCGAGGCGGCGAGCCGCACGCTCGGCATGCGCCCGTACTCGGTGCAGATCCAGGGTGCAGCAGCGCTCCACCTCGGCAACATCGCAGAGATGAAGACCGGTGAGGGCAAGACCCTCGTCGCCGTGGTCGCCGCCTACCTCAACGCCATCCCCGGCAAGGGCGTGCACATCGTCACGGTCAACGACTACCTCGCGAGCTACCAGGCGGAGCTCATGGGTCGCGTGCTGCGCGCCCTGGGCATGACCACGGGCTGCATCGTCTCGGGGCAGACGCCCGACGTGCGTCGAGAGCAGTACGCCGCCGACGTCACGTACGGCACGAACAACGAGTTCGGCTTCGACTACCTGCGCGACAACATGGCGCACCAGAAGGAGGCGATGGTCCAGCGCGGCCATCACTTCGTCGTCGTCGACGAGGTCGACTCCATCCTCATCGACGAGGCGCGCACGCCGCTCATCATCTCCGGCCCCGCCGCAGGCGAGGCCAACAAGTGGTTCGGCGAGTTCGCGCGCATCGTCAAGCGGCTGAAGCCCGACGTCGACTACGAGGTCGACGAGAAGAAGCGCACGGTCGGCGTGCTCGAGCCCGGCATCGAGAAGGTCGAGGACACCCTCGGCATCGAGAGCCTCTACGAGTCGGCGAACACGCCGCTGATCTCGTTCCTCAACACGGCGCTCAAGGCGAAGGCGCTGTTCAAGAAGGACACCGACTACGTCGTGCTGAACGGCGAGGTGCTCATCGTCGACGAGCACACGGGGCGCATCATGCAGGGGCGCCGCTTCAACGAGGGCATCCACCAGGCGATCGAGGCCAAGGAGGGTGTGCAGATCAAGGCCGAGAACCAGACGGTCGCGACGGTCACCCTGCAGAACTACTTCCGCCTCTACGAGAAGCTCTCGGGCATGACGGGAACGGCCGAGACCGAGGCCGCCGAGTTCATGTCGACCTACAAGCTCGGCGTCGTGCCCATCCCCACGAACAAGCCGATGCTCCGCAAGGACAACGCCGACCTCGTGTACGCGACGGTCGAGGGCAAGTTCCGTCACGTCGTCGACGACATCGTCGAGCGGCACGAGCAGGGCCAGCCCGTGCTCGTGGGCACGACGAGCGTCGAGAAGAGCGAGTACCTGTCGGCGCAGCTGCGCAAGCGCGGCGTGAAGCACGAGGTGCTCAACGCGAAGAACCACGCACGCGAGGCTGCGATCGTCGCGCAGGCGGGTCGTGTCGGCGCCGTCACCGTCGCGACGAACATGGCCGGTCGAGGCACCGACATCATGCTCGGTGGCAACGCCGAGCACCTCGCCGTGCAGGCGATGGAGGAGCGCGGGCTCAGCCCCGTCGAGACGCCCGAGGAGTACGAGGCGGTCTGGGACGAGGTCTTCGAGCAGGTGAAGGCCGAGGTCGCGACGGAGGCCGAGAAGGTGCTCGCCGTCGGCGGGCTGTACGTGCTGGGCACCGAGCGGCACGAGTCGCGGCGCATCGACAACCAGCTGCGAGGCCGCTCCGGCCGTCAGGGCGACCCTGGCGAGAGCCGCTTCTACCTGTCGATGCAGGACGACCTCATGCGACTGTTCGGCGGTCCCGTCGCGCAGCGCTTCCTATCGATCGGCGCCGACGAGGACGACGACGTGCCGCTCGAGTCGAAGGTCTTCTCCCGGGCGATCCGCTCGGCGCAGGGGCAGATCGAGGCGCGCAACGCCGAGATGCGCAAGAACGTCCTCAAGTACGACGACGTCATGAACCGCCAGCGCGAGTCGATCTACGCCGATCGCAGGCACATCCTCGACGGCGACGACCTGCAGGGCCGCGTGCAGGGCTTCCTCGAGTCGGCGATCAAGGACCTCGTCGACGAGCACACGTCGGCGGGCCACGCCGACGACTGGGATCTCGAGGCGCTGTGGACCGAGCTGCGCACCATGTACCCGGTGGGCATCACGATCGACGAGGTCATCGCCGAGGCCGGGCCTCGCCTCACGTCGCAGTTCATCGCCGACGAGCTGCTCTCGGACGCCCGACTCGCCTACGGACGTCGCGAGGAGCAGCTGACGCCCGCCGCGATGCGCATGCTCGAGCGCCGCGTCGTGCTGAGCGTCATCGACCGCAAGTGGCGCGACCACCTGTACGAGATGGACTACCTGCGCGAGGGCATCGGCCTGCGCTCGATGGCGCAGCGCGACCCCGTCATCGAGTACCAGAACGAGGGCTTCACCCTCTACCAGCAGATGATGGCGGCGATCCGCGAGGAGTCGGTCGGCTTCCTGTTCAACCTCGACGTCAAGGTGCAGCAGGGCGCGGGCGGCACTCCCGCCGCCGTCGAGGGCGGTGGGCTCGAGCCCGCCGAGGACGACAGCTCGAAGCTGACGTACTCGGCTCCCGACGAGGACGGCGAGGTCGCGGTCTCCGACCAGCGCGGCCGCACCCTGCAGGGCGCCACGAACCTCGCGAAGCAGAAGTCCGGCAACCCGGCGACGGCTGCTGCTGCGCAGGCGCCCGCCGAGACGGGGCAGTCGCGCCAGCAGCGCAGGCAGCCGCCGAAGGCCCAGCCCGCGCGTCCGCAGCAGCCTGCGCAGAAGGGTGCGTTCGGCCAGGCGGAGCAGGGCGAGACGGCGAAGGCGCCCACGGGCAACCGCGAGCAGCGACGGAAGCAGAAGAAGCGCTGACGTGCAGCCGCTGACCGAGGAGCAGATCCGCTCGTCCTTCGTCAACGCGACCGAGCAGCAGCTCGCGCAGCTGACGATGCCCGGCCTGCACGAGACGATCTGGGAGGAGCGGGAGTACCTGGGCTGGCGCAGCCCGCACTCCGGCAGGATCGGCTACATCGTGCAATGGCTCGGCGGCGAGCCCGTCGGCCTCGTCGTGCGGTCGTCGACGGCGTCGCTGCGGCCGGGGATCGCCGCGATGTGCACCCTGTGCCACTCGACGCAGCCTGCGACGCAGGTGCGGCTGTTCACGGCGCCGCGCGCAGGCGAGGCCGGGCGCGCAGGCGACTCGCTGGGCACGTACATCTGCGAGTCGCTGTCGTGCTCGCACTCGATCCGCATCGTGCCGCCGCACATGGCAGCCTCCGACCGCGTCGCGCAGCGCGGCGAGGCGATGCTCGCTCGGCTGGGCGCCTTCACGCGCCGCGTCATGGCCTGATGCGGGCTCGGCTCCCCGCCTGCCGTCTCAGCCCTGGATCGCCACGAGTCCGTTGAAGGCCGTGACTCCCAGCGGGGGCCCGTATGCGTCGACCGAGCCGCCGTTGGAGTAGACGGCCGTGACGAGGCCAGCGCCCGTGGCGGGATCGACGTTCGACACCCATCCGCTGCCGGAGGCGCCGCCGCCCATCTCGCAGTCGACCCCGAGGTTCGGGTCGCCGCCGACGCCGTACGTGACGGTGGAGTCGGCGCAGTAGCGTTGCACCTCGCCGTCGAACGGCTCGGGCTCCGCGGGGTAGCCGGCGAGCACGAGGCCGTTCGTCTCGGCCTGGTAGCTGACGCCCTGGCCGCCCACGACGTCCTCGATCTCCTGCCCGGCGTCGTTGGGTGCCAGACGCAGGTAGCCGAAGTCGAAGCCCATCCACCCGTTGTCGTCGAGCCCGTCGAGCCAGCGGTCGTTCGCGGTGATGTACTGCTCCGGGTACCACCAGTCCTCCGCCTCCCACACGCCGAACGGCGCGGCACCGTCGTCGTAGGCGGGGGTGAAGGTGATGGATCGCATCTCGCTGCGGGTGTCGTCGCTGAACACGCAGTGCGCAGCCGTCAGCACGACGTTCTGCGTCTCGGAGTTGATGACGGTGCCCGAGCAGGTGTACTGGCCGCCCTCGTCGTCGGTCATCTCGAGTCGGCCGACGGTCGACTGGATGAGGTCGCCGGCGAGCGAGGGCGCGGCGTCCGGCAGGTACTCGTCGCCGGCGGTCGTGTCGGCCAGGCCGGCCGCCGCCTGCACGAGCGGCTCGCCGCGCGTGGGCGGCAGGATGACGTCGGTCGCGGCGTCGGGGACGTAGCCGGCGCTCGTGATGGGGCTCTCGCCCGCGTAGTAGTCGCCGACGTCGTCGGGGGTCGGGTCGGCGTCGGCCACCGGCTCGTCGGGCTGCACGAAGTCGGCGGGGTCGACCGTCTCGGTCGGCTGCGCGCTCTGCGTCGGCTGCGGCTGCGGCTGGGTCGTCGGCGGCGGCGCGGGCACGGGCAGCGGAGGCGGCAGGATGACGCAGCCGCCGAGCGCGACGACCGCGAGGCAGGCGAGGACTGCTGCGACGCGTGCGCGGCGAGCGTGTGCCATGGGACTCCCATCCGAGACGGACGAGCAGCATCGTACGTCCGGTCGGTGGGGAGTCAGCCGCATGCGCGGCACGCGTCCGCTGCGCGTCACCCTCGACGACGCGTGCGGGCGTCGCTCAGAACGCCACGAGCAGGATCGCCGTCCAGTGGCACAGGAACGCGACGGCGGTGCAGGCGTGGAAGAGCTCGTGGAAGCCGAAGTGGCCGGGCACGGGGTTCGGGCGCTTCAGGGCGTAGAAGACGGCGCCGACCGTGTATGCGAGGCCGCCGACGCCGATGAGGATCGCCGTCGCGGGACTCACCGACCAGATCGCGGGCAGGTACATGACGGCGGCCCAGCCGAGCGCGATGTACAGCGGCACGTAGAGCCAGCGCGGTGCGGAGACCCACAGCACGCGGAACAGGATTCCGAGCACCGCGCCGCCCCACACGATCGACAGCAGGATCGTCGCCTGCTCTCTCGACAGCGTCAGCACGGCGAGCGGCGTGTAGGTGCCTGCGATGAGCAGGAAGATGTTCGAGTGGTCGAGGCGCTTCAGCAGCATGCGCATCCGGTCGCTCCAGTGGAAGCGGTGGTACGTCGCGGAGATGCCGAACAGCAGCAGGCTCGACGCCATGAAGACGGCGGACGAGATCTTGCCGGCCGCCGTGTCGGCGAGCGCGACGAGCACGATGCCCGCGATGAGCGCCAACGGACCCATGACGAGGTGGATCCACCCGCGCCACGACGGCTTCTCCTCGCGCGCGGAGGCGGCGACGGCATCGCCTGCAGCCTCGATGAGCGGCAGGTGGGGGAGCGCGTCGGCATCGCCGTCGCCGGACGCGGAGGCCGCGCTGTCGCGGCGGGGCGAATCGGTCTGCATGCTCATAGCGTACGCCGTACGCAATGCCGTCTCCATGATGGATCGAGCACGCGGGAGTCGTACATTGGGACGATGGCGACGAGACGGGGCGGCACGGGCATCCTCTACCGCGCGTACGAGCGCCGCCTGCGACGCGAGCTCGCAGGCGGCCCCGTGCCGACCCACATCGGGATGATCATCGACGGCAACCGCAGGTGGGCTCGCCTGAACGCGCTCGAGAGCGTCGGTCACGGCCACCGGGCGGGCGCGGCGAAGATGCACGAGTTCCTCGAGTGGTGCGACGAGCTCGGCGTCGACGTCGTCACCCTCTACCTGCTCTCCAACGACAACCTCGCCGGCCGCGACGCGGCAGAGCTCGACGACCTGTGCGCGATCATCGCCGACCTCGCCGACGCGCTGTCGACGGGCACGGGATGGCGCATCCGGCACGTCGGGTCGCCGGCCGCGCTGCCGGAGGCGCTCGCGACCGCGGTGGGCGCCGCCGTCGAGCGCTCCCGCGACGCTCCCGGCATGCAGGTGAACCTCGCGGTGGGCTACGGCGGACGGCACGAGGTCGTCGAGGCCATCCGACGCATCCTCGAGTCGCACGATGGCACGACGCACGAGCTCGCTGAGCGGCTGAGCCCCGAGCTCATCGGCGAGCACCTGTACACGACGGGGCAGCCGGATCCCGATCTCGTCATCCGCACCTCGGGCGAGCAGCGGCTGTCGGACTTCATGCTGTGGCAGTCGGCGCGCAGCGAGCTGTACTTCATGGAGGCGCTCGGACCGGACCTGCGCGAGGTCGACTTCCTGCGCGCCGTGCGCGACTACGGCCAGCGGTCGCGGCGCTTCGGCCGCTGAGCGGGCACGCTCCGATGCTGCCCCACCCGCTCCTCGAGGTGCGAGCGAAGCGAGCCTCGAAAGCGCTGCACGACCGGCACGCGAGCCCACCGCTCCCGCCCCGTGTGACGAGCATGTGAACACGCCGAACGCGTGGCGTGTCGCTGCGTGCCGTGTCGGAGCCCGGGCGTAGCGTCAGCCTCAGTCGGGCATACGCCCGGCACCCACCGCGGCCGCGACGCCGTGAAGGGAGGCGGCCGCCTGAAGTCCCGACCGAGTCGGTGAGGAGCCCACGTGCCCGAGGCCATCCACGCCCCCGAGATCGACGACCAGCTGCAGACCGCGCAGCGCACCTACGTGCTCGACACGTCCGTGCTGCTGTCCGATCCCGGCGCGATCCACCGCTTCGCGGAGCATTCGGTCGTCATCCCGGTCGTCGTCATCGCAGAGCTCGAGAAGAAGCGCCACGACCCGGAGATCGGGTACTTCGCCCGCCAGGCGCTGCGCAACCTCGACGACCTCCGCATCGCCCACGAGCGGCTCGACTTCCCCGTGCCCACCGACGGCGGCGGATCGCTGCGCGTCGAGCTCAACCACACGAACCCGCAGGTGCTGCCCTCCGGGCTGCAGCTGGGTGACAACGACTCGCGCATCCTCGCCGTCGCGCGCAACCTCGCGGGCGACGGCCTCGACGTGTGCGTCGTGTCGAAGGACATGCCGATGCGCGTCAAGGCCGCGTCGATCGGCCTCGCCGCCGAGGAGTACCTCGCGGAGCAGGCCGTGGAGTCCGGGTGGACGGGCACCGCGGAGGTCGCGCTCTCCGGCGACGAGATGGCGACGCTGTACGAGCAGGAGCGGCTCTCGACGCAGCTCGTCGACGGCCTGCCCCTCAACACGGGGCTCGTCATCACGTCCGAGCGCGGCTCGGCGCTCGGCCGCGTCACGGCCGCAGGCACCTTGACGCTCGTGCGCGGCGACCGCGACGTCTTCGGCGTGCACGGCCGCTCGGCCGAGCAGCGGCTCGCGATCGACCTGCTGCTCGACGACGAGGTGGGCATCGTCTCCCTCGGCGGCTCGGCGGGCACCGGCAAGTCGGCGCTCGCGCTCGCTGCGGGCCTCGAGGCCGTGCTCGAGCGGCGGCTGCACAAGAAGGTCATCGTCTTCCGCCCGCTCTACGCCGTCGGCGGCCAGGAGCTCGGCTACCTGCCTGGCGACAAGGACGAGAAGATGAACCCCTGGGGGCAGGCGATCTACGACACCCTCGGGGCGCTCGTGAGCGACAACGTGCTCGAGGAGGTCGCGGCGCGCGGCATGCTCGAGATCCTGCCGCTCACCCACATCCGCGGGCGCTCGCTGCACGACGCGTTCGTGATCGTCGACGAGGCGCAGTCGCTCGAGCGGGGCGTGCTGCTCACGGTGCTCAGCCGCATCGGGCAGAACTCGCGCGTCGTCCTCACCCACGACGTCGCGCAGCGCGACAACCTGCGCGTCGGCAGGCACGACGGCGTCGCGAGCGTCATCGAGACGCTCAAGGGCAACGCGCTCTTCGGGCACGTGACGCTGCAGCGCAGCGAGCGCAGCCGCATCGCCGCGCTAGTCACGAGCCTGCTCGACAGCTAGTCGAGCCCGAGGCCGTCCATCCATCCACCGACCTCACGCACGGGGCCCGCATCCGTCAGGATGCGGGCCCTCGTGCGTCGCCTGTGGATGCGGGGCGAGGCTGTGCGTGCCGCCCGGCTACCGTGCCGGGCATGCAAGAGGTCGTCGACGCGTCCGCTCGGCGCGTGCGGCTGCTCGACGTCGTGCTCGGCATCGCGTGCGCCGTGGGCGTCGCGGCGCTCGGTGCCCGCGCGGGCTGGCACGTGGAGCCGGGCCTCGGCGCGGTCGGCCTCGTCGCGTCCGCGCTCGTCGCGCCAGCGCTGACGCGCATCGACGTCGCCGTGCGGCGGCTGCCGAACGTGCTCACGGTGCCGCTGCTCGGCGTCGGGCTCGCGTGCGCCGCACTCGCCGTGCTGCGCGGCGCGTGGGCGGGGCCGGCGCTCGCGATCGTCGTCGCGCTCGTGCTGGCCCTGCTGTGGTGGACGGGCGGCATGGGCGCCGGCGACGTGAAGCTCGGCGCTGGGCTCGCGCTCGCCGCCGCCCCCATCGGCTGGTGGGTGCCGCTCGCGGCGCTCGCGGTGGCGTTCGTGCTCGGCGGGGGCGCCGGGGTGGTGGCGCGGGTACGGGGTGCCGACGCGGTGCCGTTCGGGCCCTGGCTGCTCGTCGGCACCGGTCTCGCGCTCGTCGCAGCAGCGGCGTAGGCGACGCGTGCGTTGCGCTGTGTGACGACGGGATTCGTCGTTGACCCTGCGCGGTTCCTAGCGTTGGTGCCACCCCCAAGGACCCTTCCCAGGAGCACCACCATGTCGACCTTCGCGCGATCCCTCGCAGCGGCAGCAGCCGCATCCACCCTCCTGCTCGCCGGCTGCGCAGGCGGTGCAGGCGCCGCCGACGACGCCGAGCTCGGCACCGAGGGCAACCCGGTGCGCCTCGGCGTCGTAGGCGCCTCCGACCCGTACTGGGCCGAGTACGAGGAGGCCGTCGCCGACGAGGGCATCGAGCTCGAGGTCGTCGACTTCACCGAGTACACGCAGCCGAACCCCGCGCTCAGCGAGGGCGACCTCGACATCAACCAGTTCCAGCACATCCAGTACCTCGCCGACTACAACGTGTCGTCCGATCAGGACCTGCAGCCGCTCGGTGCGACGGCGATCTACCCGCTGGGCCTCTACTCGACGCAGTACGACTCCGCAGACGACATCCCCGACGGCGAGACGGTCATCGTGCCGAACGACACCGTGAACCAGGCGCGCGGCCTGCTCGTGCTGCAGTCGGCGGGCCTCATCGAGCTCGCAGACGGCGGCTCGCCCTTCTCGACGCTCGAGGACGTCGAGGGCGGTTCGCGCGTCGAGGTGCAGGCGCTCGACGCCGCCCTCACGGCAGGCTCGCTCTCGGAGGCGGCAGCGGCGATCGTGAACAACGACTTCCTCGACCAGGCCGACCTCACGGAGGAGGAGGAGATCGCGGCCGACGACCCGTCGGACCCCTCCGCGCTGCCGTACGTGAACATCTTCGCCGTTCGGGCCGACGACGTCGACTCCGAGGTGCTGCAGCGCCTCGTCGAGGTCTACCAGACGACGCAGGCCGTGACCGACGGCGTCGTCGAGCAGTCGGGCGGCACGGCCGTGCTCGCCACGACCCCCGTCGACGAGCTGCAGTCGTCGCTCGCCGACGTCGAGCAGTCGATCCGCGACGAGCAGTAGACCAGCATGCGATCGCGGGCGCCGAGATCCGGCGCCCGCGTTCGCGCGTGCGCACGAGAGGAGCAGCATGCCGCACATCGCCATCCGCGACGTGACGAAGACCTATCCGGGCCGACGGCGGTCTGACGCGGCCGTGACGGCCGTCGATGCCGTGAGCCTCGACGTGGAGCGCGGCGACGTGTTCGGCGTCATCGGCTACTCGGGTGCAGGCAAGTCGACGCTTGTCCGGCTCGTGAACGGCCTCGAGCCGGTGACGAGCGGTTCGATCGAGATCGACGGCGTCGACGTCACGACCCTCGCCCCCGCAGCGTTGCGCCAGGTGCGGCAGGGGATCGGCATGATCTTCCAGCGCTTCAACCTGCTGCGGTCGCGCACGATCCGCGCGAACGTCGCCTACCCGCTCGAGGTCGTCGGCATGCCGCGCGCCCAGCGCCGCGCGCGCGTCGACGAGCTGCTGCGCTTCGTGGGCCTCGAGGACAAGGCGGATGCCTACCCCGAGCAGCTCTCGGGAGGGCAGCAGCAGCGCGTCGGCATCGCCCGCGCGCTCGCGGCCGAGCCGTCGATCCTGCTCGCCGACGAGGCGACGAGCGCGCTCGACCCTGAGACGACCGACGAGGTGCTCGACCTGCTCGCACGCGTCAATCGCGAGCTCGGCGTCACGATCGTCGTGATCACGCACGAGATGGACGTCATCGCTCGCATCGCGACGAAGGTCGCGGTCATGGAGCGGGGTCGGGTCGTGGAGTCGGGCGCGACCTACGACGTGTTCACCAGGCCCACGACCGACACGGCGCGGCGCTTCGTGCGCACGGTGGTGCGCGCGCTGCCCGACGGCGACGCGCTCGCCGAGCTGCGTGCACGCACGCCAGGCAGGCTCTTCACGATCGCCTTCACCGACGAGGGTGCGAGCGAGGCGCGCGTCTTCGGCGCCCTCGCGCGTGCCGGCGTCGACTTCCACCTCGTGCACGGCGGCGTCGACGACATCCAGGGCCGCGTCTACGGCCTGCTGACCATCGCCGTCGACGGCGACGACGCTGCGATCCGCGACGCGCTCGCCGGCATCGGTGCAGGCGTGACCGTGACGGAGGTGACGGCATGATCGCCGATCTCGCGCAGCAGATCGCCGGGCTGCTGCCGGCGCTCCTCGAGCAGACGGGCACGACGCTGCTGCTCGTCGCGGCGTCCCTCGCGATCGGGGGCATCGCCGGTCTCGTCGTCGGCACCGCCGTGTACGTCACGCGGCGCGGCGGCGTGCTGCAGCAACCGGTCGTCTACTGGGTGCTCAACATCGTCGTGAACACCTTCCGACCGGTGCCGTTCATCATCCTGCTCGCGGCGTTGCAGCCGATCGCTCGCGCGACGATCGGCACGGGACTCGGCAACGCCATGGCGGTCTTCGCCATCTCGATCGCTGCGACGTTCGGCATCGCGCGCATCGTCGAGCAGAACCTCGTCTCCGTCGACCCCGGCGTGATCGAGGCTGCACGCGCGATGGGGGCAGGGCCGTGGCGCATCATCGGCACCGTGATCCTGCCTGAGGCGCTCGGGCCGCTCGTGCTCGGCTACACGTTCGCGATCGTCGCGATCATCGACATGTCGGCAGTCGCGGGCATCGTCGGTGGCGAGGGGGTCGGCAACTACGCGATCGCGTACGGCTTCCGGCAGTTCGACCCCGTGGTGACGTGGAGCGCGCTCGTGATCATCGTCATCGTCGTGCAGATCGTGCAGGCGCTCGGCAACCTGCTCGCACGCCGCATCCTGCGGCACTGAGCCGGTGCGCGCGACGCGCGGCGGCCGGGAGAGCCTCCGATGCGGCGCAGCGCCGCGCCCGTTGCGTTTCGCAGGCGATCCGGGGTGCTCGAGGGGTATCTTCCCTCGGACCCTCCTGATCGCCTGCGAAACGCACATCCGCGCTCGTCGCGCGAGGCGGCTACGCCTCCTGGTCGTCTGCGCCGCGCCCTCGCAGCCGCGCGACGAGGCCGGCGCCGATCGCGACGGCCGCGGATGCGCCCGCCACGAGCGGTGCGAGCAGCCCGCCGCCCGTCTGCGGCAGCGATCCGCCGCCCGAGCCCGAGCCTCCACCGCCGGACGGCGACGGCGCGGCCGAGCCGGTCGGGCTCGCGCCGTCGGTCGGCGAGGGCACGGCCGTCGGAGGCGCGCTCGGCGACGGTGAGCCGCTCGGCGGCGTCGACGGGCCCGGATCCGACGGCGGCGTGCTCGGCTCGACCGGCACGGGCAGCACCTGCACGACCGTGGGACGCGGACCGTGGAAGGCGCCGTCGGCGCCCGTGGCACCCGCGGGCGCGTAGTCGGGCCACAGCGACGACGGCGTCTCGAACGCGCCGTCCTCGCCGGGATGCTGCACCGCGACGAACACGTGCCACTCGTCGTCGTGGATGACGGGGCCGCACGTCTCCGACTCCACGGGCACCGAGAGGAACTGCTCGACGAGCCCACGCTGCTCGCCCTCGAGGCGCACGCGGAAGAGGCCGTCGTTGTAGCCGATGCCGTCTGGGGCGCCGTCGGTCGAGACCCACAGGTTGCCCTCGGAGTCGAACGCGAGGTTGTCGGGGCAGGAGATGGGCGAGACCTGGTCGACGGGGAAGCCAGCGAAGTACGTCTGGTCGCCCTGCGCCGGGTCGCCGCACAGCATGAGGATGCTCCAGCGGAACGTGGTGCCCGTGTGGTCGCCGCCGTCCTCCGCGATCTCGATGACGTGGCCGTCACGATTCTGGGTGCGCGGGTTCGGCTCGTCGGCGACCGGGTTCGAGCCCACGCCGCGGTTCGAGTTGTTCGTGCACGCGACGTAGACGAGCCCCGTGATCGGGTTGGGCTCGACGTCCTCGCACCGGTCCATCTTCGTCGCGCCCACGGCATCCGCCGCGAGGCGCGTGTGCACGAGCACCTCGTCGACCGCCATGCCGGCGACCTGCGAGACGCCGCCGACCACGAGCGGCAGCCACCGCCCGACCCCGTCGAACGCGCCATCGCTCGGCACGGTGCCCGAGCCGTCGATCTCGACCGTCGAGTTGCCCTCGAACTGCGCCACGTACAGGTCGCCCGTCTCGAGCAGCGTCATGTTGGCGGCGCGAGCGCCCTCGACGTACGTGCCCGCCGAGACGAACTTGTACAGGTAGTCGAAGCGCTCGTCGTCGCCCATGTACGCCGCGACGCGGCCGTTCGCGGCGACGTGCACGTTCGCACCCTCGTGCTTCATGCGGCCCATGGCCGTGTGCTTACGGGGCGTCGACGTGGGGTCGAACGGGTCGACCTCGACGATCCAGCCGAAGCGGTTCGCCTCGTGCTCGTAGCCGGGGTTGCGGGTGTCGAAGCGCGGGTCGTCGAGCTCCCAACCACGGGCGGTGGGCGCATCGGTCAGCCCGTAGCGGCGATCGCCCGCGCTCGTCGCGGCGGAGCGGAAGTAGCCGTTGAAGTTCTCCTCGCCCGAGAGGATCGTGCCCCACGGCGTCGTGCCGCCAGCGCAGTTGCCGAGCGTGCCCAGCGCGACGGTGCCCGTGGGGTCGGCGACGGTCTGCAGCAGCGGCGAGCCTGCTGCGGGGCCCGTGATGGCGTACGGGGTGTCGTCGAGGAATCGGCGGTTGCGGGTGGCGCCGACGACGGGCTGCCACGCCTCGGCGTCGTTCGCACGCGTGAGCTCGACGACGCTGAGGCCATGCGCGGCACGGCTCACGCCGCGCACGCGCGCCTGCTCGCCCTCGAGCTGCGCGGCGGGGAACATGATGCCCTCGTTCGTGTACTCGTGGTTCACGAACAGCAGCGCCGTCGTCGCGTCGATGCGCAGGATGTCGGTGTAGTCGCAGTTGTAGCCGAACTGCAGGCGCTGCTTCGCCTCGGTCTGGTCGAGCGCGTCGAACGCCGGCGAGGCGGCGAACAGCGCATCGCCCCAGCGCAGGATGGGCTGGTAGGTGAAGCCCTGCGGCACGGTGAGCTCGTCGACGGTGGCGGCGACGGGCGCGATGGGCGTGAACCCGAACGCGGCGCCGGGCACGGGTGCGGCGGCGTGCGCGGGCACCGCGTTCGCGATCTGCTGCGTCGTCAGCAGCGCGACGGTGCCTGCGATGCCGGCGCCGAAGAGCGTGCGGCGCGACAGCTCGACGTCGATGATGTCGCGCAGGTACGCGTTCCTCGACGTGTTGCAGACGTCGCCGAGGCACGCGTTGGCGCACTTCAGCTGGCACGTGACGGCGCTGCGCTTGCCGCGCACGTGCGCGGCCATCGGCAGCAGACGACGGCGTTCGACATCGACCATGGGAGCCCCCTCCTCGAGTGCGCCGAGCCGAGCGGCTCGTCGCACCCGCACCACGCAACTCGCAGCAGGTGGACGGCAGGTGACGTGTCGGCAGCCGCACGGTGGATGCCGGTCGACGCGCCCGCGAACGTGCGGGCGGGCGGCGCGGCGGCCCGCTACCTCCCGTGGCGCGGCGGCTCCGGCAGCTCGGCGGCGTACGCCCGCACCGACCTGCGATACGACGGCAGCGACGGCTCGAGCGCCTCCACGAGCACCCGCACGGCCTCGCCGCTGCGGCCCGCGTCGTGCAGCGCGAGGGCCAGGAAGATGGCGCGGGCGTCGCCGACGGCATCGTGCTCGGGCGCGTGGGCGAGCACCTGGATGGCCTCGTCGATCCTGCCGAGGTTGCGCAGCGTCGAGCCGTGCTGGATCGCGAGGCGCGCAGCGCGCTCGTCGTCGAGGCCCAGCTCGAGCGCGCGGCGATAGTGGGCTGCCGCGACCTCCTCCATGCCGAGCGAGTCGAAGACGCCACCGAGCTCGAACGGCCCGCGCGCATCGTCGGCGGGCAGCTCGGCCACGAGCACGCGCATCTGCCGGATCATCTCCTGCGGGCGCTCGTCGTCGAGCGCCGCCCAGAAGGCGTCGATGCGCTCCTGCCAGTCGCTCACGGCGCCACGCGCTCGTCGACGACGAGCCCCGCGTGGTGCGCTGCGAACGCGAGCTGGTCGGCGAACTCGAGCGCGGCGGCATCCTTCGGCTTGCCCATGCCGTGCCCGGCGCGCGTGTCGACGGCGAGCACGATCGGCGCATCCGAGCCGTTCGCCGCCTGCGCCCGCTGCAGCTCGGCGGCGAACTTGAACGAGTGCGCGGGCACGACGCGGTCGTCGTGGTCGCCGGTCGTGACGAGCGTGGGCGGATAGGCGACGTCGTCGCGGATCGCGTGCAGCGGCGAGTAGGCGTGCAGGGCCGCGAAGTCCTCGGGCTCGTCGGGGTCGCCGTAGTCGCTCGTCCACGCCCAGCCGATCGTGAAGCGATGGAAGCGCAGCATGTCGAGCACGCCGACGCCCGGCAGCACCGCCGCCCACAGGTCGGGGCGCTGCGTCAGCGCAGCGCCGGCCAGCAGCCCGCCGTTGGAGCGGCCGTGCAGCGCGAGCCGGTCGCGCGTCGTCACGCCCGACGCGACGAGGTGCTCGGCGACGGCGAACAGGTCGTCGAACACCTGCTGCTTCGTGGCCTTCGTGCCCTGCTTGTGCCAGTCGGAGCCGAACTCGCCACCGCCGCGCAGGTTCGGCACCACGAGCACGCCCCCTGCATCGACCCACGCGGCGAGCACGGCGCGGAAGCCGGGGTTCATCGGGATGTTGAAGCCGCCGTAGGCCCAGATGAGCGTCGGGCGCGGCTGGGAGCCGTCGTCGCCCTCGGGGCGCACGAGGAACGCGGGCACCTCGGCGCCGTCGGTGCTCGTCGTGCGGATGCGGCTCGTCGTCGCAGCGGGGGCTGCGGGCCCGGGCGTCGGGAGCGTGCGGTGCGTGACGAGGCTCGCGCCGTGCGTCTCGACCACGTGGCGCGTGCCACGGTCGACGAACGACGACGTCGTGACGAAGACGGTCGACGACGTCGCACGCGCCGACAGCCCCGTGAGGCTCACGCCGTCGCCGATCGGCACGGCGTCGCCGAGATCGCCGGCGTCGGTGGCGAGCTGCAGGCGGTGCGATGCGTCGTGCGAGTACTCGAGCACGAGGCCGTGCTCGGTGAGCGATGCGCCCAGGAGCACGTCGGCGTCGTGCTCGGGCACGATCTCGCGCTCGAGCCCCGTCTCGAGGTCGAACGCCGCCAGCCGGTACCGCGGTGCCCCCTCGTCGGTGACGACGAAGAGCGTGTCGTCGCGGATGCCGACGGCACCCCACTCGTGCTCGTGCCCCTCGACGAGGTGTCGCAGGGTCTCCTCGTCGTGCCGTCGCACCGCGAGGTCGTTGCCGCTCGAGGATCCCGTGTCGGTCGACAGCACGAACCATCGATCGTCGCGCGGCCAGTGGCGTGCGAACGTGCGCGGCTCCTCGGGCCTCGTCCACACGAGGGCGTCCGCCTCGGCGGGCTCCCCGACGACGTGCGCCATGAGCCTGCCCGCGCCCATCTCGTCGGTGAGGCCGTTGCCGGCGGGTGCGTCGTAGCGCCAGTAGGTGAACGACCGGTCGCCTGGCAGCCAGACGGGCGAGTTCCACTTCGTCCACGGGATCTCGTCGGCGAGGTCGGCGCCCGTCACGACGTCGCGGATGCGCAGGGTGCGCCAGTCGGAGCCGCCGTCGGCGACGCCGTAGACGAGCAGGTGGCCGTCGGGGCTGACGGAGGCGGTCGTGACCGAGACGGTGCCGTCGTCCGACAGCGCGTTCGCGTCGAGCAGCACTCGGCCGTCCTCGAGCTCGTCGACCGAGTCGGCGACGACGAGCACGTCCTGGTTCTGCCCGTCGTTCCGCCACGCGAACACCCGTCCGCCGCGCTCGAAGGGGCAGCCGCGCGTCGGCGCCGTCAGCAGCGACGTGACGCGCCGGCGGAACGCCTCGCGTGCGGGCAGCGCGGCGAGGATCGGCCCCGCGAACGCGTTCTGCGCCGCGACGAACGCGGCGGTCTCGGCGGAGTCGCCATCCTCGAGCCAGCGATACGGGTCGGCGACCCGGACCCCGTGCAGCTCGTCGACCGTCGCATCTCGCCTGACCTCGGGGTACGCACGCATGCCTCCACCCTTCCAGAACTGCAGTGAGGTTTTCGGCCGGTTCTGTCATCAGAACCGGCCGAAAACCTCACATCCTCGGGGGTGGGGCTACTTCGCGACGCCCGGGTGCGTCATCGAGAGCAGGTCGAGCGCCTGGTCGAGATCCTGCTCCGTCAGCTCGCCTCGCTCGACGTAGCCGAGGTCGACGACGGCCTCGCGCACCGTGATGCCGGCCTTGACCGAGTGCTTCGCGATCTTCGCGGCCGCCTCGTAGCCGATGAGGCGGTTGAGGGGCGTCACGATCGACGGGCTCATGCCCGCGAGCGCCGCCGCTCGCTCGACGTTCGCCTCGAGGCCGTCGATCGTCTTGTCGGCGAGCACGCGCGACGCGTTCGAGAGCAGACGGATCGACTCGAGCAGCGCAGTGCCCATGACGGGGATCTGCACGTTGAGCTCGAACGAGCCCGACGCACCCGACCATGCGACCGTCGCGTCGTTGCCGACGACGCGCGAGCACACCATGAGCACGGCCTCGGGCACGACGGGGTTCACCTTGCCCGGCATGATCGACGAGCCAGGCTGCAGGTCGGGGATCGCGAGCTCGCCGATGCCCGTGTTGGGGCCCGAGCCCATCCAGCGCAGGTCGTTGCAGATCTTCGTGAGCGACACCGCGATCGTGCGCAGCGCGCCCGACGCCTCGACGAGACCATCGCGGTTCGCCTGCGCCTCGAAGTGGTCGCGCGCCTCAGTGATCGGCAGGCCCGACGATGCCGCGAGCTCGGCGATGACCTGCTCGGGGAAGCCGACGGGGGTGTTGATGCCGGTGCCGACGGCCGTGCCGCCCTGCGGCACCTCTGCGACGCGGGGGAGCGCTGCCTGGATGCGCTCGATGCCGTAGCGCACCTGCGCGGCGTAGCCGCCGAACTCCTGGCCGAGCGTGACGGGCGTCGCATCCATCAGGTGCGTGCGGCCCGGCTTCACGGCGTCCTTCCACAGCGTCGCCTTCGCCTCGAGGGCGGCGGCGAGGTGCTCGAGCGCGGGGATCGCCTGCTCGATCAGCGCACCCGTGACGGCGACGTGCACCGACGTGGGGAAGACGTCGTTCGACGACTGCGACGCGTTGACGTGGTCGTTGGGGTGCACGGGCTCGCCGCGGTGCCTCGTGGCGAGCGTCGCGAGCACCTCGTTCATGTTCATGTTCGACGACGTGCCCGAGCCGGTCTGGTAGGTGTCGACGGGGAACTGGTCGTGGTGGTCGCCGGCGATGATCTCGTCTGCGGCGGCCACGATCGCATCGGCGACGTCGGCCTCGAGGATGCCGAGGCTCCTGTTCGCCAGCGCCGCTGCGCGCTTGATGCGCGCGAGGGCGACGATCTGCGCGGGCTCGAGGCCGGAGCCCGAGATGGGGAAGTTCTCGACGGCGCGCTGCGTCTGCGCTGCGTACAGCGCGTCGACGGGCACGCGCACCTCGCCCATCGTGTCGTGCTCGATCCGGTACTCGGTCATGCTCATCGGCCTCTCTGCTCGGTGCTGGGTCATGCTCGCTGGGAGCTGGTGGTTCGGTGCGTCGGGCGCGCGGTCACTCGAGCTCGGCCGTGACGGCCTCGACGAGCGCCAGCATCTCGGCGTCGTCCGCCGTGCCGGCGACGACGATCGTCGAGTCGTCGGTCTGGGTCCATGCGACGTACTCGAGGTTGCCGGCGTCGTCGCGGTCGCGCTGGTCGGCGACGGTCCACTCGACGTCGCCCACGGTCACGGCGCCCGTCTCGGGCGCCTCGCGCGTCGTCGCCGCGAGCCACGTGCCGTCGGCGCCGACGCCCTGCGTGACCGACGCGAACTCGCCGTCGGCCGTGACCCATCCGACGTACCACTGCGCGATGCCTGCCGGGCCGTCGCGCAGCTCGGCCGCGTTCGGCTCCCAGCCCTCAGGCACCTCGGGCGCGACGACGGGCACGCCGAGCACCGCAGCGGCCTCGGCGGCAGGCGTCGCGACGTCGATGGGCTCGGGCGCAGGCGGATCGGGGCGCATGACGAACACGACGATGATCACGACGAGCGCGACGGATGCGAGCAGCGACAGGCCGAGGTTGACGGCGGTCTGGTTCGCGTAGTGCCGCGCGCGCGACGCCGCCTTGCGCTCGATCGTCTCCTCTGGCGTCTCCGGCCGCCCGAGCTCGGCGACGATGCGCTGCTGCTGCCGCCTGCTCACGAGGCGTCCGTCTCCGTGCCTCTGGCGGCGTCGAGGCGGGCGCGAGCGCCCTGCAGCCACTGCTCGCAGCGCTCGGCGAGCGCGTTGCCCCGCTCCCACAGCGCGAGCGACTGCTCGAGCGTGGAGTCGCCGGACTCGAGGGCCTGCACGACTCGCACGAGCTCGTCGCGTGCGGCCTCGTAGCCGAGGTCGTCGGCGGGCGTCTGCCCGAGGGGCGCAGCGGTGTCGCTCACGGCTCCCGATCCTACCGTCGCCCCACCGACGCCGTCGCCGGGTGCGCGCGCCGACAGCCTGCCGCGGTGCCAGGATGGACGGATCCCGCGAACCGCCACCGAGAGGATCCGCCGTGCCAGCTGCACCCGCCGACGCCACGATGGAGGAGATCCGCACCCTCGTCGCGTTCGACACGACGAGCCGCGACTCGAACCTCGAGCTCATCGCCCACGTCGAGGCCCGTCTCGAGTCGCTCGGCATCGCATCGACGCGCATCCCGAACGCCGAGGGCACGAAGGCCAACCTGCTCGCCACGATCACCGCCGCCGACGGCTCGACCGAGGGCGGCATCGTACTGTCGGCCCACACCGACGTCGTCCCCGTCGACGGGCAGTCGTGGTCGAGCGAGCCCTTCGCCCCCGAGGTGCGCGACGGACGCCTCTACGCGCGCGGCAGCGCCGACATGAAGTCGTTCCTCGGCGTCGTGCTCGTCAAGGCCGCCGACATGGTCGCGCAGCCGCTCGCCGAGCCCATCCACCTCGCGCTGTCGTACGACGAGGAGGTCGGATGCGTCGGCGCCGTCGACCTCGTCGCCGAGCTCGCAGGCCGCGGCGCGCTGCCGCGCGGCTGCGTCGTGGGCGAGCCCACGAGCATGCGCATCGTGCGCGGCCACAAGTCGATGAACGTGTTCCGCGTCGACGTGCGCGGCGTCGCCGCCCACTCGTCGCTCACGCCGCAGGGCGAGAACGCCATCGTCGCCGCCGCCGAGCTCGTGCGGTTCGTGCAGGGCGTCGCCGACGAGATGCGCGAGCAGGGCCCGTTCGACGACGGCTACGTCGTGCCCTACACGTCGGTGAGCGTCAACCGCATCGACGGCGGCATCGCCGTGAACACCATCCCCGCCGAGTGCTCGATCCACTTCGAGTTCCGCGCGCTCACGACCGTCGACCACGAGGCGCTCGTGGAACGGTTCCGCGCCGAGTGCGCACGCATCGAGGCCGACATGCGCTCGCGGTTCCCCGAGGCGTCCGTCGAGCTCGTGACGACCGCTGCGGCCCCCGGGGTCGACACGCCCGCCGACGCCGCGATCGTCGACCTCGCGGCGCAGTGGGGCGCGGTCGCGAGCGACGACAAGGTCACCTACGGCACCGAGGCCGGCCTCTTCGCGAACGCGGGCATCCCGACGATCGTGTGCGGCCCCGGCGACATCGCGCAGGCGCACGCGCCGGACGAGTTCATCGAGCTCGACCAGATCGCCGCGTGCGAGGCGTTCGTCGACTCGCTCGTCGCCGCCCTGCGCGCCTGACGCGCCCCAGCATCCCCATCCCAGGAGCAGCCATGACCACGACCATGCCCCAGCCCCCCGCCCGGGAGGTGTCGCCCGAGCGACTCGCCGCGGCCCGCAAGGCCGTCGTCTCGTCGTCGATCGGTGCCGCCCTCGAGTGGTTCGACATCATCGTCTACGCGTCGTTCGCCGTCGTCATCACGCGCGTCTTCTTCCCCGACGCCGGCGAGTACGGCCTGCTGTACACGTTCGCGACGTTCGCGACGACGTACCTCATCCGTCCGCTGGGCGGCTGGCTGCTGGGCTCCTACGCCGACCGCAAGGGCCGCAAGCACGCGCTGACCCTCACCCTCCTGCTCATGATGGTCGGCACGCTGCTGATGGCCGTCGCACCGACGTACGCCGCCGTGGGGGTGTGGGGCGGGGCGGTCATCCTGCTGTCGCGGCTCATCCAGGGCTTCTCGGCGGGCGGCGAGTTCGGCACGGCGACGACGTTCCTCATCGAGACCGCGCCGCATCGCAAGATGTTCTACGCGTCGTGGCAGATCGCGGCGCAGGGCGCGTCGATGCTGCTCGCGTCGGCGTTCGGCTTCGCGCTGAACACGTACCTCACGGATGCGCAGCTCGACGCGTGGGGCTGGCGCGTGCCGTTCTTCGTCGGCCTGCTCATCGGCCCCGTCGGCCTGTACATCCGCGCTCGCCTCGCCGAGCCCGACGAGCTCGGCGCCGCCGACCGCACGAAGTCGCCGATGGGTACGCTGCTCACGCAGCACCTCGGACGGATGCTGGCGGGCTCCGCCGTCATCGGCGTCGCGACGATCTCGGTCTACATGATCCTGTACATGCCGACCTTCGCCGTCGCGAACCTCGACGTGCCGCCAGCGGCCGCGTACCTCGGCGGCGTCGTCGCCGGAGCCATCGCGCTGCTCGGCTCGCCGCTCGTGGGACGCCTCGCCGACCGCGTCGGCCCGGCTCGCGTCATGACGTGGGCGGCGATCGCGGCGCTCGTGCTCGCGTGGCCCATCTTCCAGGTGATCGTCACGCTGCGCAGCGTGCCCGCGCTCATCATCTCCATCGCGATGCTCGGCCTCATCATGGCGTTCTACTTCGCGCCGCTGCCCGGCCTGCTGTCGTCGATGTTCCCCGCCGAGATCCGCGGCACGGGCCTGTCGATCACCTACAACGTGGGGGTGACGCTGCTGGGCGGCATCGCGCCGCTCGTGCTGACGTGGCTCATCCAGACCACGGGGTCGCTCAACGCGCCGAGCTTCTACTACATGGCGATCGCCGCGCTGTCGCTCGTCGGGCTCTTCTTCGTGCGGCGCACCTTCGGCCAGCGCTGACCCGAGCCGCGCAGCCCGGAGGAGACGCGTTTCGCAGGCGATCAGGGTGGTCGAAGGGGTATCTTCCCTCCAACCCCCACGATCGCCTGCGAAACGCAATCGCACGGGGTGCGGGTGCGGGTGCGGGCGCGGTGCGGTGCGGGTGCGAGTCAGTCGGCCCGGCGCGCCTCGCGCACCTCGGCGGTGATCGCGCCCGAGGCGAGGGTGACGAGCACGTCGTCGCCCGCCGCGGCGTCGGCCGCGTCGCGCAGCACCGCGCCCGACGCCGTCTGCACGACGGCGTAGCCGCGGTCGAGCGTCGCCTGCGGGCTCAGGGCGCGCAGCCGGTCGGCGAGGCGGTGGATGCCGTGCTCGGCGCGCTCGACGGCGCGACCGGCGAGGTCGTCGGCGCGCACGGCGAGCTGCCGCACCTCCGAGGTGTGCGCGTCGAGCATCGACTCGGGCCGCGCGAGCGACGGCCGCGACCGCAGCGCGACGAGCCGTTCGACCTCGTGCGCCACGCGCTGCGTCACGCGCGTGCGCATGCGCGAGCGGGCCTGCGCCACGCGGTCGAGCTCCTCGGCGACGTCGGGCACGACGCGCTTGGCGGCGTCGGTGGGCGTCGAGGCGCGCAGGTCGGCGACGAGGTCGAGCAGCGGGCGGTCGGCCTCGTGGCCGATCGCAGAGACGATGGGCGTCGAGGCGGCGGCGGCGGCGCGCAGCACGCGCTCGTCGCTGAAGGCGAGCAGCGACTGGAAGTCGCCGCCGCCGCGTGCGACGACGATGACGTCGACGTCGGGGTGCGCGTCGAGGGTCTCGATCGCATGCACGACCTCGCGAGGCGCGGCGTCGCCCTGCACGGCGGCGTGCACGACCTCGAACCGCACGCCGGGCCATCGCAGCATCGCGTTGCGCAGCACGTCCTGCTCGGCGTCGGAGTCCCTGCCGGTGACGAGCCCCACGCAGTGGGGGAGGAACGGCAGGCGGCGCTTGCGAGCGGGATCGAACAGGCCCTCGGCGGCGAGGCGCTGCCGCAGCTCCTCGAGTCGCGCGAGCAGCTCGCCGATGCCGACGTGCCGCAGCTGCCGCACCTGCATCGACAGCGTGCCGCCCTTCGCCCAGTACTCGGGCTGCACGAGGGCGACGACGCGGTCGCCCTGCGAGAACGGCTCGCGCAGCGACGACGTGAACGCCTTCGCGTCGATCGTGAAGTCGCCCTCGACGTCCTTGATCTTGCCGAACACCATGCCGCGCCGCACGTTCCACTGGGTCAGCTCGCCCTCGACCCACACGGCGCCCAGGCGTGCGACGTACGACTGCAGCTCGCCCGCGAGGCGCGCGACGGTCCACGGCTCCTCCGGCGTGCCGGTGACACGCTCGCCCATGCGGCCTCCGAACGTAGGATCGACACGTGACGATCTCGAATGGCCGGGTCCCCCTGGCCGCGCCACGCGCGCCGATCGTCCGGAACAGGCTAGTCGACCCCGGCGACACCGGTGCGAGGCGCGTGCTGCTCGCGAGTCCGCGCGGCTACTGCGCAGGCGTCGACCGTGCGGTGATCACCGTGGAGCAGGCGCTCGCCAAGCACGGGGCGCCCGTGTACGTGCGCAAGCAGATCGTGCACAACGGGCACGTCGTCGCCGAGCTCGAGCGTCGCGGCGCCGTGTTCGTCGACGAGGTGGACGCCGTGCCGCCGGGCGCGCTCGTCGTGTTCAGCGCGCACGGCGTGAGCCCCGCGGTCGTCGCCGAGGCGGCCGAGCGCGGGCTGCAGGCCATCGACGCGACGTGCCCCCTCGTGACGAAGGTGCATCGCGAGGCGCAGCGGTTCGCGCGCGACGACGCCCACATGCTGCTCATCGGACACGCGGGCCACGAGGAGGTCGAGGGCACGATGGGGGAGGCGCCTGGGCGCATGACGCTCGTGCAGTCTCCTGAGGACGCCGACGCGATCGACGAGCCCCCGGCTGGCAGGCTCGTGTGGCTGAGCCAGACGACGCTGTCGGTCGACGAGACGATGGAGACCGTGCGCAGGCTGCGCGTGCGCTTCCCGCGTCTCGAGGATCCGCCCAGCGACGACATCTGCTACGCGACCCAGAACCGGCAGGTGGCGATGAAGAAGGTCGCGCCCGAGTGCGACCTCGTGATCGTCGTCGGCAGCGCGAACTCGTCGAACACGGTGCGGCTCGTCGACGTCGCCCTCGAGGCGGGCGCGAGCGCCGCGTACCGCGTCGACGCGTCGCGCGAGATCCGGCAGGAGTGGCTCGCCGGGGTCGCGACGATCGGCGTCTCGAGCGGCGCGAGCGTGCCCGAGGTGCTCGTCGACGAGGTGCTCGCCGAGCTCGCCGACGCCGGGTACGGACGCGTCGACGAGGTGCGCACTGCCGAGGAGGACCTCGTGTTCTCGCTGCCGAAGGAGCTGCGGCCCTCGCGACGCTGACGGCCGCGGACCCTACCCCTCGCAGCGCGCGGGCGCACGCCGCTGCGTCAGCCAGCCGGTCGGGTGCAGGCTGGAGGGAGACCGCCGGATGGCGGCGTCAGAGACCCGGGAGTGACCATGAGCGACGAGACCGTGCAGGACCCAGGAGCCGAGGGCGCCGACGGCTGGAGCGAGCAGGTCGCCGAGGACGTCGACTACGACGAGACGCTCGGCGAGGTCGTGGAGGACCCCGCGCCCGCGGGCGTCGACGACACCGACTCGATCACGGTGCAGGACGTGCCGGACGGCTACGAGGATCGCGACGAGGAGGTCGCCGACGACGACCCCGCCGACGTGCCGGACGAGCACGGCGGCGCGCAGCACGCGATCGACACCGACGGCAACGGCATCGACGACACCGTGCTGCCGGAGGGCACCGACTCGATCGTCGACGAGAACGCCGACTGGGCGTAGCCGGCACGTCGAAGCAGGCATCCAGGCTGGCGGGTGGAGGATGACGGCATGCGCCGCAGCAACCGCCCTCTGCTCGTCAGCCTCGCCATCGCGTGCTTCGTGATCGGTGCGATCGCGCTCGTCAACAACCTGCGCTCGACCTTCAACACGCTCGAGATCTACCCGAACGCGTCGTTCTGGAACGTGTTCCTGTCGACGCAGGGCGCGACGGGCGCCGACCCGATCCTCGTCTTCTTCGTCTGGGGCCCGTTCGTGCTCGGCGCACTCGGCATCGCGCTGCTCGTGGCGCACTTCGTGCTGCGTGCCGTGCGCGCAGGTGCCGTCGTGGCCGTGGGCGCGGGCGCGGCTGCTGGCACGCAGGGCTGGCAGCAGCCGCAGCAGGCGGGGTCGCAGCCCACGCAGCAGCAGGCTGGATGGCAGCAGCAGCAGGCGTCGCTGCCGCAGCAGCAGGGTGGCTGGCAGCCCGAGCAGCACGCGTGGCAGCAGCCGACCGAGCCGCAGCAGGCATCGCCTGCGCCGCAGCCGGGCACGCAGCCTCCGCCGCCGAGCGCGGGGGATCGCATCCAGCCCTGACGGCCGGGCGCTCGCGACCCGCATGACGAAGGCCCCCTGCCGGCAGGCAGGGGGCCCTCGTCGCGTCAGCGTGTGGTCAGCGACCCGACCAGCCGGCGGAGCCGAGCTGCTTCGTGGCCTCGACGACGCGAGCGGCCATGGCGGTCTCGGCCGCCTTGCCCCATGCGCGCGGGTCGTAGACCTTCTTGTTGCCGACCTCGCCGTCGACCTTGAGGAAGCCGTCCCAGTTCGAGAGCACCGAGCCTGCGACCGAGCGCGAGTACGCGTACTGCGTGTCGGTGTCGATGTTCATCTTGATGACGCCGTTGCGCACGGCCTCCGAGATCTCGGCGTCGGTCGAGCCCGAGCCACCGTGGAAGACGAGGTCGAGCGGCTTCGCTGCCGTGCCGTGCTTCGCCTGGATGCCTGCCTGGATCTCGCCGAGCAGCTCGGGACGCAGCTTGACGTTGCCCGGCTTGTAGACGCCGTGGACGTTGCCGAACGTGAGCGCGGCGATGTAGCGGCCCTGCTCGCCGAGGCCGAGGGCCTCGACGGCCTGCTCGACGTCGCCGAGCGTCGTGTAGAGCGCCTCGTTGGAGCCCTCGTGCTGCACGCCGTCCTCCTCGCCGCCGACGACGCCGATCTCGACCTCGAGGATGATGTCGAGCGCCTTGAGGCGGGGCAGGAGCTCCTTCGCGATCTCGAGGTTCTCGGCCAGCGGCACGGCCGACCCGTCCCACATGTGCGACTGGAACAGCGCGGGGCGACCTGCGGCGACCTCGTCCTCGCTCGCCGCGACGAGCGGGAGCAGGAAGTCGTCGAGCGCGTTCTTCGGGCAGTGGTCGGTGTGCAGCGCGACCGTGATCGGGTACGCCTTCGCGACCTCGGTGACGTAGCGCGCGAACGCGATGGCACCGCCTGCGCGGTTCTTCACGGTCTGGCCGGCGAAGAAGTCGGCGCCGCCGGTCGTGACCTGGATGATGCCGTCGGAGCCCGCCTCCGACAGGCCCTGCAGGACCGCGTTGATCGTCGACGACGACGAGACGTTGATCGCGGGGTAGGCGAAGGCGTTCGACTTCGCCGTGTCGAGCATCTGGGCGTACTGGTCTGGCGTTGCGACGGGCATGGGCATCTCCTTCGAGCGGACGGCGTCGCGACCGAGTCTACGAGCGCCGATGCGTCCACGGCACAGGCAGGTTGCACGGACATGTCCTATAGGGTTGCCGCGTCGCATCGAACCGAGGGAGCACGCGATGACGCGTCTGTTCAATGAGCCGTCGGCGTTCGCCGACGAGATGATCGAGGGCTTCGCAGCCGCATCGGCACGGTGGGTCACCGCCGTCCCTGGCGGCGTGGTCCGTTCCACGAAGGCCGCCGAGGATACGGTGGCACTCGTGATCGGCGGTGGCAGCGGCCACTATCCGACGTTCGGAGGCCTCGTCGGCCCCGGCATCGCGCACGGCGCGGCGATGGGCAACCTCTTCGCCTCGCCCTCGTCGCAGCAGGTGTACTCCGTCGCGAAGACGGCCGACCAGGGCAAGGGCGTCCTGCTGTCGTACGGCAACTACGCCGGCGACGTGCTGAACTTCACCGAGGCGCAGGAGCGGCTCAAGGCAGAGGGCCACGACGTGCGCACGGTGCTCGGCACCGACGACATCTGGAGCGCGCCGGCGGATCGCACCGAGGAGCGTCGCGGCATCGCGGGCATGCTCGCGATGTTCAAGGTCGCGGGAGCAGCCGCCGAGCGAGGCGACTCGCTCGACGACGTCGAGCGCATCGCCAAGCTCGCGCGCGATCGCACGCGCTCGTTCGGCGTCGCCTTCGCAGGCTGCACGCTGCCGGGGGCGGACGCGCCGCTGTTCACCGTGCCCGAGGGCAAGATGGCCGTGGGCCTCGGCATCCACGGCGAGCCGGGCATCGACGAGGTCGACGTGCCCACGGCCGACGGGCTCGCGGAGCTGTTCGTCTCGCGCCTGCTCGAGGAGGTGCCTCCGGGCGTCGATCTCGATGGCGCACGCGTCGTGCCCATCCTCAACGGCCTCGGCGCCGTGAAGTACGAGGAGCTCTTCGTCGTCTACCGCGCCGTGAGCCGCCTGCTGCAGGAGCGCGGCCTCACGATCGTCGACCCCGACGTGGGCGAGATGACGACGTCGTTCGACATGGCGGGGTGCTCGCTCACGCTGCTCTGGCTCGACGCCGAGCTCGAGGACCTCTGGAAGGCGTCGGCAGACACCCCCGCGTACCGCAAGGGCTCGGTCGCGCAGCAGGAGCACGTCGACGTCGAGGTCGCCGCGGTCGTGGCCGAGGAGATCGGCGAGGCGTCCGACGCCTCGCGCGCCGCGGGCAAGACGATCGCCGCCGCGTTCGGCGAGATCGCCGACGCGATCGACCAGGCCTCCGACGAGCTCGGCAGGCTCGACGCCGTCGCAGGCGATGGCGACCACGGCATCGGCATGCGCCGGGGCGCGCACGCGGGCCGCGACGCCGCGCAGGCCGCCGCAGAGGGTGGCGCGGGTGCCGAGACCACCCTGCGTCGCGCCGCCGACGCCTGGGGCGACAAGGGCGGTGGCACCTCGGGCGTCATCTGGGCGACGATCCTGCGCTCGCTCGCGGGGCCGCTCGGCGACTCCGCCGACGTCACCCGCGACTCGGTCGTCGCCGGCGTCGATGCGGCGCGCGACGCCGTCGCGTCGTTCGGCAAGGCCAAGGTCGGCGACAAGACCATGATCGACGCGATCGTGCCGTTCGCCGACGAGCTGCGGGAGCGCGTCGCCGCCGGCGACTCGCTCGTCGAGGCGTGGTCGCACGCCTCCGGCGTCGCGGAGGAGGCGGCGCAGGAGACCGCGGCCCTGAAGGCGACGCTCGGCCGCGCGAAGTCGCACGGCGAGAAGTCGATCGGCACGCCCGACCCGGGCGCGGTCTCGTTCGCGCTCATCTGCACGACCGTCTCGGACGTGCTGTCGCAGCACCTGGAGGAGGACAAGTGACGCTTCGGCTCATCATCGGCTCGGACAAGGCCGGATTCGACTACAAGGAGATCGTGAAGGCCGACCTGGAGGCCAACGATCTCGTCGGCAGCGTCGTCGACGTCGGCGTCGCCTCCGACGCCGAGGGCACGAGCTACCCGAACGTGGCGATCGAGGCCGCGACGCGCATCGCCGCCGGCGAGGCCGACCGGGCGATCCTGTTCTGCGGCACGGGACTCGGCGTCGCGATCTCGGCGAACAAGGTCGCGGGCATCCGTGCCGTGACGGCGCACGACTCGTTCTCGGTGGAGCGCTCGATCCTGTCGAACGACGCGCAGGTGCTGTGCATGGGCCAGCGCGTCGTCGGCATCGAGCTCGCGCGCCGACTCGCCAAGGAGTGGCTCACGTACACGTTCGACCCGTCGAGCCACTCGCAGGCGAACATCGACGACCTCGTCGCGTACGAAGCACGCTGAGCATGGCGAGGTTCGTGATCGGCTCGAGCCTCAAGATGTACTTCGGCAAGGCGGCGACGGAGCGCTGGACGCGCGACGTCGCCGCCCTCTGCCGCGTGCATGAGGCCGTGACCTCCGGGCTCGTCGAGCCGTTCGTCATCCCCACGTTCCCGTCGATCCCCGCGGTCGTCGAGATCGCGGGTCCGGCGGGCATGACGGTGGGTGCGCAGGACGTGCACTGGGAGCCCTCCGGCGCGTTCACGGGCGAGGTCGGCGCGCCCGAGCTCGTCGAGCACGGCGTGGCGATGGTCGAGATCGGCCACGCCGAGCGCCGTGCGATGTTCGGCGAGACCGACGAGACCGTGGCGCGCAAGGTCGTCGCGTCGCTCGATGCGGGCCTCGCGCCCGTGCTGTGCATCGGCGAGCCCGTGCAGGGTGACCCGTCGACGGCGGCTGCCGCGTGCATCCAGCAGCTCGAGGCGTCGCTGCGCCTCGCGCGCGAGCGCGGCGTCGGCGGCCGGCTCGTCGTCGCCTACGAGCCCGTGTGGGCGATCGGTGCACCCGAGCCGGCGGGGGAGGCGCACATCCGCGGCGTCACGAGCGTGCTGCGCGACCACCTCGCGGGCGACGCCCTGCTGCCTGGCGCGCAGGTGATCTACGGCGGCTCGGCCGGCCCCGGCCTGCTGCCGCGCATCGCCCCCGACGTCGACGGCATGTTCCTCGGGCGCTTCGCGCACGACCCCGTCGCGTTCGGCCGCATCCTCGACGAGGCGCTCGCGGCATGAGCGGAGCCGGTCGGCAGCTGGACGTGCAGCGCCGTGCGCTGCGCGACCAGGTGCACGACCGCATCCTCGCCGACCTGCTCGACGGCACGGTGCAGGCCGGCGAGCGGCTGTCGATCGACACGCTCGCTCGCGACCTCGCCGTGTCGCCCACGCCCGTGCGCGAGGCGCTCGTGCAGCTCGAGCGCACGGGGCTCGTCACCCGGGAGGCGCTGAAGGGGTACCGCGTCGCGCCGCCGCTCGACCGCGAGCAGCTCGCGGAGCTCTTCGAGGCCCGCCTCATGCTCGAGGAGCGCGCTGCGCGCCTCGCGTCGCCGCACGCTGCCGCGCTGCTGCCCGCTCTGCGCGCTGCACACGAGGTGCATGAGGCCGCGAGCCACGACGTCGTGCACGCGCACGCCGTCGGCGAGGTGCCGCTCGAGGTCACGCAGCGCTACTTCGAGGCCGACGGCGCCTTCCACGCCGTGATCCTCGCGCACGCCGGCAACCGCTACGTGCAGGAGATGCACGCCTCGCTCGGCGCCCTCACGCACCGCCTGCGGCAGGCGGCGCTGCGCGGCCCGAGCGACGTGATCGAGGCGCTCGCCGAGCATCGCGCGATCCTCGAGGCGTTCGCGGGCGATCCGGCCGAGGCGAGCGCGCGGATGCGCGACCACATCGCGAACGTCCGCGACCGGTCGCTCTCGGGCCGCTGACGCCCGGCCGTCGACGCGAGCGCATGCTCGCGTCGCCTCGTGCTGTCCGGGGGGCCACGACCTCTGCGCTCATCGCCAACCCTTGACGTGGTTCGTAGATCCTATAGGATTTCTCGCAGCCCGACCCCGAGCGATGGAGCGAAGCGGTGCCGACGACGACGTCCCCCTACACGGCCGAGACCTGGCCGATCGCCACGTGCCTCCACGGCATCCCGCCCGTCGGCCACGACGGCGTCGCACTGCACGACGCCGCACCCGAGGTCTGGGACGACATGCTCGCGCAGGTGCAGGACGTCGGGTTCTCGATGATCGAGCTCGCCGACAGCCACATCCGCCCCGCCGACCTCGAGCGCGGCAGGCGCGACGAGCTGCTCGCGATCGCCCGCGCACGCGGCATCGCCATCCCCAGCGTCCACCTGCAGCGGCAGAGCGTCATCATGCCCGGCCATGAGGAGCGCAACCTCGCCTACGCGCACCGCACGATCGATGCCGCCGCCGAATGGGGCATGCAGGTGTTCTCCACCGGGCTGCACCAGCCCTTCAGCGACGCGCAGCGTCAGGCCCTCTGGTTCTGGACGGCCGAGGGTCCCAAGGACCCCGACGACCCCGAGGTGTGGGCCGCCGCCGTCTCGCGGCTGCGCGAGCTCGGGCAGCACGCCGCCGACGTCGGCCTGCGGATGTCGCTCGAGATGTACGAGGACACCTACCTCGGCACCGCCGACTCCGCCGTGCGCCTCGTCGAGGAGATCGGCCTCGACAACGTCGGCCTCAACCCCGACGTCGCGAACCTCATCCGCCTCCACCGCCCCATCGAGGACTGGCGCGAGGTGCATGCGAAGACCCTGCCGTACGCCAACTACTGGCACGTGAAGAACTACACGCGCGACGAGGCGGCAGACGGCTCGTGGGCCACGAGCGCCCCCAGCTCGATGGAGGGCGGCCTCATCAACTACCGCCAGGTCGTGCGCGACGCGCTCGAGCTCGGGTTCGACGGCATCTTCCTCATGGAGCACTACGGCGGCGACAGCCTCGGCAACTGCTCCACGAACCAGCGCTACCTGCGCACGCTCCTCCCGAAGGGACACGCATGACCACGCACACCATCGCCGTCGTCGGCTCCGGCTACATGGGCGGCGGCATCGCACAGGTGCTCGCCCTCGCCGGCCACGACGTGCGCCTGGCCGACATCTCCGCCGAGATCGCGCACGCGAACCTCGAACGCCTCATCGGCGAGGCCGAGCAGTTCGTCGCAGACGGGCTCTTCCCCGCCGACGCCGTCGAGCGCATCCGCGCGCACCTCACGGCGTCGACGTCGATCGAGGAGGCCGTCGCCGATGCGACGTTCGTCGAGGAGGCGGTGCCCGAGCGCATCGAGATCAAGCACGAGACGCTGCGCCGCATCTCGGCCGCGGCACCTGCCGACGCCATCATCGGCTCGAACACCTCGACGATCCTCATCGGCTCGCTCGCCGAGGCCGTCGAGCACCCGGGTCGCTTCCTCGGCGTGCACTTCTCGAACCCCGCCCCCTTCATCCCCGGCGTCGAGCTCATCTCGCACGACGCGACCGACCCGGCCGCCGTCGCCGTCGTCGAGGCGATCGTCGCCTCCACCGGCAAGCAGTCGGCGCGCGTCGGCGACGCGACGGGCTTCGTGCTCAACCGACTGCAGTACGCCCTGTTCCACGAGGCGACGCAGCTCGTCGACGAGGGCGTCGCGACGCCAGAGGACATCGACACGATCGTGCGCACGACGTTCGGCTTCCGCCTGCCGTTCTTCGGGCCGTTCGCGATCGCCGACATGGCGGGGCTCGACGTGTACGCCTTCTGCTACGCCTCGCTGCAGACGCGCTGGCCCGAGCGCTTCGCGACGCCCGCCTCGCTCGCCGCGCACGTCGAGGCTGGCCGCTTCGGCACGAAGAGCGGCGCCGGCTACCTCGACGTGCCCGCCGAGCGCACGGCCGAGCTCGTCGCCTACCGCAACCGGGCGTACGTCGCGACGCAGCGCCTGCTCGACGAGCTCGGTCCCGCGCCGATCGCGCGCGAGCAGCGGGAGGCGGGCGCATGACCGCGGTCCTCGCCGAGCGCGGCTGGCACGTCGGCATCTCCAGGCACTAGGAGCATCCATGGCCACCTGGTCGAAGTCCCGCATCGCCTTCCTGCTGCTCGGCGTCGCCCTCGTGGCGCTCGGCTGCTGGTTCCTCATCTCGTCCCTCTGACCCGACACCCCGGTCCGCGGCCTCGCCGCCGAGAGCGCAAAGGAGCGCACCATGTCCGACCTCGCGAAGGCGATCGACTCGACGGCCGACGCGCCGGCGCTGGCGTCCGCCATCAAGAAGGCCGCTCGGCACCTCATGCCGATGCTGATCATCCTGTACTTCGTCGCCTTCCTCGACCGCACGAACGTCGGCTTCGCCGAGGAGGCGCTCGAGATGGATCGCGGCATCTCCGCGGCCGCCTTCGCGTTCGGCGCGGGCGTGTTCTTCATCGGCTACGCGATCTTCGAGATCCCCTCCAACCTGCTGCTCAAGCGGTTCGGCGCCAGGTTCTGGCTCGCACGCATCGCCGTGACCTGGGGCATCGTCGCCTCTGCGTTCGCGTTCACGACGAACGACACCATGTTCATCGTGCTGCGCTTCCTGCTCGGCGTGACCGAGGCTGGGCTGTTCCCCGGCGTCATCATGTTCCTGTCGGAGTGGTTCCCCAACAAGGTGCGCGTGCAGATGTTCGCGCTGTTCTACCTCGCGCAGCCGTTCTCGCAGATGCTCGGCGCACCGCTGTCCGGCGGCCTCATCTCGTTCGGCGACCAGGTCACGCCGTGGCACGGCTGGCAGGTGATGTTCTTCGTCGAGGGGCTCATGGCCGTCGCGGCGGGCATCGCGGCGCTCTTCTTCCTCACGAACTCCCCGCAGCAGGCCAAGTGGCTCACCGATGGCGAGAAGAGCGCGCTCACCTCGGCGATGGCGGCCGAGGATGCGGTGCGGCAGCAGGACGGCCCGACCGGCATCTGGAAGGCGATGGCCAGCTGGAAGGTCTGGTACTTCACGATCATCTACTTCTGCCTGCAGATCGCCGTCTACGGCACGACCTTCTACCTGCCGCAGCAGGTCGCCGGGCTGCTGGGGCAGTCGGTGGGCTGGCAGGTGGGGCTCGTGTCGGCGATCCCGTGGCTCGTGGGCCTGTTCGCCTGCTACCTCTTCGGCAAGCGCGCCACGACCGTCGGGCGACGGCGGCGGTGGGGGACGACCTTCTACCTGCTCACGGGCGTGTTCATCCTCGGCTCGGCGCTCGCCGGTGCGATGCAGCAGCCGGTGATCGGCATCCTCTGCATCACGATCGCCGTGGCGAGCTTCCTGTCGGTCGGCCCCATCACGTGGTCGTTCCCGACGGCGTTCCTCACGGGCTCCGCGGCGGCAGCCGGCATCGGCCTCATCAACTCGCTCGGCAACCTCGGCGGCTTCGTCGCGCCCATCATGCGCACCGCCGTCAACGAGTCCGTGCCGACCGACAGCGGCGCGTGGGGCGTGGTCTCGCTCGGGGTGTTCGCGTTCGTCGCGGCCGGGATGTTCGCCGCGACCCGCTTCTTCCGTGCGAGGTCCGACGCCCTGCTCGACGAGGGCGCGCCGCAGCACTGACCACCGAACCCTCGATGCCGGGCGGGTCCAGCGACACCCCGCCCGGCATCGAGCACCCAGGGCGCACGTGCTCGGCACTAGCCTGGAGGCAGCTGGCCCCTGACCACCCCTGCCGAAGGAGCCACACCATGGCCGAGACCGTCTTCCAGCATCCCGATCGCAACCTCGCGATGGAGCTCGTGCGTGCCACGGAGGCCGCCGCCATCCGAGCGGTGCCCTTCATCGGACGAGGCGACAAGAACGCCGCAGACAAGGCCGCCGTCGACGCGATGCGCACCTTCCTCGGCACCGTCGCCTTCGACGGCGTCGTCGTGATCGGCGAGGGCGAGAAGGACGAGGCGCCCATGCTGTTCAACGGCGAGCACGTCGGCAACGGCCGCGGCCCGTCGTGCGACATCGCCGTCGACCCCATCGACGGCACGTCGCTCACGGCCGCCGGGCGTCAGAACGCGCTGAGCGTCATCGCCGTCGCCGACCGCGGCACGATGTACGACCCGGTCGACGCGTTCTACATGGACAAGCTCGTCTGCGGTCCCGAGGGTCGCGGCGTCGTCTCGCTCGGCCAGTCGATCGGCGACAACATCCGCGAGCTCGCGAAGGCGAAGGGCAAGGACGTGGCCGACATCGTCGTGGCCGTGCTCGACCGCCCCCGCCACGCTGCGCTCATCGACGACATCCGTGCCGCGGGCGCAGGCACGCGCCTCATGCTCGACGGCGACGTCGCAGGCGGCATCAACGCCGCGCGCTGGGAGTCGCGGATCGACATGTGCGTCGGCGTCGGCGGCACGCCGGAGGGCGTCATCACCGCGTGCGCCATCAAGGCGCTCGGCGGCTTCATCGAGGGTCGCCTCAACCCGCAGTCGGCCGACGAGCACGCGAACGTCGTCGCCGCGGGCCACGACCTCGATCGCATCCTCGCGGTCGACGACCTCGTCACGAGCGACAACACGTACTTCGTCGCGACGGGCGTCACCGATGGCGGCCTGCTCGACGGCGTGCGTCGCAAGGGGCCGCTGATCCGCACGGAGTCGCTCGTGCTGCGCTCGAAGACCGGCACGGCGCGTCGCGTGATCGCAGAGCACCTCGCCTCGAAGTGGCTCGATCGCGACGCCGAGCTGGCTGGCTGACCGCCGCCTCGACCGACAGCAGGGCCCGACGCGTTCGCGTGTCGGGCCCTTCGTCGTGCGCGCTCGATGCTCGCGCGGCTCCCGGCCTCGCTCGCGTCGGGGACCCCCGCTCGAACGGCGTTCGCGTGCATGCGAGTGCTGCTCGCGCGTGCTTCGTGCGTCGTCGGCGCGCCGTGTCCACATCCATGCTTGACGGATGGGGGACAGAGCCTGACACTTGAAGTGTCCTCATCTATACCCCTGGAGTCCCCCATGTCTGACACCGTCGAGGCCGTCGCCTCTCCCACCAGCCGCGGACGCGGCCGCAAGGTCCGTGCGATGCTCGCGGGAGGCCTCGTCCTCGGCGTCGGCGCCGCGATCACCCTCGCCGCCTGGACCGACAGCGAGTTCGCCACCGGCACGTTCACGGCCGGCTCCTTCAACCTCGAGGGCTCGACGACGGCGGCCGCCGGACCGTACGCCGACCACAACACCGCGGACGGCGACGCTGCCGCGGTGCTCGAGTTCACGCTCGACCTCAACGAGAACCTCACGCCCGACGACGTGACCTACGCGCCGTTCTGGGTGCGCCTCGCCGCTGGCACGACGACCGCGGCGACGCTCGACCTCACCGAGATCGTCGCCGTCGACGGCGATCCCGTCGGCAACGCGGAGAACCTCTCGTGGACCGTCGTGGCCCTCACCGGTCCGGCGACGTGCGACGCGGCCGGCGTGGCCGGCGGCACCGTGCTCGGCTCCGGCGACACCCTCGAGACCGACGCTGCCGTCGCAGGCGACGACACCCAGCCGCTCGCGATCGGCGCTCCCACGACCGACGCCGGTGCGCCCGTGCCGCTCTGCTTCGCCGTGACCGCAGGTCCGGACCTCGAGCAGACCGGCTCCGCGACGGCGACCTGGCAGCTGCTGGCCACCTCGATCTGATCCGATGGGACTGCACCGCGCTCCGCGCGATCGCAGGCGCCTCGGCCTGAAGATCCGCGCCGTCCTCACCGGGGGCCTCGCCCTCGGCGTGGGCGCCACGGTCACGCTCGCAGCCTGGAACGACTCCGAGTACGCCACGACCACGGTCACGGCGAGCACGTTCAACATCGTCGGGAACATGTCGGGCCAGACGGGCGGCACCGCCTTCACCGAGCACGACACCACGGGCACTGCCGGCACGGTGACGTACTCGCCCGCCGTGACCGCCATGTCGCCGGGCACCGTCTCGTACGGCACGGTCGCGATCCGGACGACGGCCGCCACCAACGTCTCGGGCTCGGTCATCGCGCAGCAGACCGGCACCGCGCCCTCGACGGCGCTCGCCGCCGCGCTGCGGTACGCGATCCGCGTCGCCCCGACCCAGGCGGCCTGCGCAGAGACGCTCTTCACCGCGACGGCTCCGGCCGGCACGGTCATCGTGCCGAATGCGACGCCCTTCTCGACGGGCATCGTGGCCGCGGGTCAGACGGCACAGCCGCTCAGCGCCGCTGCGGGGAGCACGGTGCTCTACTGCGTCCGCATCGAGCTGCCGTCGGGTGCGGCGTCGACCCTGCAGGGCGGCACGGCCACGGCGACCTGGCAGTTCCTGGCGACCTCGTCGTCATGAGGCGCGCCGCCGCGTCGATCGGGGTGGCGGCGCTGCTGCTGACCTGGTCGGCGTCGGCGGCGTCCGCCGCACCCGAGGAGACCATCATCGAAGGAGAGGTGCTGCGACTCGTGTCGGTCCAGGACGCTCAGGCGATGGCGACGATGCTGCCAGGTGCCCCCGTGGCGTGGGACGTCGCGGTGTCGTCTGGCGAGCCAGACGGCTCGATCGACGTCGGGCTCGACGTCGTCGCGGCCTCGCCGGACGCGTACGCCGCCACGGTGCGCGCGTGCGACGAGCGCTGGACCGATGCGGGATGCGCGAGCGGTGCGACCTCGCTGCTCGACGCTCCGCTCGTGACGGGCGCCACGACGCTGCTCGCCGAGCAGGACGCCTCCGTCGCAGCCTGGTACCGCATCGAGGTCGAGCTGCTCGAGCCGCGCGGCAACGCGCGCGTCGACCTGCGCTTCACCGCAGACGGCTTCGGCGAGGTGCTGAGCGACGATGGCGAGACGGGGCAGCCAGGCGTCCAGCCGCCTGCGGCCTCCATCCCGGGTCTTCCGCAGACCGGTGGTCGCGTCGCCTGGTACGGCCTGCTCGCGCTGCTCGCGATCGGCACGGGCGTGCTGGTCGCGCGCCTCCCGCAGCGCACGAGAGCGCAGCGACGATGACCGCGCGGATCCTTCAGGCGACCCACGGGGGAGGGAGGCGATGAGCCGCGGCATCGCTCGTCGCTCGCGGGGCATCGCCGCGAGCATCCTGCTCGACGTGCTCGCGCTCGGCGGACTCGTGTGCATCCTGCTCGTCATCGCCTCGTTCGCCCTCAAGATCACCATCGTGATGTTCGCCACGGGGTCCATGACGCCGACGATCCCCGCGGGCTCGATCGCGCTCGTGCGCGAGATCCCCGCGACCGACATCGAGGTCGGCGACGTCGTGACCGTCGATCGCGCGCCGGAGCTGCCCGTCACCCACCGCGTCCTCGAGATCCAGGGCGTGGACGGCGACCAGGTCACGTTCACGATGCAGGGCGACGACAACGTCGATCCCGACCCGTTCCCGTACGTCGAGACGACGGTGCGCGAGGTGCTGTGGTCGGCGCCGGGACTCGCCACCGTCGTCGTGCAGCTCCAGAACCCGCTCGTGCTCGGCGGCATCACGCTCGGCGCGACGGTGCTCGTGACGTGGGCCTTCTGGCCGCGTCGGCTCGACGTCGAGCCGGATGCGTCGTCGGAGGAGGTGCTCTCGCATGAGCGGCGATGACGCCGACGTCGATGCGCTGCGCTGCCGACGGTCGCAGCGGCTGCGCGCGGCGGCGCTCGGGCTCGGACTCCTCGCGGTCGTCACCGGCGTCACGAGCGTGCAGCCGACCGAGGCGGCGTGGACGAACGCCGAGCACGCCACGACCACCGTCACCGCCACCACGCTCACGACGCCGACCGTCGTCTCGTGCAGCTACACGGCGACGCTCTTCGACTTCACGGCGACCTACACGCTGAGCCTGCCGTCGACCGGCGTCGTCACCGCGCAGCTGCAGCAGCGGGCACTGCTCGGCAGCACCTGGTCGAACGTCGGACCGGTCCGGACGCCCACGGGCAACCAGGTGGCCATGCAGCACGGAGCACTCGTCGGCGTGTTCCGCACCGTCTTCACCGTGAGCCTCGGCGGTTGGACGCGGTCGTTCACGTCGAACGAGTTCACCGTCGTCGCCAACGCCGTCGGCAGCTGCTGAGCGGAGGGGCTTCGGCAGGACCGACCGCAGCGTCCGACCGGCAGCGTCCTCCGACGCACCGGTTGCACTCCTCTGCCACGACCGGCACGCTGAGGGTGCACGGGGCTGCCGCACGGATGACGTCCGACGGTCTCATGTCCCACTTCCGCTCGACGTCGAGAGGCGACCCATGCGCACCCCTGCCTTCGCGAGATCCCCACGACGGCCGTCGCATCGCGAGCCGCAGCGGAGGGCTTCGGCATGACCGGCCTCGCAGGGCGCAGAGCGCTCGTCACCGGCGGCGCGAGCGGCATCGGCGCCGCGATCGCCCGCGCCTTCGCCGAGCAGGGGGCGCACGTGATCGTCGCCGACCTCGACGCCGACGCCGCCACCGCGCTCGCGACCGAGATCGGCGGCGAGCCCTGGCACGTCGACCTCCTGGACGTCGCAGCGCTCGAGACGACCCGACTCGACGCCGACATCCTCGTGAACAACGCCGGCATCCAACGCGTCAGCCCCATCGTCGACCTCGACCCCGCCGACTTCCGCCGCATCCTGCAGCTCATGCTCGAGGCGCCGTTCCTGCTCGTGCGCGCCACGATGCCCGGCATGGTCGAGCGCGGCTTCGGCCGCGTCATCAACCTCTCGAGCGTGCACGGACTGCGCGCCTCCGCGTTCAAGTCGGCCTACGTCGCCGCGAAGCACGGTCTCGAGGGCCTGTCGAAGGTGACGGCGCTCGAAGGCGCACCCCACGGCATCACGAGCAACTGCATCGACCCCGGCTACGTGCGCACCGCGCTCGTCGAACGGCAGATCGCCGACCAGGCCGCGACGCACGGCATCCCCGAGTCGGAGGTCGTCGAGCGCATCATGCTCACCGAGATGGCCATCAAGCGCCTCGTCGAGCCCGACGAGGTCGCATCGCTCGCGACATGGCTCGCCGGGTCGAGCGCAGGCATGGTGACGGGTGCGTCGTACACGATGGACGGTGGATGGAGCGCGCGATGACGCGCGCCGAGCACGGACACGGCGACGGCATCGACGCCGTCGTACGAGGCGACGAGGACGCGGCCCACGAGGCTGCAAGAGAGGAGAGGCCATGAGCTTCGACAAGACGGTCGCGACGGCGGCGGAGGCGGTCGCCGACATCGGCGACGGCGCGACGCTCGCCGTCGGAGGGTTCGGGCTGTGCGGCAACCCCATGGGGCTCATCGAAGCCCTCGTGGAGCGCGGGGTGACGGGTCTGCAGGTCGCGTCGAACAACTGCGGCGTCGACGACTGGGGGCTCGGGCTGCTGCTCGCGAACGGGCAGATCGACAAGATGACCTCGTCCTACGTGGGCGAGAACAAGGAGTTCGCACGCCGGTACCTCTCCGGCGAGCTCGAGCTCGAGCTCACGCCGCAGGGCACGCTCGCCGAGCGGCTGCGAGCCGGCGGCAGCGGCATCGCGGCGTTCTTCACGCAGACGGGCGTCGGCACGCAGGTCGCCGACGGTGGTCTGCCGCAGGTGTACGCCGCCGACGGCTCGATCGCCGTCGCGTCGAGACCGAAGCAGGTGCAGCAGTTCGAGGTCGACGGCGAGCTGCGCGACTTCGTGCTCGAGGAGGCGATCCGCACCGACTTCGCGCTCGTGCACGCCGCCGTCGGCGACCGGCACGGCAACCTCATCTTCAACAAGTCGGCTCGCAACTTCTCGCCGCTGGCCGCCATGGCCGGTCGGGTGTGCATCGCGCAGGTCGAGCGGCTCGTCGAGCCTGGCGAGCTCGACCCCGACCAGATCCACCTGCCCGGCGTGTTCGTGCACCGCGTGCTCGAGGTGGGCACCGACATCGAGAAGCGCGTCGAGCGACGCACCATCCAGGAGGCATGACATGGCGCTCACCCGGAACGAGATGGCAGCACGCGCAGCGCAGGAGCTCGACGACGGCGCCTACGTCAACCTCGGCATCGGGCTGCCGACGCTCGTGCCGAACTACGTGCCCGAGGGGCGCACCGTCGTGCTGCAGAGCGAGAACGGCATCCTCGGCGTCGGCCCGTACCCGACGGAGGACGCCCTCGACCCCGACCTCATCAACGCGGGCAAGGAGACCGTCACGACCCTGCCGGGCACGTCGTTCTTCGACTCGGCGACGTCGTTCGGCATGATCCGCGGCGGCAAGATCGACGCGGCGATCCTCGGGGCCATGCAGGTGTCGGCAGGAGGCGACCTGGCGAACTGGATGATCCCCGGCAAGATGGTGAAGGGGCCAGGCGGCGCCATGGACCTCGTGCACGGGGCGAAGCGCGTCATCGTGCTCATGGAGCACGTCGCGAAGGACGGCACCCCGAAGATCGTGACCGAGTGCTCGCTGCCGCTCACCGGCAGGGGCGTCGTCGATCGCATCATCACCGACCTCGCCGTGCTCGACGTCACCGACGAGGGGCTGCGGCTCGTGGAGCTCGCGCCCGGCGTGACCCTCGACGAGGTGCGGGCGGCGACGGAGCCGGACATCCTCGACTGACGGCGACGCACGACGCCCACCCCGGCAGCGGCTCGGGGTGGGCGTCGTGCGTGCGTCGCCTCAGCCGGCGCGCGTCGCCGACTCGTCGTCGCGCGCTGCCGTGCGCGTCGACTCGTCGCGCAGCAGCTCGTCGATCGCGAGGTCGGCGTGCGTGGGGCTCGCGGCGTCGGCCGACCGCGGCTCGGCGGCCGAGTCGTCGCCCTCGGATGCCGCCTCGGCATCGGCGTCGGCCGGCTCGATCGTCATGTCGGTGAACTCGGCCGCCGTGAGCGGCTTCGGCGAGTGCTCGATCTCGTTCGTCTCGACGATCTGCTTCGGCGCATCGAGGCGAGCGAGCTTGCGCGCCGACACGAGCACGCGCGACTCGAGCGACGACGAGAACGCGTTGAAGTGCTTCACCGACGACTCGAGCGACGAGCGCACCTTCTCGACGTGGCCCGCCATCGTCGCGATGCGGTCGTACAGCTCCTGGCTCAGGTCGTGCACGCGTGCAGCGTCCTCGGCGACGGCCGCCTGGCTCCACGTGATCGCGACCGACTTCAGCAGCGACCACAGCGAGACGGGGCTCGCGAGCGCGACGCGCTTGCCGAAGGCGTACTCCATGATCGACGGATCGGCCTCGAGCGCCGCCGAGACGAGCGACTCCGACGGGATGAAGGCGACGACGAACTCTGGGCTCGGGCCGATGCCCGCCCAGTACTGCTTGCTCGAGAGCTGGTCGACGTGGCTGCGGATGGCCTTCACGTGCTCCTGCATGAGCGACGCGCGACGCGCGAGCTCCTCGTCGGAGGCCGTGAGCGGGATGCGCGACGCCTCGAGGTAGGCGCGGAAGGGCACCTTCGCGTCGAGCGCGAGGTGCTTGCCGCCCGGCAGGTGCACGACCATGTCGGGGCGCAGGCGACGCTCGTCGGCGGTGAACGACGACTGCGTGTCGAAGTCGACGCGCTCGAGCAGACCGGCCGACTCCACGACGCGCCGCAGCTGCGTCTCGCCCCACACGCCGCGCGTGGAGTTCGACGAGAGGGCGCTCGCGAGCGACTCCGCGGTCTGGCGCAGCCGCTCCTCGGACTGCAGCGACTGGTGCAGCTGCTGCGCGATGGAGCCGTGCTGCTCGCTGCGCTGGCGCTCGAGCTCGACGAGCTGCGTCTGCAGCTTCGTCACCGCCTCCTTCATGGGAGCGATCTGCTCGGCGACGCGCGACTCGCGCCGCTCGCGCTCGGTCTGCTCGTCGGCCGTCGACTTCGCGACCTCGAGCCGGTCGCGCAGCGCCTCGACCGTGGCCGAGAGGCCTGCACGCTCGCGCTGCGCGGCGTCACGCGCCTCGATCGCGTCGCGGTGCTGCGACGCGAGCGACTCGTGGGCGGCCCGGAGCCCCGCGAGCTCGGCGTCGACGCGCTCGCGCTCGTGCAGCTCCTGCTGGCGGGCGAAGGCGCGCTCCTGCTCGGCCTGTTGCTCGGAGACGGCCGACTCGCTCGCCCTCGCGCGCGCCGCGAGCATGGACGCGAACCAGCCCGCCGCGGCTCCGACGAGGAGGGCGACGAGCAGTGCGAGAGCGAGGCCGAGGTCCATGCCTCCAGTGTGGCGACGACCGCCGACACGGGGTCGCTGCCGCGCCGCGCCGCGCCGCCGCGCCCCCGCGTGCACGCGTCGCGAGGTGCGGTTGCTGCACTCAGGTGCGGGTGCAACCGCACCTCAGCGCAGCAACCGCACCTCGGAAGCCGAGCGGAGGGCTCGGCTACGGACGCCACCACGCGTCGGCGGGCTCGCGCTCGAGCGTCTGCTGGTGCTCGAGGGGTCCGAGCCGCTCGATGCGCGTCGCGCAGATGCGCGCCAGGTGCTCGAGGTCGGTCGCGCCGTGGCGCGAGGCCGCGTGCGTCACGATCGTGGCGCACGCCTCGGCATCCGCAGCGGCGTCGTGGTGCGCGAAGTCCTCGAAGCCGGCCGCCATCGCCGCGACCGGCAGACGGTAGGAGTCGAGGTGGTAGGTCTTGCGCGCGATGCGCAGCGAGCACGTCCACCGCGTCTCGGGCACCTCGCGCCCGCTCGCGACCGACGCCGCCTTGAGCACGCCCTTGTCGAAGCCCACGTTGTGCGCCACGAGGATGTCGTCGCCGACGAAGCCCAGCAGGCGGTCGTGCTGGTCGACCCAGCGGGGCTCCGCCGCGACGTCGTGCGCCTGGATGCCGTGGATGCGCACGTTCCAGTGCGAGAACTCGTCGTGGCCGAGCGGGGGCCGGATGAGCCAGGAGGCGCGGTCGACGATGCGGCCGTCGCGCACCTTCACGAGCCCGACGGAGCACGCCGACGCCGGCGAGCCGTTCGCGGTCTCGAAGTCGATCGCGGTGAAGTCGATCGCCATGCCATCAGCCTCGCAGCGACCGCCGACAGCGGCGGCGCGGCTCGGCGGCGCGGCGGACGGCGACGGTGGGATGCACGCCGGTCACGGCGCGTCGGCGGGGGAGATGCACGAGCCGACCTCGTCGGTGACCGCGACCTGACGCGACAGCTCGCCCAGCACCGTGCCGCCGGAGATGATCTCGGGGTCGATGACGACCTCGACGGCGGGCTCGCGACCGTAGGTGACGTACGTCTGCGCCTCCGAGCCCTCCTCGGTGACGTCGATCCAGTCGACGTCCTCGATCGTGAGGCAGGTCGCCGTCGACGGTGCGGGCAGCGGCACGCCGCAGCGCAGCGTCACGGCCGTCGGCTCGCCCCACGCTGCCGTCGCCTGCGCGTCGACGGTGCGTTCGGGGAGGGGGCCGCCGACCTGCCCCTCTGCGAGCACGTCCGGCAGGGCGACGATGACGGAGGCGCACGCCGGATCCGTGGCGCCCTCGGCAGGCTCGAGCGAGACGGTGGGCGCGCATGCGGTGAGCGTCGCTGCCGCGAGCCCGGCGAGGGCGAGGGCGATCGGGGAGCGGCGCATCGCTCTCAGGCTATCGTCGTGGCGTGCCAGCGACCGACCAGCCGACGCCCGCAGACGCCGCCGACGAGCGGGCGTCGCACGGCGGGGACGCCGCTGCCGCGACGGTCGCCGAGGTGGGGGAGCGTGCGGCGCTCGCGCGCATCATCCCGAGGCTCCCGGCGGGCGACGACACCCTCGTGGGCCCTGGCGACGACGCAGCGGTCGTGCGCGCGGACGGCTCGTTCGTCGTCACGACCGACACGATGCTCGAGGGCCCCGACTTCCGCGCCGCATGGTCGACGTGGCGCGACCTCGGAGCGAAGGCTGCGGCGACGAACCTCGCCGACGTCGCGGCGATGGGGGCGCGCCCCACGGCGCTCGTCGTCGCGCTCGCGGTGCCGGGTGCGACGCTCGTGAGCGACCTGGAGGCGTTCGCGGACGGGCTCGCGGACGCCGTGGATGCGTTGGCGCCCGGCTGCGGCGTCGTGGGCGGCGACCTCACGACGTCGACGACCGCCGTGATCGCGGTGACGGCGTTCGGCTCGCTCGATGGACGCGCGCCCGTGCTGCGCTCGGGAGCACAGGTCGGCGACCGCGTCGTCGTCGCAGGCGACCTGGGCTCGGCGGGCGAGGGGGTCGCGCTGCTGTTCGCCCATGCGATCGTCGACGGCGTGGAGTCGGCGGAGGCTGCTGCGCGCCTCCGCGTCGAGCATCCGCGTGCGGTGAGGGCGCAGCTCGCACCCGCGCCGCCCATCGCGATGGGGCCCGTGCTGGCGGAGGCTGGGGCGACGGCGATGCTCGACGTCTCCGATGCGCTCGCGCTCGATGCCTCCCGCATCGCGGCGGCCTCCGGCGTGCGGATCGCGCTGCGCGGAGCGCCGCTCGCCGGGTTCGCGGCGCCGCTCGAGCACGTGCTGCACGGTGGCGAGGACCATGCGCTGCTCGCGACGCTGCCGGCGTCGGCGGTCGCGCCGACGGGCGTGCTCGAGATCGGCGTCGTGGAGGCGGGCGCAGGCGTCACGCTCGACGGCGAGCCGCTCGATCCTCGCGGCTGGGATCCGTTCGCCGGCTGACGAGCCCGCCGCCCGCGGTGCCGTTGCGAGGTGCGCTTCCCGGTGCGAGGTGCGTCTGTCCAGCTCAGGTGCGGGTCTCCGCGCACCTGAGCTGGCGAAGCGCACCCCGCGACGGCGAATCGCTGGCACACGGCGTCGCGTCTGTGGTCGACTGCAGGCATGACCGCATGGTTCGGCCCCGATGCTCCCGAGCGGGCGCGCCGTCGGCGTCGCACCGTCCTGGTGCTCGCCGCGGCCTCGACGCTCGCGGTCGCCGCGGTCGCGACGAGCGTCGTCCTCGCGCGGGAGGGCCTCGGCACCTGGCAGCTGCCGCTGCTCGCGGCGCAGCTCGCATGCATCGTCCCGGTCGTCCTGCTCGCCCTGCACGGGCGCGGTCGCCGACTGCGGCGGCTCCGCGACGTCGTCGCCGCGGCTGCGCCGCCGGAGTCGGTCGTCACGGTGCTGCGCCCCGATGCGCTGGGATCCAGCCGGTGGCTCGGCCCGCGGGCGCTCGTCTCGCCGATCCTCGTGCTCGTCGACGACGAGGAGGGCTTCGGGCTGTGGACGGCGCGCTCGGGCGAGGCGATCGGTCTCATGCGGCGTCCGTGGTCGTCGGTGCGCGAGATCGCCAGGCGCGACGACGGCTTCGGCGTGGAGCTGCGTCCGATCGACGACGGCGATGCCACGCTCGCGCTCCTGCCCATGGGGCTCGACGGCCCGATGGCGCAGCGGATGGAGCAGCCGGGCCGCATCCGCGCCCTCCTCGATCGCCTGCGCGCACGGCACCGCGTCGCGTGCCCACCCGTTCCGGGCAGCGAGGCGCCCCGCCGGGCTCACGACGTCGACTGGCTCGACCCGCCCGACGCCACGCGTCCCTCGCGCTAGCCGTCCTCGGTCGCGACGTCGGCGAGCGTCGCGTCGTCGCCGTCCGCCGGCGTGCGCCGCACGAGCCAGTGCACTGCCGTGTCGCCGTAGGTGCGCGTGCGATCGAGCACGAGGTCGCTCGGCAGCTCGGGGGAGCCGGCCCGCGTCGCCTGCTCGAGCACGACGAGCGCATCGTCGACGAGCGTGGGCACGAGCGCCTGCAGCACGGCAGCCACCTGCGCGGCCGGCAGGTCGTACGGCGGATCCACGAAGACGAGGTCGAAGGTGCGCGTCGTCTGCCCGAGATATGCGAGCGCCGGCTGCGCGACGACCTGCGCGCGCTCCGCCCCGGCCTTCGCCACGGCGTCCGCGTTGCGCTGCGCGACCTTCGCCGCCTGCCTTCCCGAGTCGACGAGCACGACGGATGCCGCGCCCCGGCTGGCGGCCTCGAGGCCGAGCGCACCCGAGCCTGCGAAGAGGTCGAGCACGTGCGCGCCATCGCAGAGGGCTCGGGCGTCGAGGGCGGAGAAGATCGACTCGCGCACCCGATCCGACGTGGGGCGCGTGCCGGCGTCCGGGACCTTGAGGGTCAACGATCCGGCGAGCCCTGCGATGATGCGCGTCACGCCCCCATCCTCGCGCACGCCGCCCCGCGCCCGGCGCGTCGCACGCGTCGCCTACGCTGGCTGCCGTGACCGAACGCCCAGCCGACGTGCCGAGCGCCGACGGCGCCGTGCCGGATGGGCTCGAGCGGTCGCTGCAGATCGCCGTGGGCAAGAAGACCGCCGACCGACTCAAGCGCGCCTTCGGGTACGAGCGCGTCGGCGACCTCGTCATGCACGTGCCGCGCCGCTACGTCACGCGCGGCGAGCTCACCGACCTGTCGCAGCTGCAGGTCGGCGACCATGTGACCGTCGTCGCCGAGGTGCGCTCGGTCGGCACGCGCGAGACCGGCAGGCGCGACCGCCGCGGGCGTCCGCTCGTCGTCACGACCGTCGACATCTCCGACGGATCCGACGTGCTGCAGCTCACGTTCTTCAACCAGCGCTGGGTCGAGGGGCAGCTGCAGCGCGGCGTGACCGCCATGTTCTCGGGCACCGTGAGCGTCTTCCGCGACCAGCGCCAGCTGACGCATCCCGAGTTCGAGCCGTTCGACGACGAGGGCGCGGATCCGACGGCGTGGGCGAGCGAGATCATCCCCGTGTACCCGGCGACCGCGACGCTGCCGTCGAAGGACCTGCGTGCCCTCATCGGCCAGGTGCTCGACGACCTCGGGCCCATCGCCGATCCCGTGCCGGATGCCGTGCGCGACGCCCACCGGCTGCTGCCGCTGCGCACGGCGCTCGAGCGCACCCATCGGCCCGAGAGCGAGGCGGCGGGCCATGCGGCGCTGCACACGCTGCGCTGGCAGGAGGCGTTCCTGCTCGAGACGTACCTGCTCGCGACGCGCGCGTGGATGCAGTCGCTGCCGTCGACGCCGCGGCCGGCCGGACGCCTGCTCGAGCGGCTCGACGCCTCCCTGCCGTACGAGCTCACGCCCGATCAGCGCACCGTGGGCGACGAGGTGCAGGCCGACCTCGCGCACCGGACGTCGATGCATCGACTCGTGCAGGGCGAGGTCGGCTCCGGCAAGACGCTCGTCGCCATCCGAGCGATGCTCGCCGTCGCCGAGTCGGGTGGGCAGTCGGCGCTGCTCGCGCCGACCGAGGTGCTCGCGAGCCAGCACCTGCGCTCGATCGTCGCGACGCTCGGGCCCGACCTCGCCGCGGAGCTGCATCCCGTGCTCCTCACGGGCCAGATGCCGGCTGCGGAGCAGCGGCGCGCGCTGCTGGCGATCGCAGCGGGGCAGTCGCGCATCGTCGTGGGCACGCACGCGCTGCTGTCGGATCGGGTGCAGTTCGTCGACCTCGGCCTCGTCGTCATCGACGAGCAGCACCGCTTCGGCGTCGAGCAGCGAGAGACGCTGCGGCAGAAGGGCGTCGCGCCGCACACGCTCGTGCTCACGGCGACGCCCATTCCGCGCACGATCGCGATGACGGCGTTCGGCGACCTCGACGTGTCGACGATCCGCACCCTGCCGCCCGGCCGCTCGCCCATCCAGACGCACGTCGTCGGCCCCGAGGCGCCGCGTGCCGTCGACCAGCGCGTCTGGCATCGGGTGGCCGAGGAGGTCGCAAAGGGACGGCAGGCGTTCGTCGTGTGCCCGGCGATCGCGCCAGGCGACGTCGAGCGGGGGATGCCGGAGGACGACGAGGGCGAGGGGCGTGCACCGCTCGCCGACGTCGAGACGTGGACGCGGCTGCTGCGCACGCATCCGGGGCTGCAGGGCACGCGCGTGGAGTCGCTGACCGGTGCGATGCCGTCGGACGAGAAGGATGCCGTCATGCGCGCGGTCGTCGCGGGCACGGTGGGCGTCGTCGTGGCGACGACGGTGATCGAGGTGGGCGTCGACGTGCCGAACGCGACGACGATGGTCGTGCTCGACGCCGACCGCTTCGGGGTCTCGCAGCTGCATCAGCTGCGAGGCCGCGTCGGCCGTGGCGCGCACGCGGGGCTGTGCCTGCTGCGCACGACGGCCGAGCTCGACACGCCGGCGCGAGAGCGCGTGGAGGCGGTGGCGGCGACGCTCGACGGGTTCGCGCTCGCCGAGATCGACCTCGAGCATCGTCGCGAGGGCGACGTGCTGGGCACGACGCAGTCGGGCGGGCGCTCGAGCCTGCGGCTGCTGCGCGTGACGCGCGACCGCGCGATCATCGAGGCTGCGCGCGACGCGGCGCTGGGCGTGCTCGCCGCAGATCCGCGGCTCGAGGGCCACGGTGCGCTGCGCCTCGCGGTGCACCGGCGCCTCGACCCCGACGCGCGTGCGGCGCTCACGTCGGCGTAGTCGCTCCTCCGCCCCACCCATCCGTCGCGAGGTGCGCGTGGTGCATCGGGGTGCGGTTGCAACAGCACCTGAGTGCAGCAACCGCACCTCGCAACATGTTCGACACACGAGTCTCGATAGGGTGGTGTCATGCCCCGCATCGCCGTCGTGCCCGGCTCCTACGACCCCGTGACCCTCGGTCACCTGGATGTCATCTCGCGCGCCGCGCGCATCTTCGACGAGGTGCATGTGCTCGTGGTGCACAATCCCGACAAGGATGCCTTCCTGCCCGCCCCGGATCGGCAGCTGCTCATCGAGCGTGCCATCGAGGAGTCGCGGCTGCAGGGGCAGTTCACCGTCGCCACGTGGTCGATGGGGCTGCTCGTCGACTACTGCCAGCAGGTGGGTGCGGAGGTGCTCGTCAAGGGCATCCGATCGCAGATCGACCTCGCGTACGAGATGCCGATGTCGATCGTGAACCGCGACCTCGCGGGCGTCGAGACCCTGTTCGTGCTGCCGAACCCGGAGAACGCGCACGTCTCGTCGAGCCTCGTGCGGCAGGTGGCTCGCCTGGGCGGCGACGTGAGCCCGTACGTGCCGCGGGCGGTGGCGACCTTCCTGCAGCGCACGTGACGCGCCCAGGCAGCGGGATGGGCTGGCGCCCGTGACGCGGCTCGAGGCGTGGTCGGTCGATGGCATCGGCGAGATCCAGCCCGGCGACGACCTCGCGCGCATCGTCGGCGACGCGATCGCGCCCCACGCGCCCGCCGACGGCGACGTCGTGGTGGTGACGAGCAAGGTCGTCTCGAAGGCGGAGGGCCGTGTGCGGCACGCGGCCGATCGCGAGCAGGCGATCACCGACGAGACGGTGCGGGTCGTCGCGAGCCGTGCGCACGCGGGCGGGGTGACGCGCATCGTGCAGGATCGCAACGGCTTCGTGATGGCGGCGGCGGGCGTCGATGCGTCGAACACGCCGGACGGCACCATCCTGCTGCTGCCGCTCGACCCCGACGCGTCGGCGCTCGCGATCGCCTCGGCGCTGCGCGAGCGGTTCGGCGTCGCGGTGGGGGTGATCGTGACCGACACGTTCGGCAGGCCGTGGCGCGCGGGGCAGACCGACGTCGCGATCGGCGCCGCGGGCGTGCGCGTCATCGAGCCGCTCGCCGGCAGCGTCGACACGCACGGGCGCCCGCTGGTCGTGAGCGCCGCTGCCGTCGCCGACGAGATCGCGTCGACCGCCGAGCTCGTCGCGGGCAAGACGAGCGGGCGTCCCGTCTCGATCGTGCGGGGCCTCGGCAGGCATGTGACGGGACTCGACGAGCCAGGCGCGAGGCGGCTCGTGCGCGATGCCGACAGCGACATGTTCCGACTCGGCTCGGCGGAGGCGCACGCCGAGGGCTTCGCAGCCGGCCTCGCCGCCCGCCATGGCGACGCGGGTCCGCACGTCGGGGAGAGCCCCGGGCGCGCACAGCCCGCCATGCCAGACTGAGCGGCCCAGGGGGTGTGATGACCGAGCTCGCAGAGGCCGTCGAGGGTGCCGTCGGCACCGTGATCGACGGCAAGCCCGACGAGATCCGCACCGTGCTGACGGTCCTGCTCTCGGAGGGGCACATCCTCCTCGAGGACGTCCCCGGCGTCGGCAAGACGCAGCTCGCGAGGGCGTTCGCCGCGGCGATCGGCGGCAGCGTGCACCGCATCCAGTTCACGCCCGACCTGCTGCCGAGCGACATCACGGGCGTGTCGATCTACGACCAGCGCGAGGGACGCTTCGAGTTCACGCCGGGCCCCGTGTTCTCGAACATCGTCATCGCCGACGAGATCAACCGTGCGAGCCCGAAGACGCAGTCGGCGCTGCTGGAGTGCATGGAGGAGGGGCAGGTGACCGTCGACGGCGTCACGCATCGCCTGCCTCGTCCGTTCATGGTCATCGCGACGCAGAACCCGATCGACATGGACGGCACCTACGCGCTGCCGGAGGCGCAGCGCGACCGCTTCATGGTGCGGCTGCAGCTCGGCTACCCGGACGCCGCAGCAGAGCTGCGCATGGTGCAGGCCCGCAAGACGCACACGCCGCTCACCGACCTGCGCACCGTCGTCTCTGCAGACGAGTTCCAGTGCGAGATCGACGCGGCGCACGCCGTGCGTGCGCATGAGCTCGTCGAGCAGTACGCCGTGCGCATCGTGCGCACGACGCGCGAGCAGCAGGTCGTGCGCATCGGCGCGAGCCCGCGGGCGACGCTGCAGCTGCTGCGCGCCGCGAAGTCGCGCGCGCACCTCGAGGGGCGCGACTGGCTGTCGCCTGACGACGTGAAGCTGCTCGCCCGCCGTGTGCTGCCGCACCGCATCCTGCTGCACGATCAGGCGGCCACGGTCGACGACGCACTGCAGGTCGTCGACCGCGTGCTCGACACGACGCCGGCTCCCCGGGCTCGGTGATGCGGCTGCGGCTCACGGTGCGCGGCCTCGCGCTCGTGTGCGCCGCTACCGTGCTCGGCGTCGTCGCCTACTGGTCGCTGCAGGCCGCGCTCATCGTGCCCGCGGTGCTCGCAGGCGGCGTCGTCGTGGCCGGTCTCGTGCTGCTCGTCGTCGCGCGCGCCGGCACCGAGGTGACGTGGTCGCCGCCTGCCGTGACGGTCGAGGGCGCCGACCTCGACGTGCCCGTGCGGCTGCCGGAGGCGTACGCGGACGGCTGGTGGCGGCCGCAGACGTCGCTGGATCCCGTGACGTTCTCCTGGGATCGGCTCGACGGCGCCGACGCGCACCTGCGCGTCTACGCGCCGCATCGCGGCGTGCACCGCCTCGGCCCCATCCGCGTGCGCCGGCGCGACCCGCTGGGTGCGTGGCTGTCGACGAGACGGCTCACGACGCTCGGCGAGCTCGTCGTCGGCCCTCGCACGACGCCGCTGCCCGCGGCCGCGGTGCTGGGCCACGGCATCGACGCGTCGTCGAGCAGGGTCGGGCAGGGCGACCTCGTCGACCAGATCGTGCGCGACTATCGCGCAGGCGACCCGATGCGGCGCATCCACTGGCGGCAGACCGCCAGGCACGGCAGCCTCATGGTGCGCCAGGAGCAGCCGCCCGCGACGCCGAGGGTCGTGATCGTGCTCGACACGCTCGCGACCGGCTGGCGCGACGACGACGAGTTCGACGAGGGCGTGCGCGCATTCGCCTCGCTGTGCCTCGCCGTCGCCGCGCAGGGGCTGCAGATCGAGGTGCTCGAGACGGGCGCCGCGCAGCTCGACGAGGATCGCATCCACGGCCGCACGACGCTGCTCGACGCGTGCGCGCGGCTCGAGACGACGCACCTCGTGGGCGCGCGCCGCATGGAGCGAGGCCCGGCGATCGTCGTCGCGGGCCTCGGCAGCCCGCAGCTGCAGCGGCTCGTGCCGGACCTCGCACCCGGCTCGACCGTCTGGTCGGTCACCGACGACGCACGCACCGTGCCGAGGCAGGTGCGCCACATGCGATGGTCGGCGGGGCACCCGTTCGAGGCGCGGAGGTCGCGATGACGCTCGCGCCGACGACGCATCCCACGATGGAGCCCGCCGTCGAGCCGCGCACCGAGCAGCCCGCGTCCGGGCGGCGCGCACGCTCGGCAGCGGTGTGGCTGCGCGGGCTCCTCGTGGCCGTCGCCGTGCCGGCGTCGCTCGTGCCGTGGACGTCGACGATCGACGGCGGATGGCCGGCGATCGCCGTCGCGTTCGCCGTCGTGCTCGCGCTCGTCACGGTGCTCGCTCGGCTGCTGGGCGCTCGGCTCGTCGCGACGCTGCCGGCGCTCGTCGTCGCCGTGCTGTGGCTCACGGCCGCGACGGCACCCGGTGAGGCCCTGCTGGGCGTCGTGCCCACGCGGGCGTCGATCGCCGAGTCGGGTGCCGTGCTGCTCGACGGCCTCATGCAGGTGCTGTACGCGCCGGCCGTGCCCTTCGAGGGGTCGCCGGAGGTCGTGGCGCTCATCCTCGTCGCCGTGCTGCTGCTCGTGCTGCTCGTCGACGCGCTGCTCGCGCTCGGCGCGCCCGCGCTCGCCGCGGCCCCGCTCATCGCCCCCGCGTTCCTGCCGATGGCGTTCCGCGTCGAGGTGCAGGTGTCGTCGCTGCTGCCCGTCGCCGCCGCGATGGTCGCGGTGCTCGTGCTGGGGCAGGCGGGTCGCATCCGGCGGCGCGCGGTCGTGGCGGGCGCCGTCGTGGGCGTCGCCGCGCTGCTGGCACCCGCCGTGCTGCCCGCGCCGCGCGACGTGGACATCGCGTGGCCGAGCTGGCTGCAGGGGACGGGGGGAGGGTCGGGCGCCGCGTCGGGGCCGCCGCAGCTGTCGACGGGCATCGACCTGGGGGCCGACCTGCAGCGCGGCGCACCCGTGCGCATCTTCGACTACGTGCCCAGCGACGGCCTGCCCACGCTCACGCGGCTCACGGCGCTGCAGGGCATCGGCGACGACGGGTTCGTCGAGACGCGCGGCGAGCTGACGCCGTCGTTCGGCGACCTCGGTGGCGTGGGGCCCGGGGAGCCCATCTCGACGCGGTTCACGCTCGGGCGCGCGTTCATCGGCAACGTGCCCATCCCGGTGCAGGCGACGTCGACGGGCGACTTCTCGGGCACGTGGCGCTGGGATCCCGCGTCGCAGTCGATCGGCTTCACCGACCCCGACCGCCTCGTGTCGCTCGCCGACCAGACGTACGAGGTCGCGAGCGTGCGACCGACGCCGATCCCCGACGGGGAGTCGCCGACGGCGACGGGTGCGCAGGATGCGCTCGAGGTGCCCGCCGACGCCGCCTACTTCGCCGATCTCGCCGCCGACGTCGTCGACGAGGATGCGCCGCCGCTCGAGCGTGCGCAGCAGCTGGCCGACTTCATGACCGACGACTCGTGGTCGTACTCCGAGCGGGTGCCGCTCGACGGGTTCGGCACGACGGAGGGCGGGCAGTGGGGAGCCCTGGAGTCGTTCATGGAGGCCCGCTCGGGCTACTGCGTGCACTACGCGTCGTCGATGGCGATCATGGCGCGCGCCGCCGACATCCCGGCGCGGGTGTCGATCGGCTTCCTGCCCGGCACCGACGACGACGCCGACGGCACGTACTCGGTGACGACGAACGACATGCACGCGTGGGCCGAGCTGTGGTTCGACGGCTACGGCTGGGTGCCGTTCGACACGACGCCGGGGATCGCGGCGGGCGGCACGGTCGCGTCGGCGGACGACGACGACGAGACGGGTGCGACGGAGCAGCCGGAGCTGCCGACGCCCACGCCTCCTGCGCCGAGCGCGCCGACGTCGGCTGCGCCGTCCGCGTCCCCGTCGGCCGACCCTGGCGCGGAGCCGACCCCGACGGTCGGGTCGGACTCGCTCGGCGAGCAGCAGGGCGACGGCGTGGGGGCGCTGCGGGTGCTGCTGCCTGCGCTGGCGCTGCTGCTGCTCGTGGTCGCGCCGGCGTCGGTGCGTGCCGTGCTGCGGCGCCGTCGCATCGCCGAGGGCGCGGGCGGTGCGCTGTGGGAGGTGCAGGCGACGCTCGCGGATGCCGGTCGTCGCGTGCCGACGTCGCGGACGCCCGGCGAGATCGCGGCGGCCGTCGCGGCGCTGCCGCTGCGCGAGCGCGAGCGTGCCGCGCTGCACCGACTGCGCGACGCTGCCGAGCGGGAGCGGTTCGCGGGCGAGGCGTCGACGACGCACGCGGACGATGCACGGGCGGTGATCGCGGGCATCCGCCGCACGATCCCGGCACGCGAGCTGCTGCTGCGCACGCTCGTGCCGCCGAGCCTGCTGCGCGTGTGGCGTGCGCCGAGCGTCGAGCACGAGGATGCCGTGCGCTGACGCCTCGACCAGAGCGGCCGGGGCGCCGACGCGTCGGGCACGATGTGACGCTGAGCGGCGGCTCGAGGGAGCATGTCCCTCGGCACCCCGCTGCGCGTCATCGCGTGCGTCAGGGCAGCGCGACCGTCACGGCCGGTCTGCCCGTGAGCGGGTCGGGCCCGACGTGCGCGCGCACGTCGTAGACGGCCGCGATCCGGTCGGCGGTCAGCACCTGCGTCACGGGCCCCGCCGCGGCGAGGCGCCCGTCGGCGAGCAGCGCGACGTGATCCGCCCACCCTGCGAGCGTGAGGTCGTGCAGCGCGGCGACGACCGTGACGCCGTCGTCGGCGAGCGCACGCAGCAGCGCGACCGTCTCGAGCGAGGCGCGCACGTCGAGGTGGTTCGTGGGCTCGTCGAGCACGAGGATGCGCGGCTGCTGCGCGAGCGCCGCCGCGAGTCGCACGCGTTGCCGCTCGCCGCCCGACAGCGACGCGAACGACCGCGCCGCCCACGCGGCCGCGCCCGCGCGCGCCAGCGCGTCCTCCGCCACGACGCGGTCCTCGCGGCTCGTCGCGCCCAGCAGCCCCTGATGCGGCATGCGGCCGAGCATCGCCACCTCGAGGCACGTGAGCGCGAGCTCGCTCGCCGCCTCCTGCTCGACGACGGCGATGCGGCGCGCGCGCTCGCGCCGACCGAGGGAGCGCAGGCTCGCGCCGTCGAGCAGCACGTCGCCGACCGTGGGGGTCTCGACGCCCGTCAGCTGCCGCAGGAGCGTGGACTTGCCCGAGCCGTTCGGGCCGACGAGGGCCGTGAGGCCCGTGGAGGGCACGACGAGGTCGATGCCGTGCAGGATGCGGGTGCCGTCGATGTCGACGACGAGCCCGCGCGTCTCGAGCGTCATGCCGACGACCGCCGCTGCCGCAGCAGGATCGCGGCGAACGCGGGGGCGCCGACGAGGGCCGTGACGATGCCGACGGGCAGCTCGCGCGGCTCGAACGCCGTGCGGGCGATCGTGTCGGCGACGAGCAGCACGATGCCACCGGCGAGCGCCGACAGCGGCAGCAGCGCCCGATGCCCCGGCCCCGTCAGCAGCCGCACCGCGTGGGGGACGATGAGCCCGACGAAGCCGATCGCGCCGGAGACCGACACGAGGATGCCCGTGAGCAGCGCCGTCGCCGCCAGCAGCAGCAGTCGCGTGCGGCCGGGGTGGATGCCGAGCGACGCGGCGTGCCGGTCGCCGAACGCGAACGCGTCGAGCCTGCGCGCCATGAGCACGATGGGGACGACGATCGCGACGAGCCCCGCCCACGTCAGCCACACCGCATCCCACCTGGCGGCGGCGAGGGTGCCCATGAGCCAGCCGAGGATCTCGCGGTAGGAGTCGCCCGTGACGACCCAGAAGATCACGAGGCTCGTCACGGCGCCGAGCATCGACGACACGGCCAGGCCGGCGAGCACCGTGCGCGTCGGCGTCACCTGGCCGATCGCGCTCGCGAGCCCGACGGTGAGGGCGAGGGCGAGCGCGGCGCCGCCGAACGCCGCGACGGGCAGCGGGATGGCGATGCCGAGCAGCAGCGCGCACACCGCCCCGAGCGACGCCCCGCTCGACAGACCCAGCAGGTACGGGTCGGCGAGCGGGTTGCGGGTCACCGACTGCATGACGGCGCCGCAGACCGCGAGCCCCGCCCCGACCGCGATCGCGACGAGCACACGTGGCACGCGCCGCTGCCACACGATGCCGTCCTCGATGGGGGAGAGCACGGGCTGGCCGATGCCGACGTGGGCGCCGATCGTCGCCCACACGTCGGCGAACGACAGGTCGGCCGCGCCGAGCACGACGGCGAGGGTCGCGAGGATGGGGGTGGCGACGGCGAGCGCGATCGCGCCGATCGCGACGCGCCTGCCCCTCGTGCTCGCCTCCACCTGCAGATCCCGCCGTCGTGCCCGCGCCCGGTCTACAGCGCGATCTCGGAGACCTGCAGCGCCACCGACTGGGCAGCCTCCGCCGTGCGCACGCCCGCCTCGGACGCCGCGAACGGCACGACGACGTAGCGGTGCTGCTGCACGGCCGTCAGCTGCGACAGCGTCGGGTCGGCCTCGAGGTACTCGATCTTGTGCGCTGCCGTGTTCCAGTCGCTGTCGACGATCACGAGCACGTCGGGGTCGGCGGCGAGCACCGACTCCCAGCCGTACGGCGACCACCCGCCCTCGAGGTCGCTCGCGATGTTCGTGAGTCCCGCGGTGTCGAGGATGAGCTCGGGCGCACCCTGGCCCGCGCCCACGTACGGCGTCTCGGTGCCCGACGACCACCACAGCGCCGTGAGGTCGCGGTCGTCGGCGCGGACGTCGTCGAGCATCGCCTGCTGGTCGGCGAGCACGCCCGAGGCGTCGACGTCGAAGATGTCGGCGAGCTGCTCGACCTCGTCGGCGATCGCGTCGAACGTGACCTCGGTGGGGGCGTCGGCGCTCATGCACGCGGTCGGCCACACGTACGTGTCGACGCCGAGCTCGGCGAGCTCGTCGCGCGTGCCGACCGCGTCGGCGGCGAAGGCCGACTCCCAGCCGGAGAAGATGAGGTCGGGCTCGAGGGCCAGCACCGACTCGGCACCCGGCATCCGCTCGTCGATGACGGGCAGCGGCTCGTCGACCTCGAGGCCTGCGGGCAGCGGGCCGTCCTGGAACGCCGTGCCGACGATGCGGTCGGCGAGCCCCAGGGCCACGAGGGCCTCGGTCGTCGACGACTTGATCGTCACGACCCGCTCGGGGACGGCGTCGAACGCGGCGTCGAAGCCGCAGTTCGACACCGAGACGCCGCTCGCGGCGTCGTCGGATGCCGACGGCGGGGGCGAGGATGCCGAGGTGCCAGACGTGGAGGCGCACCCCGCGAGGGCGAGGACGAGGACGACGGCGGTGAGGGAGCGGCGCATCGGGAGACCTTCCGGGCATGCTGGCGCGAACGTGGTGACGGGTTCGCGCGCGGTGATAGTGCCCGGCGCATCCTCAAGCCTAGCCGCGCATCCGCCGCCGTCCGACACCGGCGTGCACCGCGACCGTGACGTTCGTCACGGTGGGATCGTGACGGCGCGGCATCGTGCCCGACGGCGCCGGTGGCGAGGCTGGAGCCATGCACGAGACACCAGCACGCCAGCACCCCGCGGTGCGTCTGACGGGGGTCACCCGCCGCTTCGGCTCGACGACCGCCGTCGATGCCCTCGACCTCGAGATCGAGCAGGGCAGCGTCGTCGCGCTGCTGGGCCCCAACGGGGCTGGCAAGTCGACGACGACCGAGATGATGCTCGGTCTGCAGCAGCCCGACGCCGGCTCGGCGACGGTGCTCGGCCGCTCGCCGGTCGACGCCGTGCGCAGCGGACTCGTCGGCGCGATGCTGCAGTCGGGCGCGCTGCTCGACGACGTCGACGTGCGCACGCTGCTGCGACTCATGCGCGGCCTCCACGTGCATCCGCTCTCCATCGCCGCCGTCGTCGAGGCCGCCGACCTGTCGGACGTGCTGCGGTCGCCCGTCGCGAAGCTCTCCGGTGGCCAGGCGCAGCGCGTGCGGCTCGCGCTCGCGCTGCTGCCCGACCCGAGCCTGCTGCTGCTCGACGAGCCGACCGTGGGGCTCGACGTCGAGGCCCGGCGCGCGTTCTGGGCGACGATGCGCCGCCTGGCCGAGTCGGGTCGCACGATCGTCTTCGCCACCCACTACCTCGACGAGGCCGACGCGATCGCCGACCGCGTCGTCGTGCTCGCTGCCGGCCGCGTCGTCGCCGACGGCACGGGCGAGGAGATCCGCAGGTCGGCCGGCGGGCGATCCGTGACCTTCCGCCCCGCGACCGACGCGTGGCGCGCGCTGCCAGGCATCGCCGACGTCGTCGAGCGCGACGGCATCGTGACGCTGCGCGCTCGCGACTCGGACGCCGTGCTGCGGGCGCTGCTCGCCGATGGCGCGAGCGACGTGGAGGTCGCGAGCGCGCGCCTCGAGGACGTCTTCGTCGAGCTGACCTCCCGCGACGCCAGTCGGCGCTGAGCCGCGCATCGCATCCACCGCACGCACGCACATCACCGTCAGGAGCACCCCATGAGCGCCACCACCGCCACGACCCCGTCGTTCGCAGCCAGGCCCCCAGCGCCCGCCCGGCGCGACGTGACCGTCTTCTACGTCGGCCAGGCGACGCTGCAGCTGGCCCGCAACGTCTTCTTCCTCGTGTTCACGATCGCGTTCCCGCTCGTGATGTTCCTGCTGTTCTCGCAGCTGTTCGGGCAGCAGCGGGTCGGCGAGACGAACGTCGCCGCGCTCATGATGGTCGCGCTCGGCTCCTACGGCGCCTTCGGCGCCGCGATCAACGGCGGTGCGCTGCTGCAGGTCGAACGGCGCACCGGATGGTTCCGGCAGCTGCAGCTCACGGCGCTCACGCCAGCCGGGTTCGTCGTCGGCAAGGTCGTCGCGGCGATGCTCGCGGTGCTGCCCGCCCTCGCCGTCGTGTACGTCGCAGGCGCGCTCACGGGCGTCGTCGCCGACGCCGGCTCCCTGATCGCGTCCGCGGGGATCGTGTGGCTCGCGATGACCCCCATGGTGCTGCTGGGGGTCGCGGTCGCGCTGGGGGTGAGGATCGAGGCCGTGCAGGCGGTGCTCACCGTCGTCATGATGCTCCTCGCGCTCGCCGGCGGCATGATCTTCCCCTCGCAGCTGTTCCCCGAGTGGCTCGTCGCGATCGGCCAGTGGCTGCCGACGCACTGGATCGTGCAGCTGGGCCAGTGGCCCATCGTCGGCGGCGAGCTGCCGTGGGTCGGCGTCGCGGTGCTCGTCGGGTGCCTCGCTATCCTCGGGCTCGTGACGGTCCTCGGCTTCCGACGTGCGGTGCGCACGTCGCGCCGGTGAGCGCCGTGGCCGAGCAGCCCGCCGCACGCCGGTCGTCCGCGTCGGCGATCTGGCAGCGCATGGTCGCGGGTGGCGTCTACTACATGCTGCCGAACCTGTTCTTCCTGGCCTTCGCGTTCATGCCGTTCGTCGTCGGCGACGGCACGGCGGCCGGGCTCGCCGCGACCGCCGCGGCCGTCGCGCTGGTCGCGGTCGTCTACGTCGGCTCCTCGTACGCCGTCGCCTGGCCCGTGGCGGGTCGCGCCGCGTGGCTCGCGCTCGTCGCCGCGTCGCTGCTGACGCTCGTGCCGTCGCTCGGCATCGACGTGCTCAACTTCACGATCTACCCCGCGATGGCTGCGGCGGTGCTGCTGCCGGTGCGCGCCGCGATCCCCGTCGTCGTCGTCGGCGCGGGCGCCGCGGCGCTCGCCTCGGGCCTCGTCGGCGCGTTCACGCCGATGCTGCTGTCGCTGTTCGCGCTCGTCGGCGGCGTCGCGCTGTCGCTCGCCCTCGTGATCTTCGACCGCAGCGCGAGGCTGCGAGAGGCGGAGCAGCGGGTCGCGACGCTCGCGGTCGCCGCGGAGCGTGCGCGCATCGGCCGCGACCTGCACGACATCCTCGGGCATTCGCTCACGGCGATCGCCGTGAAGACCCAGCTGGCGGCGAGGCTCGTGGAGCGCGACCCCGCGAGGGTGCAGCAGGAGCTCGGCGAGGTCGAGGCCATCGCGCGTCAGGCGCTCGCCGACGTGCGCGCGACCTCGAGCGGCATGCAGGAGGTGCGGGTCGCGACCGAGGTCGCGAGCGCGCGCTCCGTGCTGCTCGCCGCCGGTGTGCAGCCGACGACGCCGAGCGCGATGCCGAGCGTCGACGACGCCACGGCGACGCTCTTCGGCTACGTCGTGCGCGAGGCGGTGACGAACGTCGTGCGGCATGCGCGCGCGTCGTCGTGCACGATCGTCGTCGACGAGGATGCCGTGACGGTCGCCGACGACGGCGTCGGCGGGGCGGAGCGCGGGGGAGGGT